>NZ_MDDT01000048.1:0-80929 GCF_001854815.1 Mesorhizobium sp. LCM 4576
GGGCCGGGGGAGGCCTCGGGATGATGCTGGACCGAGAAGACCGGACGGCCGGTCAGCGCGATGCCGCAATTCGATCCGTCGAAGAGCGAGACGTGGGTTTCCTCGACGCCTTCGGGCAGCGAGTCTGCGTCGACGGCGAAACCGTGGTTCATCGACACGATCTCGACCTTGCCGGTGGTGTGGTCCTTGACCGGATGGTTGGCGCCGTGGTGGCCCTGATGCATCTTCTCGGTCCTGCCGCCGAGCGCCAACGCCAGCATCTGGTGGCCGAGGCAGATGCCGAACACCGGGATGTCGGTCTTCAAGAGGTTCTGGATCACCGGCACGGCATATTCGCCGGTCGCTTCCGGGTCGCCGGGGCCGTTCGACAGGAAGATGCCGTCCGGCTGCATGGCCAGGATTTCCTCCGCGCCCGTCTTGGCCGGGACGACGGTGACCTTGGCGCCGAGGCCTGCCAGCAGGCGCAGGATGTTGCGCTTGACGCCATAGTCGATGGCCACGACATGCATTGACGGCTCGCTCTRCTCGCCATAGCCCTCGTTCCAGATCCAGGGCGTCTCGCGCCAGACCGAGGATTGGCCGGACGTGACCTCCTTGGCGAGATCGAGGCCGATCAGGCCCGACCAGGCCGCGGCTTGCCGCTTCAGGTCCTCGATGTCGAAGACGCCGTCGGGCGCATGCGCGATGACGGCATTGGGCATCCCCTTCTCGCGGATCAGCACGGTCAGCGCGCGAGTATCGATGCCGGACAGCGCGACGATGCCGCGCCGCTTCAGCCACTGGTCGAGATGGCCGGCGGCGCGATAGTTCGACGGGTCGGTGACATTGGCCTTGAAGATCGCGCCGACAGCGCCGGCGCGGGCGGCCGGATGCAAGTCCTCGATATCCTCGTCATTGGTGCCGACATTGCCGATATGCGGGAAGGTGAAGGTGACGATCTGGCCGGCATAGGAAGGATCGGTGAGGATCTCCTCGTAACCGGTCAGCGCGGTGTTGAAGCACACTTCCGCGACGGCCGATCCGGTGGCGCCGAGACCGCGGCCCTCGATCACCGTGCCGTCGGCGAGCACCAGAAGGGCGGTCGGCTTTTCGGTGGCCCAGGGGGCGGTGGTCGTGGCCATGGCGGCACTCCTGTCAGGCGCTYCAACGGGTCGGCGGAACCGTTTGYGCGGCAAGACGCGCGGGCTGGATATTTTCAGCTCCCTCGCGTCAACTCATTGTCTCATGCAGGACCGAGTACATAGGCGAAGGCGCCCAAGCGGTCAATGAGGCTGCGTCGAGCCAGGTTTGATTAGTATTCGTCCAGCAATATCAGCGGCTTGCCAGAATTTGCGTTACCCGTTCGGCGAAGCTATTGTCCGCCGCATTCGAAGGAGAAGCACGATGCGCGAGAAAATCGCCGAATCCATGAAGAGCGCGATGAAGGCGCAGGACAAGCACCGCCTGCCGACGCTGCGGCTGATCCAGGCAGCCATCCACGACCGCGACATCGCCAATCGCGGCGCCGGCAAGCCGCCGGCGAGCGAGGACGAGATCCTGCAGATCCTCGCCAAGATGGTGAAGCAGCGCGAGGAATCGGCCAAGGCCTTCGAGGATGGCAAGCGGCCGGAACTGGCGGCACAGGAGCGCGGCGAGATGGAGATTATTCGCGCGTTCCTGCCGACGCAGCTCGACGATCAAGCGATTGCGACCGCTGCGCGCGAGGCGATCGCGGCGACAGGTGCGGCCAGCCAGAAGGACATGGGCAAGGTGATCGGCGCACTGAAGCAGAAATATGCCGGCCAGATGGACTTCGCCAAGGCCAGCGCCATCATCAAGGGGCTGCTTCAGTAGACGGCAGCCTGGAGCGGTTCAGTGTTTCAYGGAATCACCGAACCGCGCTAGGTTCTTGTTTTTACGCAATTCCGAACAGAAACCGCAACGCACTTTTCCTGGAATTGCTTTAGTCCTTGCACATCGGCACCGGCTGCTGCGGCGGCGCCGGATGATCCTTCTTGTACTGGGCGATGATCGGCTCCAGCATCTTCTTCGGCCAGAATTTGGGGGTGCCGATCTCCTTCAGGCAGGAGGCGTTCCAATAAGGACCAGCGCTTGAGAGCGCCTGGCCGGCGGCCTTGGCGCGGGCGACGGCGGCGATGTCGCGCGATTCAGGGTAGATGTAGAGCGTCGTCGGGCTGTTCTTCACTAGGGGGATGATCTGCTCGGCATCGGCCGGCGACCAGCTGGTGCAGCCATTGCTGCGGCCGCCGGCGTAATTCACCAGCTTGCCGTAGGRCACAAAGCCGTCGTGGTCGGCGTAAGAGCTTTGTGGGTTCTTGCGCATGCACAAGCCCTTCAGGATGACCGCCGGGTKCCCGCCGATGACACGCTGCCTGGCGTTCGCCGTCTCCCCTTCGCCGTCGAACTGGACGAAGGTGCGCACGAATGCCGCGTTCTCAGCGCCGACGCGATAGTAGCCCTTGAAGGAGGTTTTGGTCTCGGCGGTCAAGTAAGCGCCGCCGGCCGTCAGCTCGGAGTCCATCGCGTTGCCGAAGTTTTTCGCGCAGCGCCTGCCGTTGGAGAAATCGGCGACGCCCTTCAGGTTGCGGCCGCCGCCATGGCCCGAGGAAACCGCGCGGAAGATCTGCTTGGCTTCGCAGATGATATAATAACGCTGGCCGAGCACATTGTTGCCGAGGTCGCCGGGACGCGTGGCATCCATGGCGAAATAGCAGGGGTTGCTGACCGAGCCTTCGCTGACCTTCTTCTGGTAGAGCGCGCGCGCCCGCTCCAGCACGATCTGAGAAATCTGGCCTTCGCCGTCGCCGACGTGGCGCTGCAGCCAGTCGGGAATGGTCGACGGCCGCAAGGCCGCGAAAGAGCTGACCGATGCCGTCAGCGCTGCCAGGATCGCGACAAGGCAGAAGATGGCCGCGCCCAGCGGAACAGATCTCAACCGCACCCTCTTGCCCCTCCCGTCGAAATGTCTCGCACCCGTGAATCAGCCGAGCCGATCATAGAAGGTCTCGCATCCCTCGGCGAAACACTTCTAGTTTAGCGACACCTTTTGGAGGTCGGATTTTCGGCCCGCTTCGATTGCGCTATGATCTGATTCCGGCGCGCCCACGCCTCCYCCCTCCACCGGGAAGCATCGTTCATGCAGGGCAGTCGATCACCCGACCAACTGTTCGAGCGCCAGGCATAAGGAGGGGTTGCCAAGACTGCTCGCGGCAGGAGGTTTTCGATGCGGCTTTCCGCACCCGTCCATCATCTGAAACGCCAGGCGAGGCTCCTGTCCCGCCGGGAAAATGTTCCACTCCATAAGGCGCTCGACCGCGTTGCCGGTGAAGAAGGCTTTGCCAGTTGGAGCCTGCTTGCGGCCAAGGTCGCCGAGGCTGCGCCTGGCGACAGGCTGCTGGCCCGGCTGATACCCGGCGACATGGTCCTCGTGGCGGCGCGACCGGGCCAAGGCAAGACGCTGATGAGCCTCGAACTCGCCGTGGCGGCCATGAAGCAGGGCGGTCGCGCCGTATTCTTCACCCTGGAATACATGCATGCCGACATACTGGGCCGGTTCCGGGACATCGGCGCCGACCCTGCCGATTTCGACCACCTGTTCACCTTCGACAATTCCGACGCCATCAGCGCCGCCTACATCATCGAGGCGTTGCGGTCGGCGCCTAGCGGCACGCTGGCGGTGATCGACTATCTGCAACTGCTCGACCAGAAGCGCGAGAATCCTGAGCTCATGGTCCAGATACGCGCGCTGAGGTCGTTCGCCCGCGAACGCGGGCTGGTGCTGGTCTTCATCTCCCAGGTCGACAGGTCCTACGATCCCGCCCGGAAACCGTTCCCGGATATCGGCGATATCCGGCTGCCGAACCCGCTCGACCTGTCGCTGTTCGACAAGGCCTGTTTCCTCAACAAGGGCGAAATCCAGTTCCAGGCGACTTGAGAGCGATCCGCGTGGCGGCTATCCCGGTCTCGATAGGGAAACGAACAATGATCGAGATCGTCAAACCCGCACTCGAACATTTGCCGTCCTACAAGGCGGCGCTCGAGCGCGGGTGGTCGCCCGACAATGTGCGGCTGCTGGAAGCGACGCGCGAGCAGCTCGAGGCGATCGAACAGGATCCGGTGGCCTTTCTTGCCGGCCTCGACGATCCGGAGGCCAAGGGGCCRCCCATCACACTGCCCGACGGCACGACCGTGCCGCGCCTGCCTGGCTTTCGACGCTGGATCTGGGATGGCGAGGCTGCCGGCTCGATAGGCCTGCGCTGGCAAAAAGGCACATCGGCGCTGCCGCCGCACGTGCTTGGCCATATCGGTTATGCGGTGGTGCCGTGGAAGAAGGGGCGCGGTTATGCCACCGAAGCGTTGCGGCTGATGCTCGAAGAGGCGAGGGCAGTGGGCCTGGACCATGTCGAGATCACCACGGACCTCGACAATCTTGCATCCCAGAAGGTGATCCTCGCCAATGGCGGAGTGCTTGTCGGGCGCTTCGCCAAGGCCGCCGCCTATGGTGGCGCGGAAAGCCTCAAATATCGGATCGATCTTTAGATCGGTTCGGCGGTTACTCGCCGGGCTTGGCCAGCCTTCCTTCTTCCGCCTTGTGGTAGAACTGGCTTGCCACGAGCCAGCCTTTGAGCGGCCTGAGCGGCGGGATGCAGGTCGCGAGAACGATCGGGATCGAAACGAAAGCGTGGAACCACATGGAGGGCTCGAAGGTCACCTGCGCCCAGACGGCGAACAGGACCGAAGGCACGCAGGCAAAGCAGATGAYGAAGAAGGCCGGCCCGTCGGCGGGATCGGCAAAGGAATAGTCGAGCCCGCAGACGTCGCATTTCGGCGCCAGCTTGAGGAATCCCTCAAACAGGTGGCCCTCGCCGCAACGCGGACAGCGGCCCCGAATTCCCACCTGCCAGGGCACCAGATGTGGATAATGCGCAAGGTCTTGCATGATCGTCGCTCCAGTGGATCTCGCGTGAGGCCGAGCCGGYCTTGAGATCGCGGATACATACATATATCATTCTTGTATGCATACAATGCGACAAAGTGTATGGATGGCGATAGGTGACCGGCGAAAGTGACCTCGGCTGGCTCCCGGCTTTGCCGGCGGGGCCAAGACCCGTCTATCTCAAGATCGTCGACGCTCTCGCGGATGCCCGTTCGAACGGTCGTTTGCAGCCGGGCGACAGGTTGCCGCCGCAGCGGGAACTTGCCCGGCTGCTCGGGGTCGATCTTACGACCGTGACGCGGGCGTTTTCCGAAGCCAGGCGCAGAAACCTGATCGACGCGACGGCGGGCCGCGGCACCTTCGTCACGCCGGGCGAACCGGAAGAGCCTGCCCTCGATCTCAGCATGAACATCCCGCCGGCCCCTGCCGGCCTCAACCTGCCGGCCCTGATCCGCATAGGCATCGAGGGGTTGCTCAAGCGCTCCAGCGCGGAAGCGCTGCTTTCCTATCATCCCGGCCCGGGCTCGCCCGCGGAGCGCGCCGCCGGCTCGTCATGGCTCGCCGCGGCGGGAGACAGGCTACCGGCCGACAGGGTCGTTGTCGGTTCGGGCGCGCAGGCGCTGCTCACGGCCGTCGTGCTGGCGGAGACCCAGGAGGGCGACACGATCCTGGCCGATGCGCTGACCTATCCCGGGCTGATCGCGCTGGCCGGGGCCACGCGACGCAAGCTTGCCGCTGTCGGCGATGACGGCGAGGGCATGCGGCCGGACGATCTCGAAGAAGCGGCGCGACGGCACGGCGCCCGCTTCGTCTACCTCAATCCGACGCTGCAAAATCCGACCGCATCCGTCATGCCCGAAGGCAGGCGGCGCGAACTCGCCCGCATGGCCGCGAAGCTCGAGCTGGCCATCGTTGAGGACGATCCCTACAGCCGCTTGCTGACGGCGCCGCCGCCGGCCTTTCTGACCTTGGCGCCCGAGCGAACCCTCCATGTCGCGACATTGGCGAAATGCATATCGCCTTTCCTGCGCACGGCCTTTCTGGCGGCGCCGGACGCGCAAGCCGCGGAGCGGTTCGCGGCAGCGATACGCGGCACCACCATGATGGCGCCGCCGCTGATGAYGGGCCTTGCCTGCGAGTGGCTGCGAAGCGGYCTTGCCGGCGAGATCACCAACGCCGTACGCKCCGAAGCGCTGGCCAGGCAAGAGATTGCCCGCACCATCCTCTCCAAAGCTTTCGCGRCAACGGATGCCGGCCTGCATCTGTGGCATCCGCTGAAGAGTGAGTTGCGCTCAGCCGAACTTGCCGACATCGCCCGTCGCCGGGGGCTGGCCATCAGCCCTGCGGAAGAGTTCGCCATAGGGGCGGACTTCGCCAATGGCTTCCGCCTGGCGCTAGGCGCTACCCCCAACCGCGAACGGTTGAAGGAAGGCCTTCAAAGCCTGGCTTCCATCCTTTCAGGAGCTGCGGACTTCTCGCGACCGAAGGTCTGAGGCAACAAACCGAAAGCTTGGTCCGTTACTCGGCCGCGGCCGGCAGCGGCGGCGTCGCGCGGCTGCGCCATTCCCAGGCCTGCGAGGCGACAGCCACCACCACCGCCACCAGCATGGCCAGCGCGCCGGCCAGCGGCAGGCTGYGATAGCCATAGCCGGCATTGAGCATCGCCGCGCCCAGCGACGCGGCGAGCGCGATGCCGACATTGAAGCCGGACGGGATCAGCGAGGAAGCGAGGTTGGAGRCATCGGCCGTCCAGGCGAGGATGCGCGTCTGGATCGGCGCGCCGATGGCGAAGTTGAGACCGCCCCAGATGACGATGGCCACGATCATCGGCACCGGGTAGGGGCTGACAAGGTGGATGACACCCAGCGCCACCGCCTGCAGGGCGAGCATGACGATCAGCGACGGCATCAGCTTCCAGTCGGCGAGCTTGCCGCCGACCAGAACGCCGATCGTGGCGCCGACGCCGTTGAGCAGCAGCACCCATGGGATCAGGCTATCGTCGAGGCCGGTCACTTCGAGCAGCATCGGCGTGATGTAGGTGAACAGCGCAAATTGGCCGATCATCAGCATCAGCATGAGGATCAGCGAGGTCCAGACCTGCTGGCGGCCGAGCACACGAACTTCGCGCGCCAGCCCGGCCGGTCGGTTGGCGGCGCCCGCCGTTCGCGGCAGCAGCGCCAGCATAGCGATAATCGCGACGAGGCCCAGCGCGCCCATCACCCAGAAGGTCGCGCGCCAGCCCCACAGGCTGCCGATCGCGGTGCCGGCGGGCACGCCGATGACATTGGAAACCGTCAACCCCGAGAGGATGACCGCGACCGCCCGGCCGCGCTGGTCCTCGCGCACCAGACTGACCGCAACCACCATGGCGACGCCGAAATAGCAGCCATGCGCCACGGCGGTGGCGATACGCAGCAGAAGCATCGCGGTGAAATCGGGGGCTAGCGCGCAGGCCACCTGGCCAAGCGTGAAGGCGATCGTCAGGCCGATCAGCAGCGTCTTGCGCGACACTTTGCCCGTGACCAAAGCCAGCAGTGGGCCGCCGATGGCGATGCCGCAGGCATAGCCGGAGACGAGATAGCCAGCGGTCGGCACCGAAACGCCGAGGCCTTGCGCCACCTCCGGCAGCACGCCGGCGATGACGAATTCGGTGGTGCCGAAGGCGAAGGCGGCAAGGAAAAGGGCAATCAGCGGCAGCATGATTCAAAACACAGGCGAGGAAATGCATGGCCTCAAACCACGCTTGGGCGGGCGCGGCAATGCAGAAATTGGCGATGGCGCTTTAGCTTTTCTTGATCAGATTTGGCTCAGCCTCGGTCGCCGGCAACGAGGCCGGCTTCTTGTTTCTGCCGTAAGGAATTTTCAGCCAGGCTCGCTCATGAAGGTAAAAGAGCAGCGACTTTGTGACAACTTCTGTCCCGCCGATGGCTGCGGCGAGCTTTACGCTGCCGGTGATCACCAGCGAAATGATCATCGTGTCGATCGTGCCGGTGGCGCGCCATGAAAGCGCCTTGGCGAAGCTGCGCGAATGCGTGTCCATCGGCCGATCGTCCTCCCAACAGGTCCTCAGGCGATCCTTAGCCGACGGAAGCGAGGATGAGCAAAGACTAATTTCTTCAGCAGGTCCCGATCGGCTCAGCTTGCCTTCAATCGGGAGCCGCCGAGCAGGCCGCGCTCCTCAAGCACCGGATAGGCGATCGAGGCAAGCAGCGAGTTGATCTGCTTCAGGTCGCGGATGGTGTCGAGGTGGATCGAGCTCGTCTCGACGCTCTTGGCGGTGCCTTCGCGCAGGCGCAGGAAATGGCTGGCGCTGGTTTCCTTCTCGCGCTCGCGCWGCAGGTCCTTCTCCAGAACCAACTGCCTGGCGGTTTCCGGGTCGCGCGAGACCAGCACGTTGAAGGCAAGGCGCGCGTTGGCCAGCACCGAGGAATGAAACGCGCAAAGCTCCTGCCAGCCCTCGGGGGTGAATTCCAGGCCGCGCTCCAGCTTCTTCCTGACATGTACCAGCATGTTGCGCACGATGATGTCGCCGACCTGTTCCAGCTTGACGCAGGCGCCGATCAGCTCCTGGCACCGCAATGCCTCGTCCTCGGTCAGCGGATTCCTGGTGATCTTGGCGAGATAGAGCTTGATCGCGGCATGCTTCCTGTCGACGCGGTCGTCGAGCGCGGCAAGCGCCTTGATCTTGGCGGGATCGGCATCTTCGTAGAGCTCGATGATGCGCTTCAGCATGATCTCGACCGTCTCGCAGACCCGCACCACCTCGCGCGTGGCGTTGGCCAGCGCCTGGCTCGGCGTGTCGAGGGCGCTCTCGTTCAGCGCCGAAAGCTCCACGACCTCGAGCGTGGCGGCGGGTTGAGGCTTGGTGCCCAGCRCCACGATCTTTTCGGAAGCGCGGTAGACGAGACCGGCCAGCGGCAGCCCAGCGAGCAGGATCAGCACGTTGAACAGGATATGGGCGTTGACGATCTGATCCGGCGCGGTCCTGCCGAGGAAGGCGACATCCGGCTTGAAGGTCATGATCAGGACCAGCATGATCAGCGAGCCGAGGCCGCGCATCAGGAGATTGCCGACCGGTACGATGYGCACCTCCGGCGGCGCCGACCGCGTCARCATCGGCGCAATCAGCGACGAGCCAAGGTTGACGCCCAGCACCAGGACGACACCCAGTTCYGGCGTGATCAGCCCGCGGCCCGCCAGCGTCGCCATCAAGAGCACTGCGGCGATGCTCGACTGGAACAGCCAGGTGACCAGCGCGGCCAGCAGGTAGGTGGTAATGGAATCGCCTGAGAAATAATTGATGATCAGCGRCATCAACTGGCTGTTGCGCAGCGGCTCCGACGCCTGGCCGATCATCTCCAGCGACAGGATCAGCAGGCCGACGCCGATCAGGATGCGGCCGAGTTGCCGCCAGTCGCGCCGTTCGGTGGCCATGAACATGACAGTTCCGGYGATCAGGCAGAGCGGCACCAGAAGCGTGAGGTCGAAGGTGAGCAGCTTGGCCACAAGCGCCGAGCCGATCTCGGYGCCGCGCACCGCCAATTGCCCGGYGGCGCCCGAAACGATGCCGGCGCCGGCGAAGGAGCCGACCAGCAGCGTCACCGCGGTCGAGCTCTGCAGCGCGACCGCCAGCCCACAGCCGGCCAGYACCGCCATGACCGGATTGCGCATGGTGGCRCGCAACCTGTGGCGCARCACGTCRCCATAGGCGCGCTCGACCCCTGTCTTCACCATGCGGGTGGCGAACAGCATCAGCGCCACCGCGCCGGCAAGGTGCAGGAGGACGACGGAGCCGCTCACAGCCGACCTCGCGAGTTGGCTCCGGCGACGCGGAGAGGAGTACGAATCTTAGTCATTCAACGCGTCGAAATATACCAATTAAGATTAGCCGAATAATAGATTTTTCTGATGCGATGATCGTCTCGGCTCGACGGCGCATGTCGGAAATGAATGGAGGAAGCATTGGTTGCATACGCCCGGCGGCTGCGTTTTCGCTTCATACTGCCCAACCTCGGCGRCATAGCCGGGGACGATCCGAGGCGTTGTTGAAGTAGCTTGCGCAAGCATCGGAAACCATTACAGAATTGTAATTCTGGCGTTCAGTTTCGGTTCATCCATTGGCGGTTACTCCTCCGTCTATCGACAACAAGGAGTACCGACCATGAAGCGTCTCATACTTTCCGCCCTCACCGCCTCGATGCTGGYCGCCTCGGCCTTCTCCGGCCAGGCCGCGCCGCTCGTCCAGCCGAGCACGCCGCAGTCGAACTACACTCGGGTCGATTGGCAGAAGCCCGGCAGGCATGTCGACAAGCGTGTCGTGAAGAAGAAGGTCGTCGTGAAGCGCAGCCATTGGCGCAACGGCCAGAAATATTCCAACTGGAAGCGCCATCAGCCGATCCGCGACYGGAACCGCTACGGCCTGCGCCGCCCSGGCCCCGGTCAGGAGTGGATCCGCGTCGGCAACGATTATGTGCTGGTCARCATCCTTTCCGGCATCATCTTCGGCGCGATCGCCGCGCACTAATCCACGGCAATCCGGAAATTCAGAAGGCGGCCTTCCGGCCGCCTTCTTTTCGTCTGTGAAAAGCGGGTACGATCGGCTGGCCGGAGTGGCCGTGCCCGGGCGGCTCGATTATATGGAGGCAAACGAGCTTTCACCCGATGCGCTTTCCGCCCGCCTTCCTCGACGAGATACGCGACCGTGTGCCGATTTCTCAGGTCATCGGCCAGCGCGTCGCGTGGGACAGGAAGAAGACCAACACGTCGCGCGGCGACTATTGGGCCTGCTGCCCGTTCCACGGCGAGAAAAGCCCGTCCTTCCATTGCGAGGACAAGAAGGGCCGTTACCACTGCTTCGGCTGTTCGGTTTCGGGCGATCACTTCAAGTTCCTCACCGAACTCGACGGCATGAGTTTTCCCGAGGCGGTCGAGAAGATCGCCGAAATGGCCGGCGTGCCGATGCCGGTGCGCGATGAGCGGGAAGAACGGCGCGAGAAGGAACGCGCCAGCCTGACCGATGTGATGGAAATGGCGACGGCCTTTTTCCAGGAGCGGCTGCAGAGCGCCGACGGCGCCAAAGCTCGCGCCTATCTGCGTGACCGCGGGCTGACGCCGGCGACGCAGCAATCCTTCCGGCTGGGCTATGCGCCCGACAGCCGCAATGCGTTGAAGGAGCATCTCGCTGCCAAGGGCGTGCCGAAGGCCGATATCGAGGCCTGCGGACTGGTGCGGCATGGCGACGACATTCCGGTCTCCTATGACTGGTTCCGCGACCGCATCATGTTTCCGATCCCGGATTCGCGCGGCAAGATCATCGCCTTCGGCGGTCGCGCGCTGGCGCCCGACGCCTTGGCCAAATACATGAACTCGCCCGAGACCGAGCTCTTCCACAAGGGCAACGTGCTCTACAATTTCGCCCGCGCCCGCAAGGCCTTGGCAAAGGGCGGAACGGTGATCGCGGTCGAAGGCTATATGGACGTGATCGCGTTGGCGCAGGCCGGCTTCGAGAACGCCGTGGCGCCGCTTGGCACGGCGCTCACCGAAAACCAGCTCGAGCTCCTGTGGCGCATGGCGCCGGAGCCGGTGCTGTGCTTCGACGGCGACAAGGCCGGGTTGAAAGCGGCATGGCGTGCCGCCGATCTCGCTCTGCCTTCGGTGCAGGCCGGGCGCTCGGCTCGTTTTGCTTTGCTGCCGGAAGGCAAGGACCCCGACGATCTGGTCAAGGCCGAGGGCCCAGACGCATTCCGGGCGGTGCTGGCCGATGCGCGGCCGCTGGTCGACCTGCTATGGATGCGGGAGACCGCCGGCGGCGTCTTCGAAACGCCGGAGCGTCGCGCCGAATTAGGAAAGAGGCTGAGTGAGCTCGCCAGYCGTATCCGCGACGAAAGTGTGCGCTACGAATATCAACAGGTGATGCGCGAGCGCGTGCGGAGTTTCTTTGGCGCCCAGCGTGACACCAGGCAGGGCCGTAAGGATGGCGGCCGGCCGGGAGATCGAGGCCAGGGCAAGGCCGCGGCGCTCGGCGGCCAGTTCGCCAAAGGTGGAAGCGGCCGCATCGCGATCACCGAAAGCCTTGGACAGTCGGCGCTGGTCAAGCGCAGCGGCGAGGGGATGTCGGTGCGCGAGGCGACGATCATCGTGGCGCTCGTCAACCATCCGGCGCTGATCGACGAGAATTTCGCGCATGTCGAATTCCTCGACCTTGCCAATTCGGATTTGCRCAAGCTCCATGCGGCTATTCTCGACGCCATGGCGCATGACGCGGCCGACGAGCGCGGCGCGGTCATCGCCACCATCGAGCGCGCCGGATGCGGCGGCATCTGGGAGCGGGCGGTGGAGCTGATCAAGCGGGCACGGCAGTGGCCGGCGCTCGAGACCGCGGCGCTCGATGACGCCCGCGACGCCTTCAACCAGGCGATGCACTTGCAGCGTAGCGCCCGCACATTACATAGAGAGCTGAAACAGGCGCAGGCGGCGCTCGATGCAGACCCTTCGGACGAAAACTTCCGGCATCTCGTCGAGATTCAAGCGCAATTCAACGATGTGCAGGCAACGGAAGCGCTGATCGAAGGGTTCGGCGTGTCGTCGGGCAGGGTTGGCCGCGTTTAGGGCCCCAACACCGCCCATTGGAAGTGAAGTGGAAATGCGCAGCGCGTCGAATCGACGCCTCTAAGTCGGGTAATTGATTCGCTTTTTTCATGCGAATCATGCCAGAGGCGCTTGACCTTCTGGCAGATTGGCGGAATCAGGACGATTCGAAACGTTAACCGTGCCCCGGCGTCGGCGGGAAATTTGAGCGATGTGAGGTACTGGTGATGGCTGGACAGGCAAAGTGCCTGCCCCAGATATCAGGGTTAATCTGGACTTAATGCATGTCGCCCAAAAGTGGAGACCCGGTTTTGGGGCAACGACATGTACCAAAAAGAGATGATGCGGTTGGTGGGCCGGTAAGAAGCGTTCTGGTGCGAGCGCGTCCGGCATGACCGGTCCGGCAGTTTACGCGGCTTCGATATAAGGCCGCTTGGAGACGACAAAGAATGGCGACAAAGGAAAAGGAAGAGGTCGAGACCGAACGTGAAGGCGCCACCGATGRCCCTCTGCTCGACCTTTCCGACGATGCTGTCAAGAAGATGATCAAGGCCGCGAAGAAACGCGGCTATGTCACGCTCGACGAACTCAATGCGGTGCTGCCCTCGGAAGAGACGGATCCGGACCGCATCGAAGACATCAATGCGATGCTCAACGACATGGGCATCAATGTCGTCGAGGACGACGAGCAGGGTGAAGRGACCGAAGGMGAAGCGYCCGCCGACAGCGAGGAGGACGCCAACGAGCTCGCCGAGCAGACCGGCACCGCCGTCGCCGCCACGACCACCAAGAAAGAGCYGACCGACCGCACCGACGACCCGGTGCGCATGTATCTGCGTGAGATGGGTTCGGTCGAGCTTCTGTCGCGCGAGGGCGAAATCGCCATCGCCAAGCGCATAGAGGCCGGCCGCGAGACGATGATCGCGGGTCTGTGCGAAAGCCCGCTGACCTTCCAGGCCATCATCATCTGGCGCGACGAGCTCAACGAATCGAAGATCCTGCTGCGCGAGATCATCGACCTCGAGGCGACCTATGCCGGCCCCGAGGCCAAGCAGGCGCCGGTCGTCGAACGCGTCGAGGAAGCGCCCTCCAAGCCCGAAGAGAAGCCGCGCGGCCGCGCGGCAGCGCGCGAGGAAGAAGACGACATCACCAATGTCGGCGGCGACACGCGCGGGCTGGAGGAAGAGGAAGACGACGAGGACGAGGCGAGCCTGTCGCTGGCCGCGATGGAAGCGGAACTGCGCCCGCAGGTGATGGAGACGCTCGACGTCATTGCCGACACCTACAAGAAGCTGCGCAAGCTGCAGGACCAGCAGGTCGAGAACCGCCTGGCCGCCGCCGGCACGCTTTCGCCCAGCCAGGACCGCCGCCTGAAGGAGCTGAAGGACCAGTTGATCAAGGCGGTGAAGTCGCTGTCGCTCAACGCCGCGCGCATCGAGGCGCTGGTCGAGCAGCTCTACGACATCAACAAGCGCCTGGTGCAGAACGAGGGCAAGCTTCTGCGGCTTGCCGAAAGCTACGGTGTGCGCCGCGAGGAATTCCTCAAGGAGTATCAGGGCTCCGAGCTCGATCCGAACTGGACCCGCTCGATCGCGAATCTCACCTCGCGCGGTTGGAAGGAATTCACCAAGAACGAGAAGGACACGATCAAGGAGCTGCGCGCCGAGATCCAGAATCTCGCCACCGAAACGGCGATCTCGATCCTGGAATTCCGCAAGATCGTCAACCAGGTGCAGAAGGGCGAGCGCGAGGCCGCGATCGCCAAGAAGGAAATGGTCGAGGCGAACCTGCGCCTCGTCATCTCCATCGCCAAGAAATACACCAACCGCGGCCTGCAGTTCCTGGATCTCATCCAGGAAGGCAATATCGGCCTGATGAAGGCGGTCGATAAGTTCGAATACCGCCGCGGCTACAAGTTCTCGACCTACGCCACCTGGTGGATCCGGCAGGCCATCACCCGCTCGATCGCCGACCAGGCGCGCACCATCCGCATTCCGGTGCACATGATCGAGACGATCAACAAGATCGTGCGCACTTCGCGCYAGATGCTGCACGAGATCGGCCGCGAGCCGACGCCGGAGGAACTGGCGGAAAAACTCGCCATGCCGCTGGAAAAGGTGCGCAAGGTCCTGAAGATCGCCAAGGAGCCGATCTCGCTCGAAACGCCTGTCGGCGACGAGGAGGATTCGCATCTCGGCGACTTCATCGAGGACAAGATGGCGATCCTGCCGATCGACGCGGCGATCCAGGCCAACCTGCGCGAGACGACCACAYGCGTGCTGGCCTCGCTCACCCCGCGCGAGGAGCGCGTGCTCAGAATGCGCTTCGGCATCGGCATGAACACCGACCACACGCTGGAAGAGGTCGGCCAGCAGTTCTCGGTGACGCGTGAGCGTATCCGCCAGATCGAAGCCAAGGCGCTGCGCAAGCTCAAGCATCCGAGCCGGTCGCGCAAGCTCAGAAGCTTCCTCGACAGCTGAGCGGAACGCAATCATACGAAGATCAAAAGGGCGCCTCGGGCGCCCTTTTTGCGTTCCCGGCCATCTCTCATGCCGCCTTGCCGGGTTTGCCCGACAGGAGGATAATTTCGGGGTCGGATGCATTTGTGGGCGACAAGCCGGATGCCCGCCCCGGCGCCGGTCGTAACGGCGCCGCGCTCCGTGGCCCCGGAGGGAGGTGTGCCATGACAACCTACATCGTGCTTATCAACTGGACCGAGCTGGGCGCCAGGAATGTGCGGGAGTCGCCGAAACGGCTCGATGCCRCCAAGAAGCTGCTGGGGGAAATGGGCGGCTCGTTCAAATCATTCTATTTGACCATGGGCGAATGCGACATGGTGGCCATCGTCGAAGCCCCAGACGACGCGGTGCTCGCCCGCTTCGCGCTGATGTTGTCGTCGGGCGGCAACGTCAAGACGCGGACGATGAAGGCGTTCCCGGAATTCGCCTATCGCGAGATCATCAGTTCGCTTGGGTGAAGCGCGGAGACAGCTTGACTGATCGGTCACATTGCGGCGCCGCGCCTAAAGACGGATGATCTCAGGTCGAACGACCTGAAATCTGAATCCGTCTCCAATCTAAGGAATAGAGCATGATGTCGTCCGAAAACCGCATCACACTTTTCGGCATCATGCTCTATCGCCGATAGTCGGGCCGTGTCCGCGCCTTTGCTCACCGTATGGTACAACACGCGCTGTCCGGTGTGCGACGCCGRCATCAGCCGCCAGAAGAGGCGGCTGATCGAGGCGGTCAAGTCGGGTCACGTCGAATTCCGCGACATCAATTTCGAACCCGAAGCGCTTTCTGCCTTCGGCGCCTCGCTCGAGGATATCCGCCGCCGGCTGCATACGACCGATAGCGCAGGGCGGTTGCTGGTCKGCGCCGACGTGGCCGTTGCGGTGTGGCGGCTCACGCCGGGCGAGGGATGGCTGGCGTCCCTGTTCGGCAACCCTGTCACCCTGCCGCTGACGCGCTTTGCCTATGACCGTTTCGCGGACCTTCTCTACGCCTGGAACCGGCGCAAGGGTCACTGGTAGGCGGGCTCCACTTCCCAAATCACCGTGACGCCAGGGCCTTGGCGCGTTGTACGATACATCGTAAGATATATCTTGACTCCACGGGAAGTGCGCCTAACTTAAGATGTATCGTAAGATATAACTCAAGGAGCAATCCATGCACAGACACGACCATTTCGGGCACAATCATTTCGGCGAGCGCATGTTCATGCGCATGGCCGGCAAATTCGGTGGCAGAGGGGGCGGCGGGTTCGGTCCGTTCGGCCATGGCGRCAGGGGTGGYGGCCGCGGCGRCCCGGGCGACATGTTCCGCGCCGGGCGCATGCTGGCCGACGGCGATCTCAAGCTGATCACGCTGTCGCTGCTCGCCGATGCACCGCGCCACGGCTACGACATCATCAAGGCGCTGGAAGAGCACACCAGCGGCATCTACAGCCCGAGCCCGGGCGTGGTCTATCCGACGCTGACCTTCCTGGAGGAGGCGGGCTACGCGGTGTCGGCCAGCGAAGGCAACAAGAAGGTGTTTTCGATCACCGAGGCCGGCAGGGCGCATCTCGAGGAGAACCGCGAGATGATCGACAGCGTGCTCGACCATCTCGAGCGCTTCGGCCGCAAGATGGCCGCGGCGCGCGAATGGTTCGGCTGGGGCGACGACAAGGACGAGGGGCGCCGCGGCCGTTCGGAAACGCGTGACCGCTTCCGTGCGCTGCGCCACCGGCTGCGCGCCGCGCTCGGCGACATCGCCGATGCGCCGGAGGACAAGCAGGCCGAGGCGATCAGCATCCTCGAAGACRCCGCCGAGGCTATCGAGGCGCTGTCGCGCCGCTAGAGCAATTCCAGGAAAAGTGTGATCGGTTTTCCGTCCGGAATTGCGTAAAAACAAAGAGATAGAGCGGTTCGCCGTTTCCGTGAAACGGTGAAACGCTCTAAGGCCGCCTGCAGTTCTTCAGTTCAGCGCAAAAGGCCCGGAGCGATCCGGGCCCTTTTCGTTATCGACCGAGAGGCGATCAATCCTTGCCGACATACTCGCTGATCAGCTTGTCATTGCGCGCCTTCTCGATCTTGGCGGTGGTCTCGGCCGCGATGCGCTCGTCGGTGCGGTATCGATGGCGAAGGTCCTTCAGATTGTCCTCGGCCCGGGCGCTGGCGCCGTCCAGCAATGTCTTGATCAGGCTAAGTATGGTCCTTCTCCCTATTTGTGTGAACGATGTTCACGAAGCCGGCGTAGCAGGAGATGAACATTGTTCAAGAATTATTTTGAACGCTGTTCATGAGGCGTTGGGCATGGTAAACGCAGGCAATGGAATGAATCCGGGCCGGGCGCGCCGGCTCCGGAGATAAGGACAGGAAAGAGCATGGCGCTCGACAAGGAAGAAATGAGCGAGAAGGTGCTCGCCATCGCCGAGGCGCTGCTCAACGAGGGCGGCGCCGAGAACCTGAAAGCGCGCACCATCGCCGAGCAGGCCGGCATTTCGGTCGGATCCGTCTACAACCTCTTTACCGATCTCGACGAGGTGCACCGCGCCGTCAACATGCGGCTGCTCGACCGGCTCGGYGCGACAGGCCTGGCGGCGATGGCCGATCTCGAAAGGYAAGGGGTGAGCGATGTCCAGCACCGCATCCTGGCCATGGCCGCGGCCTATGTGCGTTTCGTAGAGGCGCATCCCGGCAGCTGGCCGGCGGTGCTTGCCTTCAACCGGCGCCGCGCGACGCGGCCAGGCCCCGATGCCTATGACGCGCTGCTCGACGCACTCTTCGACATCGTCGCCGGCGTGCTCAAGGCCGGCGATTTCGGCCTCGACGACGAGCGCCGCGCGCTTGCGGCGCGGACCTTGTGGTCAAGCGTGCATGGCATCGTGACCAGCGGCTATGTGGCGAATTCCAACAGCCGGCAGGCCGAGGAGATTYGGCGTCAGGTCGAGCTGCTGGTCGGCGTTTTCGTCAGGGGACTGGAACACGGCGGCGCATTCGCGCATGCTGAGACAAAGTCTGAATGAACAGATGCGCCATGAATCCTGCGGCGCCCGCGTGAAATGGAGTTTTGAAAAATGTCTTTTCTGAAAAAGCTTTTCGGCGGCGGCGGTGGTGAGGCTACGGAGACCGGTTCCGCCAAGCCGGCCAAGCAGGTCGAGCACAAGGGCTTCCTGATCAGCGCCACGCCCTACAAGGYCGACGGCCAGTACCAGACCTGCGGCGTCGTCTCCAAGGAGGTCGACGGCGTGATGAAGGAACATCGCTTCATCCGCGCCGACCGCTTCGCCGGGCTGGACGACGCCGTCGACATCTCGATCAAGAAGGGCATCCAGCTCGTCGACGAGCAGGGCGAGAGGATGTTCGGCTAGCCCGCCCTCGGTTGCGCCGGCCAGCCTCTGCTTGATCAGAACGCGACCTTGTCGCCGCCCTTGAGCTGCAGGATCTGGCGCGCTTCGTCGGGCGTGGCGATCGAGGCGCCGAGGCCTTCGATGATCTGGCGCACCTTGGTCACCTGCTCGGCGCTGGAACGGGCGAGCTTGCCCTTGCCGATCCACAGCGAGTCCTCGAGGCCGACACGGACATTGCCGCCGAGCGCGATCGCCTGAGTGGCGATCGGCAGTTGATGGCGGCCGGCGCCCAGCACCGACCAGTGATAGTCGTTGCCGAACAGGCGGTCGGCGGTGCGCTTCATGTGGGCAACGTCCTCCGGATGCGTGCCGATGCCGCCAAGGATGCCGAACACGCTCTGGACGAAGAACGGCGCCTTGACCAGGCCGCGCTCGACGAAATGCGCCAGCGTGTAGAGATGGCCGATGTCGTAGCACTCGATCTCGAAGCGCGTGCCGTTGTCGGCGCAGGTGCGCAATATGTGCTCGATATCGCCGAAGGTGTTGCGGAAGATGCGGTCGCGCGAGGATTCCAGATAAGGCCGCTCCCAGTCGTGCTCGAAGGTCTTGAAGCGCTCCAGCATCGGGAACAGCGCGAAGTTCATCGAGCCCATGTTGAGCGAGGCGACCTCAGGCGCGAACACCTTCGCCGGCCTGACGCGCTCCTCCACACTCATCGTCGCCGCACCRCCGGTGGTGATGTTGACGACGCAGTTGGAGCGCTGCTTGATGACCTGCAGGAAAGGCGCGAAGGCCTCGGTCGACTGGTCGGGGCGGCCGTCGACCGGGTTGCGGGCGTGAAGGTGGACGATCGCGGCGCCCGCCTCGGCCGCCTCGATCGCCGCGGTGGCGATCTCTTCGGCCGTCACCGGCAGATGCGGCGACATTGACGGAGTGTGGATCGAGCCCGTTACGGCGCAGGTGATGATGATCTTGTTCTGGTTCGCCACTTATGATCCTCGATCTCTTCGTTATTCGACCGCGCCTATTTGACGGCGCCTTGGGTGATGCCGGAGATGAACTGCTTCGACAGCACGATGTAGAGCAGCGTAATCGGCAGCGCCGCCAGTGTCAGCCCGGTGAACAGCACCCCCAGTCGGTGGTGAATTCGCCGACGAACACGGTCAGCCCTTGCGGCAGTGTCTTCAAATTGTCGGAGGTGATCAGGACCAGCGGGAAGAAAAAGTCGTTCCAGATCGGCACCGCGTTCTGGATCGCCACGATCACCAGCGCCGGGAGGGAGCGAAATACAGAAAGAGGCAGGCGCTGGYGGGCGCCTGCCTCTTTCGTTTACGGCGTCGGCGGTCAGGCCGCGACGGCGGCGTGATCGGCAGTGGCGGCCGCGATCGCATCGACCTTGGCGGTGGCCTTGGCAAGGGCTGCGGTGACCGCGTCAGCGCCCATGCCGACGCCCTCGACGCGGATGACTTCGACGTCGGTCATGCCGAGGAAGCCGAGCACGCTGCGCAGATACGGAACCGCATGGTCCATCTGTACCGCGGCGCCTTCCGAATAGATGCCACCGGAAGCAAGCACGATATAGACCTTCTTGCCGGTGACGAGGCCTTTCGGGCCGCCTTCGCCATAGGCAAAGGTCCTGCCGGAGCGGGCGACGTGGTCGACCCAGGACTTCAACGTCGAAGAGATGTTGAAGTTGATGAAGCCGGTGGCGAGGATCACGGTGTCGGCGGCGAAAAGCTCGTCGAGCACGGCCTCGGAAACGCCGACAACCTCGGCCTGGCGCGGTGTGCGGGCTTCGGCCGGCGTATAGATACCGGTGGCGTAGTCGGGATCTATATGCGGCAGCGGATTGGCGACCAGATCGCGCACGACAAGGATGTTGGCCGGATCGGCGGCAATGAGCTTCCGGGCAAGATCGGTGGCGACGCGGGTCGAGTGCGAAGCGTCGCCGCGCGGGCTGGACGTAACGAGAAGAATAGACATGGCGGTGTCCCCTTGGGGTTGGATTGAACTTTCCACGCCAATATGGGATTGCCGGCCTATCAGGATAACTGGTATAATATGTATACAATCCATCAATAAAATGGATGAGAGGTTATGCAGCCAAACCCGACCTTGGATCAGCTCCAGATCCTCGTGGCAGTGGCCGATACCGGCAGCTTCTCGGCCGCGGGGCGCAAGCTCAACCGGGCGCAGTCGGTGGTGAGCTACGGCATCGCCAATCTCGAAGCGCARCTCGGCCTGAAACTGTTCGAACGCGAAGGTGTGCGCGAGCCGCAGCTGACCGATGTCRGCAAGGCGATGCTGGAGGACGCGCGGCGCATGATCGGCGTGCTGCAGCGCATCCGTTCGCGCGCCGACGGCTACCGGCAAGGACTGGAAGCGGAAGTGGCGATATCGGTCGACGTGGCGCTGCCTTCGCCGGCATTGGTGCGCGTGCTCAAGGCCTTCGAGGGGCAGTTCCCGGCGGTGATGCTGCGGCTTTACATCGGCTCGCTCGGCCTGATCGTCGACCAGGTCGTCAATGGCCAGTCGGATCTTRGCTTCGGTGGCCTGCAAGGCGATGCCGATGTCACTCTGCTGCGCATCGRCTTCACCTCGATGGTGCCGGCGGCGGCGCCGGACCACCCCTTGGCCAAACTGCCGAAGCCGGTGGCTGTCGAGGACCTGCGCGAGCATATCCAGCTCGTCGTCTCCGACCAGTCAGAGCGGACGCGCGGGCGCGACTATGGTGTGTTTGCCTATCGCACCTGGYGGCTGACCGACGTGCGCACCAAGCATGCCCTAATGCGCGAAGGTCTCGGCTGGGGCGGCCTGCCGCGCTGGCTGATCGCCGACGACCTCGCCAGCGGCAGGCTGGTGGAGCTCGATCTGGAGCCCTATCGCGAGGTGCGCTCGCCGCTCTATGCCATGCACCGCGCCGACCGCAGCCCCAAGCCGGCCGCGTCCTGGCTGATCGACGAATTCAAGCGCCAGCTTGGCCGCTTCAACGAGATGGAGCCGGGCGTGTGGATCGAGGAGGGRCCGGAGACAAGCCGTCCATGAGCGCGATCAGTACCGAACGGTAGTCCTCGGCGGACGCRCCGGCCTCGATGGCCAGAGCCGCCCGGTCGAAGGCGGCGGCCAGCAGCGCGGTCAGCGGCTCGGCCGGCAATCTGGTCATTGCCTGCGCGCGCATTGCAGCGACCAATCCTTCGCGCAGCGAGCGGTTGCCGTGGCGGTTGTCGATCTCGTCCATGGCCGCGCGTCCAAGCACCGCCGGCCCGTCGAGCAGCAGCAGCCGCGTGCGGCCGGGCACGCGCATCGCCTTGAGATAGGCGTCCGAGCCGGCGATCAGCGCGTCACGCGCCGACAGCGATGGCGGCGAGGCCTGATCGATCTCGGCCGCCACGGCCGCTGCCTCCTGCTCGACGACCGCCGCGAACAGCGCCTGCTTGTYGGCGAAGTGGTGGTAGAGCGCGCCGCGCGTGACACCGGCCTCGGCGACGATCTCCGGCGTGCCGGTCTCGGCATAGGACTTTTCCGTGAACAGCTTCCGCGCCGCGCGGATCAGATCCGCGCGCGTCGCCTCGGTGCGGTCACGGTTGGAGCGGCGTTCGGACTCTTCTTGCATACATGCAGCCTGTATGTTATTTACATTTACATACAGACTGTATGTTGGATGCGAGGAGAAGGAAAGATGAAGACGACCAGCTATTATCCGGTGCTGATGACGGGTGATGTCGCAGGCACCGCCGCCTTCTATGTCGAGCATCTCCGCTTCAAGCCGCTCTTCGAGAGCGACTGGTATGTGCACCTGCAGTCAGTCGAGGACAGGCGCGTCAACCTTGGCATGGTCCAGGGCGACCACGAAACGATTCCGGAGGAGGGACGGGGACGCACGTCCGGCCTGCTGATCAATTTCGAGGTGCGCGATCCCGACGCCGTCTATGAGCGGGTTGTCGCCGCGGGCCTGCCGATCCTGCGCAGCTTGCGCGACGAGCCGTTCGGCCAGCGCCATTTCATCACCAGGGATCCCAACGGCGTGCTGATCGACGTGATCAAGCCGATCCCGCCGAGCGAGGAGTTCCTGGCGCAATATGCTGAAGGCGTGGCCGAGGGCTAGGCCGACCCCCGAGCTTTAGTTCGTCCGCGCCACCGGCGTCACCGCCACCTGGCTGACGCCGGTGCGGCGCACCACGGTGCAGAGCGTCTCGCGACCGATGCGCTCGGCATCGAGCATGYGTACCAGATCGTCGACGCCGGTCACCGGCCGGCCGTCGATCGCCGCGATGATGTCGCCCTCCTTCAGTCCGGCCTTGGCGGCGGGGCCGTCTTTCTCGACGCTGCGCAGGCGCACCGCCGTGTTCGTGGTCACCTGCGACAGAAGTGCTGCACGGCGCGGCAGGTTGGTCGTGTCGGCGGAGACGCCGATGAAGGCGCGACGCACGCGGCCGAAGCGGATGATTTCCGAAATGACGAAATTGGCGGTGTTGGAGGCGACCGCGAAGGCGATGCCTTGTGCACCGTGGATCATGGCGGTGTTGACGCCGATCACCTCGCCCGCCGACGACACCAGCGGTCCGCCCGAATTGCCGGGATTGAGCGCGGCATCGGTCTGGATGACGTCGTCGATCAGCCGGCCGGTCGAGGCGCGCATCGAACGGCCGAGCGCCGAGACGACGCCGGCGGTGACGGTCCATTCGAAACCGAGCGGATTGCCGATGGCGATCGCGATCTGGCCGCGGCGCAGGCGCTTGGAATCGCCGAGCGGCGCGACATCGGCGAAACTGCCGTCGGCGCGCACCAAGGCGATGTCGGTATCCGGATCGCGGCCAAGCACGTGACCTTCGCGCGAGGCGCCGTCCGGCATAGTCACGCGCACGGCGCGGGCATCGCCGACGACATGGAAATTGGTGACGACCAGCCCGTCCTGCGCGATCACGAAGCCCGAGCCATGGCCGCCGGCACCGATGCGCTCGATGCGGCACACGGCCGGGCCGATACGGTCGACAGCATCGGCAACGGATGCCGAGTAAGCGTCGAGCAAAGTGTCATCGGATGGAAGTTGTTCGGCTGCGAAAGCCATGGGCGTGTTCCCTCGTACAATGATGACTATATGTGCGGAGCGGTCGCGATTGCCGCGACCTGACCACATGGCCAGTCCGGCCGGCGACTAGCCGTCAGGCGAGTACCCCCGGCGGCGTTCCGGAGCGATATCTGGGTCACAGAACCCAGGAGACAGTCTTATGAGCGACTTCAATCTCAGTGCCTTTTCCGACGCGATCGCCGATGTCGCGGCCACCACCGCCCCCGCGCTGGCGAGCTTCGTCACGCACCATCACCRCACCGCGAGCGCCTTCCACTGGCGCGATGGCTACTTCGTCACCGCCGAGGAAGCGGTCGAAGCCGGCGAGGAGATCGAACTGACGCTGGCCTCCGGCGAAAGCATGAAGGCGGAGCTTGTCGGCCGCGATCCGTCGACCGGCGTTGCACTGCTGAAGCCGGCCTCCGGCGCTGCCGGTTTGCCGCAACTCGCCCAGGCCGGCGCCGTGCGGCCCGGCAATCTGGCGATCGCCGTTGGCAATAGCGATGGCGCCGCGCTCGCCGTGTTCGGCACGGTCGGCGAGGTCGGGCCGGCCTGGCGCTCGATGCGTGGCGGCACGATCGACCGGCGTATCAATCTCGCCATCAACACCGGCGGCCGCTTCGAGGGCGGGCCGGTGCTCGATGCCAAGGGCGGGCTGATCGGCATGCTGTTGTTCGGGCCGCGCCGGCGGGCGCTGGTCATGCCTTACGAGACGATCGAGCGGGCGGTGGCGACGCTACGCGAAAAGGGTCATGTCGCGCGCGGCTATCTCGGCGCCGGGCTGCACCCGATCCGCAATGGCGACACCAAAGGCGCCATGGTGATGAGCCTCGACGACAACGGTCCGGCCAAGGCCGCCGGCCTGCATGTCGGCGACATCGTCGTCGCCTGGAACGGCGAGGCCGTGCACGGACCGCGCGAGCTGATCCGCAAGCTCGGGCCGGACAGCGCCGGTACGACCGTGACGCTGGGTGTCTCGAGCGGCGGCGCCGAGCGCGACGTTTCGATCACCATCGGCGAGAAGCCGCTGAGCTGAGAGGATCGATGGTAAGCAGCGCGGCGCAGACGATTGCGAGACCAGAGCCGGCAACTCACCGGCTGACGGTGTTGATCGCGCTCGGCGACGCTGGGCGCGCCGAGCAGCTTGCCGATGCGCTGGCCGCGAGCGACGATCTGGCGCCGGCCTTGGCTGGAAGCGGCGTCGGCCAGATGGCGGATGTCGCCATCGCCGATGAGGCCGGCCTGGAAAGCCGGGTCGTCAGTTCGGCCACGCCCATCGTCCTGCTTTCGCGGCGTGCGGGCAGCGAGCGGATGGCCGACAATGTGCTGGCCGTGCTGCCTGCCTTCGCCGATGGCCTGCTGATCGCCGCTGCGGCGCGACTGGCGGCGTCAGGCTACCGCGTCGGCAAGGCGCCGCCG
The DNA here is from genome assembly GCF_001854815.1 of Mesorhizobium sp. LCM 4576. NCBI lineage: Bacteria > Pseudomonadati > Pseudomonadota > Alphaproteobacteria > Hyphomicrobiales > Phyllobacteriaceae > Mesorhizobium > Mesorhizobium sp. LCM 4576. The sequence continues at coordinate 24,846 of NZ_MDDT01000048.1, forward strand.
TTGGAGATCGCGCATGGCGATTTCCACGATGACGAGCTTGCCAGGGAAGAGACGCCTGACGACAACCAGGCCCGCCCGGCCCTGTCGCCGCGCGAGGCGGAAGTGCTGGCGCTGCTGGCCGAAGGCGCGCCGAACAAGGTGATCGCCCGGCGGCTCAACATTTCCGTCCACACGGCGAAGTTCCACGTCGCCGCCATCCTGATCAAGCTCGGCGCCGCCAACCGGACCGACGCGATCGCGATCGCGATGCGGCAAGGTCTGGTGCTGGTCTAGGCTTCCCCTGCACGACGCAGCGTAATCGCCGATTGGTTCGTTGGGTCTTGCGCCACGACTGTCCGCCGCGCAATTTGCCTCCACATCAAAGAGGGAGGCGAAGGATGTCGCTCAACGGAAAGACGCTGTTCATCTCGGGCGGATCGCGCGGCATCGGGCTGGCGATCGCGCTCAGGGCGGCGCGCGATGGCGCCAATGTGACGATCGCGGCCAAGACCGCCGAGCCGCATCCGAAGCTGCCGGGCACGATCTACACGGCGGCCGAGGAGATCGAGCAGGCCGGCGGCAAGGCGCTGCCGGTGCTTTGCGACATCCGCGACGAGGCGCAGGTCGCCGATGCGGTGGCGAAAACCGTCGAGCGGTTCGGCGGCATCGACATCTGCGTCAACAATGCCAGCGCCATCCAGCTCACCGGCACGCTGGAGACCGACATGAAGCGCTACGACCTGATGCACCAGATCAACACGCGCGGCACCTTCCTGGTTTCCAAAATGTGCGTTCCGCACCTGAAGTTGGCCAAGAACCCTCACATCCTGAATCTAGCGCCGCCGCTCGACATGAAGGCCAAGTGGTTCAAGAACCACGTCGCCTACACGATGGCGAAGTTCGGCATGTCGATGTGCACGCTCGGCATGAGCGCCGAGTTCGCCAAGGAGGGCATCGCCGTCAACTCGCTGTGGCCGATCTCGACCATCGACACGGCGGCGGTGCGCAACCTTCTGGGCGGCGCGACGGTGGCGGCGATGAGCCGCTCGCCCGACATCATGGCCGATGCCGCGCATGCGATCTTCCTGCGACCGTCGCGCGAGGCGACCGGCAACTTCTACATTGACGAAGAGRTGCTGCGCGCCGAAGGCGTCACGGATTTCTCGATCTACGCACCGGGCGCAGCCGATCAGCTCGCGGGAGACTTCTTCGTTCCAGACGAGGTGTTTGCGAACTCGCAGACCAAGGTCAAAAGAATCTACTGACGGGCTTYGGCGGTCTATTCCGCCGCCTCGGCCTTCTTGCCTTTGGCCAGCGCCATCACCCGGTCGATATAGGCCAGCATCAGCGCCGAAAAGACAAAGGCCAGATGCATGATGGTCAGCCACATCAGCTGCTCCGTCGTGTAGGAAGCGTGGTTGAGGAAGACCTGCAGCAGGTGGATGGAGGAGATCGCGACGATGGTCGAGGCGACCTTGACCTTCAACGAGCCGACATCGATCGTTCCCAGCCAATGCACCTCGCCGTCCTGCTCGTCGAAGCGGCTGACGAAGTTCTCGTAGCCCGAGATGATCACCATCACCACCAGCGAGGCGACCAGCGCCGCGTCGATCAGGCCGAGCATCTTCAGGATGGTGTCGGTGTCGCCGAGCGTGAAGGCGCTGATCACAAACTCGTAAAGCTTCTTGCCGAAGGACAAGGCATATGTTGCGAGCGCTACGCCAAGCCCGAGATAGAAGGCGACCAGCAGCCAGCGCGAGGCGAGGATGACGGATTCGATGGCGAGTTCGAGACGCTTCATGAAGGCTTCCGGTCAAATTACGATAGAGGCTATTTCGGCCAGACAGGCCCGGTTTTCAAGACAAAAAACCCCGCCGGGGAGGGGACCCGGCGGGGCTCAGTATGTCCCGCTGGAGTCGGGACAGGGCAGGGAACGCCCTGTAGGGAATTTGGGTGTCGCAATGCGGCAATTCAATGAGTTAGCTCCAGTCGACAGGACAAATCTTCTTGAGCCGGGAAAGGAAAAGGCCCGTCCGGCACGGACGGGCCTTCACCTTAAGCGTTGATTCCAGAAGTCCGATCAGGATCTTGAAATCCAACGCTCATTGCTGGTCACTGTTGCTCGCCACCGGCGCCACCAACGAGGTGATGCGGCGGATGGCGACACGCCGGTTCTCGCGGTTCGRCCCGGGCGTGTTCACCTTGAGATACTCCTCGCCATAGCCCTGCGTGGTGAGGTTCTCGGCCGGGATGCCGAAGGCGTTGGTCAGCGCCTCGGCGACCGCCTCGGCGCGTCGRTCCGACAGAGCGAGGTTCGCATCCGGCGTGCCGACGGCGTCGGTGTGGCCTTCGATCAGGAAGGTCTCGGCCGGGTTCTTCTTGAGCAGTTTTTCCATGGCGCTGGCGACGCCATCGAGCTTCTGCACCTCGGTGTCGGAGATCGTGGCCGAGCCGAAGTCGAAGTTCAGCGTGTCGAGATCGATGCGCCGGGCGATATCGCGCACGCGGGCCGACCGCTTCACCTCGTCGATCGAGTAGAGACGCTGCACCTTCTCCACCGGCGGCTGCTCAAGGAAGGTGTAGTAGTCGTCGTCGCTTTCGACATCCTCGGAATCGAGAATGTAGTCCCGGCGGGGTATGTCGAGCCGCATCGGCGGCAGGTCGTCGCCGGGATCGCGCCACTCGTCGACATCGTTGTAATAACGCTCGTCGACATAGCTCAGCACATATTCGCGCCCGTCCGGCGTAATGCGCGAACGCCTGACGACATCGCCATTGCGGTTGCGGATGGTGACGATCCTGACGCCGTTGTCGCGCTCCACGATTTCGCGGGTTCGGCCGCCCGAAAGATCCTCGTAGTAGACGTCTCTGGCGCCGCGCGTGATGCGAGGTGCCTCGTTGCTCTCCACGAATGTCTGGTTGTTGAACTGGAGGATCACGCGGTCTCCGAGCTGCTTGACCACATCAGCACCCTGCGGCCGCCGGCGTTCGCGCACAACGTCCTGCGGCGTCAGGTCGAYGCRCTTGCCCTTTTCCTCGGTGACGGGAGCGATCTTTTCAGGCTGGATCGCCTGCTGCGCCGTCTTGTCGTCGGTGGGTGGCGGGCCCTGATCGACCGGGGCAGGCTGCTGCGCCTGTTGGCCACCCTGCTGCTGTCCGGCCTGATTGGCGTTGCGGCCATTGCCGGCCTGACCATTTTCGGTTTGAGCGCCGCCGGTCTGGGCACCGCCGGTCTGGGCACCGCCGTTCTGGCCGCCGCGACGCTTGCGGAAGGCATCCTTCTGGCTGTCCAGAACCGGCGCCTCGTTCGGGTTGGCGGTTTCGCCCTGTGCGGCATTGCCGCCGTTGGCCGGTTGGTTGTTGTTCGCTGGCTGATTGCCGGTGACCGGCTGCTGCTCGCCGGTGGYGGGCTGGCCAGTCTTGGTTTGCTCGCCGGTCGCGGGCTGTTCACCGTTTGCCGGCTGTTCGGCAGCCGGTTTCTTGCCGCGCTTCTTCTTGTCCTGGGCCTGTTCGCCCTGGACCGGCTGCTCGCCATTCTGCAGCGGTTCGGCCTGCGGCACAGGTTCACCTGTCGGCGCCGGCTTTTTGGCCGGCTCGTTGGTCTGCGTCTGCTCGGCAGGGGCGGTCTCGCTCTGCTGGTTCTGCTTGTGCTTCTTCCTGAGCTGATTGYCGCCTTGCTGGTTGTCATTGGCGGGAGCGGTCTGTTCAGCCGGGGCGACCTGCTCGCCGGCCTGGCCGGCGGGTTCGCCCTGCTGCTGATCGCGTTTGCGCTTCTTGCGGCCCTGGTTGCCTTGCTGGTCGCCCTGTAGCTGGTCTGTTGCGGCAGGYGCGGCCTGCTCAGCAGGCTGTTCGGCCGGCGCGGCTTCCTTCTGCTGGTTGCGCTTCTTCTTGCGCGGCTGCTGCTCGTTGGTCGCGGGCTGGCCACCCTGGTCGGCGGGCGCGGCCTCGGTCTGCTGCAACTGGTCGCGCTTCTTGCGCGRCTTGAATTGCTGCTCGTCGGTTGCAGRCTGGCCGCCTTGATCGGCGGGTGCAGCCTCGGTCTGCTGCTGCTGGTCGCGTTTCTTGCGCGGCTTGAATTGCTGCTCGGCCGGGGCAGCTTCCCCGGATTGGCCATTGTCCATCTGCTGCTGCTCTTGCCGCTTCCGGCGCGGCTTCTGCTCGGGCTCGGCAGGTGCCGCTTGTTCGGTAGCCGGCGCCGACTCGCTTTGCTGCTGCTGTTCGCGCTTCGTTTTGCGCGGCTGCTCGGCTCCGCCCTGTCCGCATTCCTCGGCCGACTGGCCTTCGGCGCAAGCAGCCTGGGCCAGCACGAGCGGCGCGCCGTGCAGGTTGCCGGAAGCGACACCCCCCTGCAGCGGGTACGCGCCCAACGGCGCGGACGCCATAAGCAGGCCGATTGCCGTGCCCGCCAGAATCCGTGGTTGGCGTTTCATATCAATTTTCTCCTAGTGGGGTCCCATCCCTGCCCAAACTTTCGTCAACCGCAATTGGTTCCGCCAGGCATTGGCGCCAGCCAAGGATGCCTGGCCGGCCTTTTGAAGGCAATTTCGTGTTTTTCTAATGTTGATACTGGGTCGCTCGTCACCGCAGCGCTTGACCGAAAGGCCGTGGAGGGCCAAATCCAGCAAAATGACCGCGCCATTCTGGAAAACGAAGACGCTTGAGGCGATGACCCCGGCCGAATGGGRATCGCTATGCGACGGCTGYGGCAAATGCTGCCTGTCGAAGCTCGAGGACGAGGATACGGGCGAGATCTTCTGGACAAGCGTCGGCTGCAGGCTGTTCGATGYGCAGAACTGCCGTTGCTCCGACTATGCCAATCGCTTGGCGCGGGTGCCTGATTGCGTCGGCCTGACGCCGCAGAATGTGCGCACCATCACCTGGCTGCCAAAAACCTGCGCCTACCGGCTCATCGCCGAGGGCCATGATCTCTACTGGTGGCACAGGCTCGTTTCGGGAAGCGCTGCGACCGTACACGAAGCCGGCATTTCGATCCAGGGGCGCGTGAAGGCCAAGGAAACCGATCTGGCCGAGCCAGACGACTACTTTGATTATATACTGGACGACGAACCTTGACGGGTTCGCGTCTTGATGACGAACCGTAGCCGGTTCGCGTCTTGATGACGAACCGTAGCCGGTTCGCATCTTGATGACGAACCGTAGCCGGTTCGCACCTTGATGATGAATCCTGAGGGGTTTGCGTTATGACGACGAGCCCTGACGGGCTCGCGCCTTGATGACGAACCGTAACCGGCTCGCAACGCATATTGATGACGAAAGCTGAAGGGTCCCGTGTTTAAGGACGAATCGTATGGGGTTCGCGTTTAAGCACTACGAGCAACGAACCTGGGCGGGTTCGCGTTTGAGGGCGGACCTATCAGGTCCGCATTTGGCACCAAGGGCGACGAACCCTGACGGGTTCGCGCTTACATGAACCGGACATGAATGGCCGGTTCGCGGAAAATTCAGACGCAAAAAGGCATTTTCCCATCATCGGTTCTAAGGGCGATAGCCCACAACAAGGAGAGAAGACGATGTTCAACACGATCAAGACGGCAGCCCTTTCGGCCCTGGTCGGACTTGGCGCCTTGGCCGCCATTCCGGCGCATGCGGACAGCCTCTATCTCGGTTTCGGGGACAGGCACGACCCGCGTTTCGGCATCTACACCGGCGACGACGACGGCTATCGCCGCGACTGGCGTCGCGATCGGGACTGGCGTGGCTGCTCGCCGGACCGCGCCCTCGACAAAGCCGAGCGCATGGGTCTGCATCGCGTCCGCATCGTCGACATCAGCCGTCGCACGGTGAAGGTCGCCGGCCGCCAGTATGGCGACCGCGTGGTGGTGGTGTTCGCCAACGAGCGCGGCTGCCCGATCATCTATCGCTGAGGCTGAAAGGGCGACCCTTCGCGAGGATCGCCCGTGCGGACGATCCCCCTGCGGGATCGCCTATGAGATATGATCTTCTGCGAAGATCAATCTTGACTAGCGGAGCCCCTCGAGGTGAGGCGCGGCTCGAAAAAGCCCCGGAGGGTCGATCCTCCGGGGCTTTTTTGCGTGCCGGTGGCGCGCCTGCGGCGCCGGCCGGTCGTTACTTCAGCTCAAAGGTGACCGTGACCTGGACGTTGTAGGAATTCTCGCCGGCCTGCACCGGGACGGCCGAACGCGCCGCATCGAACGACTTGGCCGCCATCGGCATCGGCGCCGGCGCGATATTCTGGTCGGTGATCTCGAGCACCTTGCCCAGGCTGACGCCCGCCGCTTCCGCAAGCGTCTTTGCCTTGGCCATGGCGTCGGCGACGGCCTTCTTGCGCGCCTCGGTGATCGTCGCCTTCGGATCGTCATTGGTGAAGGCGATGCCGCCACCCTGATTGACGCCGAGCGACACCGCCTTGTCGAGAATCTYGCCCGTCTTGTCGACATCGCGCACGCGCACCGACAGCGTGTTGGTCACCTGGTAGGCAACGAGCTGCGCCTCCTGGCTGCCGTCGGCCTTGTTGGTGTAGTTGTAGCGCGGGTTGATCTGTATGCCGGCAGTCTGCAGGTCGCGTTCGGCAATGCCCGCGGATTTCATCGCCGCGATCACCGCCGCCATGGCGTCGTTGTTGGCATCGAGCGCTTCGCGCGCGCTCTTGGCCTCGCGCATGACGCTGAGTGAAAGGATCGCCATGTCCGGCGCCACCGTCGCTTCGCCTTCGCCGGACACGATGATGCGGGGCGGAGGCTGGGTGTCGGCGGCGCTTGCCAGCGCCGGAAACGCGACCGCGGCAGCGAGCGCGATGGGCAAAAGATGTCTGGTCATGAAAACTCCTCGAAGTCTGCGGTCCGCAGCCCCGAGCCGCATCTGCCTCGACCCGCAAAGGCATCGATTCCCGGCAGTGCGGCGCAAGGGCCGGACCTGTTTCGCGCCCTATGGGCGCAGGCCGCTCTACGGCGCGAATATGGGCTGATTTTGGCGTTTTGCGCCAGCGCTTTCGAAAGCCTTGTGCGACGACAAGAAAAACACTAAGCCAGCCCGCGTGGGGCCTGTAGCTCAATGGTTAGAGCCGGCGGCTCATAACCGCTTGGTTGGGGGTTCGAGTCCCTCCGGGCCCACCATTATCGTTATTTATTAATGCTTTATAGGGTGGTTCGCCACGAGGTTCGCCAATAGGTTCGCCAAGCATCGGCTTGCGCGTCACAAGGCGCACGACTCGATCCATTCCCTGGACCGCCAGCCGAACCTGCGATGCCTCACGCGAATAGAGCTCGGCATGATCGATATCGTCGTGACCCAGCACGTCCATGAGCTGCCTGGTCGAGGCCTCGGCCTCCGCCAGATAGACGCCAAGCGACTTCCTCAGTCCATGCAGGGTCAACCCCTTCGGCAGACCCGCAAGCTTGCACCAATGCGCCATCATTCCTGTCAGCGACTTGGCGGAGAACGGTTCACCATAGCCGTTGACCAGAACGGTCTCGCCGCGCCTGTCGGCCGCATCCAGGATCTCAGAYAACATCGGTGTGATCGGCACGAAAAGCCGCTTGCCGCCAGTTCGTCCCTTGTTCTTGCTCTGAACGATATCAAACCCGTCAAAGTGACGTTCGACACCGTCGATGAAGACACGGCGGGTCACCCTCTGATCCCAGCGCAGGCCCGCGACATCGCCGCGACGGTTGCCCAGCCAGAGCGCCAAGMCGTAGCAAGTGCGTGCCGCGGTGCCGAGTTGCCAACGGTTTTCGAATTGCGCCATCGCTTCGCGCGACCAAGCTTTCCAACCGGCATAGGCGGGACGCCATTCGACCGCCGCTGTGGGATCGATTTCGATCCAGTCTTGCCGCAGCGCGACATAGACCAGCTTGCGTATGCCCACCAGAAGATGCTTGGCCTTGTGGGGCGTGGCGATGAAGCGGCCAAGAAGCTCTTCAATATGAATACGTCGAAGGTTCTTTACCGCTACATCCCGCCAGATGAGCGGGTGATCTGCGACCACCCGGAGTTCCAGGAACTCTTCAATCAGCTGCGTGTTCTTGCGCTTGCTGGCTTCGTCAAGCGCCAGCCACTTGACCGAGATCTTCAACCGTTGAAATGCCGCTCCAAACGTGCCGGGCAGGGCGGCTCCAGGCATACGGACGACGGGAGCCTTGGGGACTTTCCGGCCCTCGACCGCTGCTTGGTARRCCTCCTTGAAACCCGCCTGATTGGGGGCCGGCAGACTAACCACACGCTCCTTCGTCCGATAGCGCCAGCGAACTTTGCCATGGCGGTCGGTGTAGGAGGAGAGGCCGGGATATTTGTCGGTCATGGCAGAATGAATCTATTCCMTGCGATGATTCCCTTGCAACAGGAAGTCGACGATATTTTCTTCATCGTCTCCAGGTAGTTCGCCAAAGGCCGCTTCGAGTTTGAGCCGATCCCAAATCACGCGACCGTCAACTTTCTTCGGCTTCGGCATGCGGCGGTCAGCAACCATCTGGTCGAATTTGGTTATTCCCACACCAACATATCGGGCGGCTTCTTCGCGTGAGAGGCCACGAGGAGGATAGGAGAGGGAGTCGCTTTTCATGATTTCACCGGCACATGTCCGCCCAGCCCACGGACTTCCGTTCAGAGGTCAGGATCTAGATTGCATCAACCTCCGACGAAAGCACGCCGATCAAGCACTGCGGCAAATTGCGGTCTTGGCGTACAAATAGGAGGGTTGTGCAACTTCAGGGGTTCGAGTGGGGAGCATGCCGCCTTCCCAGTCGGAGAGCGCACGACCCCTTCTACAGTGTCGGGCATGGTGGGGTGCCTCGGTGCTGCAAAGACCGGTAGCGCACGGTTGACACGAAGCTGTCCACGACATGAGCGACAGTTTTGCGCCCACACTGGCCTTCCACTTGGTAGCGGCGAGTTCGCAGCCTTTCTGTCGCATGCCGGATGCCAGTTTTCGACACGGTGCTGACCATGTCGTGGGGCAAGCGTCTCGACGACTTTGCTGCCCGCGGTCCGTTGCGCTGAAGACCGATGCCCTGGCGAACCAAGGTCTCGGGTAGCGCGATGTTCTCTACGAAAAGGACCGGCTGACATTCAACCACCGCGCAGCTTCGTTTGCGTCTCCGACTGAACGGTTCAGCTCTCGAAGAGCGCGATCTGAATGTCCGGACACAAATCCCGGAGCCGCGTCACGTCCCCTATCAGGATCGGCTGGCCGTGCTTGACMTTTATGTTCGGTCAACGATGGAATGYGGCTGGCCATAGGATGGGAGCCAAACGCTCACCCGATCCTCTGTCACCCGCCTGCGTACGGTCGCGGTGATGGCGACTCATCGCCGATATTGAAAGAGCCCGTCGCCATACGAGGAGTCTGGCGCGGCTGAGGGCCTCGTCAAGCGATTGCTAATGAACATCAGCCGGYAGGTRCAGTTGATATCAGCCGGCGCGCCAGAGCRCCTCAAAAATTTGCTCCTCGATATCATCCAACGCCAGAGTTGGCGAAAGCCGACGACTTGTGTCGACGTCTACGATGGATCGACCGCGCGCTTTCAGCAAACCACATACCTGGTCGACAGTCTGTGCCGATCGGAGATTCGCCTCCAACTTGGCCTCGAACAAGCGCTCGGCAAAGCTTTGGCGCCGCTGTCGGTCCCTGAGGCGCTCTATGCGCAGACCTTCGCAAGCATTGATTCGGACCACGATGTCCGCCGTGGGAACGATGTCTAACGCATTGGCCAGCGACTTTTCGTTCGCAGATCCGCTCAAGAGAGCAAGTGTCGACACGACTTGAACGAATGCTTGATCAAAAATCAGAATGTCCTCGCAACCGATTGACTGGCGCCATGCACGGGCCAGTCGGAGTACGTATTGAGCCAGTCTGATGCGCCAAATCAGATTCTGAGGCGGCAGCGTATTCATTAGGCGCGTGYTAACTCTGAAGTCGGCGGCGTTCGTAACCGGTCGGCACGCCATGCTGATCGGTCCTGCAATCGCACGGGCAACACGGTGAATGGCGGGTATGATGCCCCCGGGGTCCAGCATGGATTGATAACCGCCGGGCCGGTAAGTGAGAACAACGCTGGCAGGATGCCCGTGGGCTCGCAAATGATGACAGAGCGCATGTGCGATTGTCGTCTTCCCAGAGCCCGCCGGACCCACGAATTCGACAATCATGCAACGGGACCTTCTCTGATGATCCCTGACTGAAAAAAGGCCGGGAGCTTCTGGCGATTATGTAGCGGCATATGCCTCGCCTCAATCACGACCGAATGCCTGGGGCCACCCCTCCGTTTGTCCGAGGAGCACCTACGCCGTCCGCTCCTTCTTCGGAGGGCCAATGTACCTAGCCGGCAAAGAGATGTGTTTTTTACGAAGGCGCGGTGAAACAACGGCGCTTTCTGCAAGTTCGGTGCCATGGGCGATGGCCTTCAGGCGGCATTTCGCCCCGAGATGTGCTATGATTCGTCTCATGGGGCAGTTGCTGTCGGGCCATCTGCACAGGGGTTGGGGCGTTCGCACGTTGGCCGTCGACGAGATTCCGTTCAATCCGATGTCTTGCCATAACGGCTCGATCTGGCCGCACGACACGGCAATCTGTGCCGCCGGGCTAGCCCGCTACCAGGAGCGCACCAGTGTCGTGAAGCTTATGAGCAGCATGTTCGAGGCGGCCGTCCGCTTCAACATGCGGCTTCCGGAGCTGTTCTGTGGCTTTACGCGGGCCATCGGCGATGCGCCGATTGCCTATCCCGTCGCCTGTCTGCCGCAGGCATGGTCGGCCGGTTCCGCGTTCATGATGCTGCAGGCCTGCCTGGGAATCCGCATCGACGGTTGGAAGCGCGAGATCAATGTCGAACGGCCGCGGTTGYCGATAGGCATCGACAACATCGTCATCCGGCACTTAACCGTGGGCGAGGCGAAGGTCGACCTCAATTTCCAACGCGTCGGCGACCGGGTCGTGTGCTATCTCGACGACCGGCACGAGGGTCTTGTGCCGCTGGTCGTTCGCTCCTAGCACCCGGGCAGCAGGGCCTGCCATCGATGTTCACTGGGCGTTCAGGTGCTGCCGGTGAGGTCTCGCGGGAACCTCTTGAACCGAGAAGAGCTCCTTCCAATCTTTTCTCTTGGTCTCCAGCCGGGCGTGCAGGTGTTCGAACATTACCGGTGCATTTGGGTAACGATCAACGGGTTAGTTGTTGAAGGGAGGTCACTATGGAAAGTGATGCTTTCAAGCAGCCGGTTTTCGTAGGGCAGGACGGCTACATCCAAAAGATCGACTGCCTGATGGATGCCATTGAGTTTTTGGAAGAATGGCCTGTGGAGAGACGCGGCCTGCTTCACGCGGCGGCCTGCGAAGCGTGCTACTCGGCTTATGACGGTCGCAAACCGGTCGAGGCCGCGCACAAGGCCTTTACGACTTGGGCCCGCAAGGTTGGCGTGATCGAGGACGTGCCCACAGCGCCGCCGTGGATGACTGGGCCAAAGATCAGCAACGCAAACCTCTTGTGAGGGGCGCGAAAGGACTCTTCATCAGACGCAGCTTGCGACGAAACGTGTCGGTGCCAAACGCCGCGTCAGGGGGCGCGTCTATCGGACCCAGGCACCGATGGGGTCGATCTCGCGGATTTGGGAGCGGCGCGACTGGAAGCGGTGCGTGCTGCTGGCGAGATGATAACGACAAAAAGCAGTCGTTCAGGCAGGGTCCAAGCCAAATACGCCAGCCTCAACCACTCACCCGTTGCAGGAAGTCGGAAGTATCAGCTCCCGCTACAATGCCATGGAAACCTGGCGGCCTGCCGACACCCCGACCGTCCAGAAATCGGCTTCTTGACGCACGCTTCTGCGGCATTTCTCACTCGATTTTCATTTGGTATCTATCACGTTGAGGCCATTATCACAGAACCGGACTGGTCGTTTTCATACGGCGCCCTTCGYCGGGGGCTGTCGGTCCCGCATCCCGCCTTACGGCGGCGCTATGCTGATGCTCCTTCGGCCGCCCTGTTGAACCGGTCTCAGGGCCACGAACCTGCTCCGGCACCGAACTGACTTGTTTGCGCATACGGACATTTCGGTGCCTCCACTTTGTACGCCCTTTTCACATTGGTCGGGAGAGCATTGGCTCTCCCGACGGAGAGGCCGAGAAGGGCGGAATTTTGACCGACGGATTGCCGAGGGAAAAGAGGAGCAAAGACCCGGGGCGTGCAGTCGTCGCGGAAGCAGAGTGTCGCAGAGAACGGCGCGGCCCACCGTGCCGCTTGCGCGCCAAGGCTGGCAAGGGAAGCTGCGCCGCGGCGCAACCCGCCACCATCACGGCATTGTATGCCGCGCCCTTGCCCGCCTGGCTCTTCGCGGCCTCCTGTCCCTGCCCAATCATTTGGGACGAGAACCGGATGGAAGGGAGGCGCCGCAAAGGTGCGCGGGCGAAATGGAAAAAGCAGAACTTGAAAGGCTAAAGGATGAGGTACCCTGCGCTGCGGTGCTGGAGCGCGCGGGGTTCGCCCTGGACGTCAAGGAGAGCACGCGCAAGGCGATGAAGTATCGCCGTGAGGCTTCAATCATCATCGTCATCCACAGCGGCAAGGGCTGGTTTGACCCACTCGGCGACGGCAAAGGCGATGTCTTTCGCCTGGTCGAACATCTTGAGAAGGTGCCGTTCGTAGAAGCCATGAACGAGGTCGCCAGCCTCGTCGGGTTCGTGCCGTGCCAGCCGGTCTGGCAGCGGGTGTCGCGTGAGCGGGAGCCTGATCTGTCGATACCGGAGCGCTGGCACGCACGGCGCAGTCCATGGCGCGGATCARCCACCTGGCGCTATCTGACCGGGGCCCGCCATCTTCCCGACCGCATCGTCCGCGCCGCAATCAGCGCCGGYGCCCTGCGCGAAGGCCCGCACGGCTCGATGTGGGCCGCCCATGTCGACAGCAACGGCACCGTCACTRGCTGGGAGGAACGAGGACCGGACTGGCGCGGCTTTGCCACCGGCGGCGCCAAGGTGCTGTTCCGCCTCGGTAGCCCTGATGCGCTACGCCTTTGCGTGACCGAAGCGGCCATCGACGCCATGAGCCTTGCCGCGCTAGAGGGCTTTCGCGGCGACACCTTCTATCTCAGCACCGGGGGCGGCTGGTCGCCAGCGACCGATGCGGCGCTCCGCGCGCTTGCCGCCAAGCCCGGTGTTGAGATCGTCGCGGCTACCGACAACAACAAACAAGGCGAAATCTATGCCGACCGGCTGTTCGGATTGAGGGAGCAAGCTCGGTGCTGCAGTGATCGCCTTCGACCCGTAGCGGATGATTGGAACGCCGATCTGAGAATGAGAGCGCCGCCGACGAGCTGACACGCACGACGTTGCGAATAGCCATTGTTCTCGATTGATCAGATCACGGCCGTTCTCCTCGACCCGGGCGTCAGAAGTTTTTTCGGACATCCCTCGGAAGGTCGAGACGTCGAGCATGAGGTGCAGGCGACGTAGCTTGCCTCCACGTTCTGAGCTTTCGCCGGCTCGACCTGAAGGGAGTTCCAGAGAGGAGAGAAGCGAAAACACAAGGAGGACTGCTCGCAGATCGGGTGGTCCGCCGACGCTGACGCTCAACCGCGCCGGTCGCAATCCCGGCCCGTCGTCCTGCGCAAGGCTGAAGAAGCCCCGCTTGGCCAGCCGGGCAGGGATGCTCCAGCGCAATTGCCTCGTCCCACCCGCTCCGCGGTCCGGAGGATGTCTTCGGAAAGAAGACCAGAAAGGACTGGCGAAGGGCCTGTCCATAACCCCCAAGGAGCATTCCAATGGAACTGAAGTTTGTCGATCCGCGCTCGCTCAAGGACAATCCTGACAAGGCCCGGCGCTCCAAGTCGAGCCCGCAGGCGGACGCCTTGCTGCTCGCAACGATCAAGGCCATCGGCGTCGTCGAACCACTGATCGTCTTCGCTGAAGCCGATGGCGGCAATGGCTTCGTCATCGATCAGGGTCATCGGCGCGCGAAGCAGGCGATCGCTGCGGGTATCGAAGAGGTCGCCGTTCTGGTCGTGCCTCGAGCCGAGGACGGCGGCGCGATGCGCTCGCTGGCTACTTCCATCACGCACGAGCAGCTCAACCCGGTGGATCTTTGGCGTGCCATCGAGCGTCTCGTCGCGCTGAACTGGACCGAAGAGTCCGTTGCGATCGCGCTCGCGCAGTCGGTGCGCCAGATCAAGAAGCTGCGCCTGCTCGCCAATGTGCTGCCGGCGATGCTCGAGGCAATGGCCAAGGGCGATATGCCGAACGAGCAGCAGCTTCGCACCATTGCGGCCGCTTCGCTTGAGGAGCAGAAGGAGGTCTGGAAGGCCAAAAGGCCCAGCAAGGACGACCCGCAGGTGTCGTGGTGGAGCATCGCCAACGGTCTAACCAAGCGACGCATGTACGCGCGCGACGCAAGCTTTGGCGACGAGCTGCGCGAGGCCTACGGCATCGCCTGGGTAGAGGATCTGTTCGCGCCGGCCGACCAGGACAGCCGGTACACCACTGACGTCGAGGCCTTCCTCGGYGCCCAGCAGGAATGGATGACGCAGAACCTGCCCAAGAAGGGCGTCATCACCGAACCGAACGCCTATGGCGAGGTGAAGCTGCCGCCGAAGGCGGAGCGCGTCTATGGCACGCCGAAGAAGTCGGATCGCACCGCGATGTATCTCGACCGCGAGGGAAAGGTGAAGACCGTCCAGTTCCGCCTGACCGAGGCCAAGAAGAAGGCCAATTCGACGGAAGCCGCCGAGGCGGTCGTGATCCCGAAGTCCCGTCCCGATATGACCCGCAAGGGAATCGAGATGATCGGCGACCTGCGCACCGATGCTCTGCACGAGGCGCTGTCGCGGGCGCCGATCACGGACCACACGCTGTTGGCGTTGCTCGTTCTCGCCTTCGCTGGCCAGAACGTACGCGTCGATTCCGGTGCTGGCGGCAATCATGGGTTCGGTCGCTGCATGCCTCGGCACGCAGCCACACTTTTCGATGCCGAGGGGAAGTTCGCCTTCGACGCCGAAACCTTGCGCATTGCCGCCCGGGGCGTCCTCATCGATGCACTCTCCTGCCGCGAGGGCATGAGCAAGTCCGGCGTAGTGGCACTCGTCGCGGGCGGCGCGATTGGGGCAGACAGCTTCCTCGCCAATATGGGCACCGAGGACTTCCTCTCCTGTCTCTCGCGTCCGGCACTCGAGGGCTCCTGCGCCGACACGCCGGTCCTGCCGCGGGCGCGCGTAAGGGACACGCGGGCCGCGCTCGTCGAGCACTTCAAAGAGAGGCCCTTCGTCCACCCGGCTGYGCTGTTCACTCCCGATGCGGCGAGCCTGACCGAATGGCTGTCCAAGAGCACCGTCGCCGAAGTCGATGACGACCTCGGGCCCGAAGTCGAGAGTCTGAGCGGCCAGGATCAACGTCCCGAGAAAGGCGGGCTCGATGATGGCTACCGGGAGGCTGCCGAATAGACCTCGCCTCCTGTTGATCRCTCTGCCGCCGTCAGGTTCGCCTTGCGGCGGCAGGTGTAGGGCCGCGACCGCGAGCGAGCGCTGCCGATGATGGTCCCTCCGGCGTCGGGCCCACGATCACAGATCGGGTCAGCATGGCATGCATGCCGAGYCACCTCCGGTCGGCGAATCGGCAGGTCATGATCATCTGTCCTTAGGTTCCAATGTCGAAGTCGAGGCCCTGCCGGTCCTCACTCGGGCTTCATGGCGGTCCTGAACCTGCGGCCGTCCGCTTCAAGGCCGCGTTCCGCGCCGCGGGGCGGCCGGATCGGTCCGGTCTCGACATGGCAGGCCCGCGTCTCGCGCGAGGGCTGAAGGAAGCCCTGCTTGGCCGCAAACCTTCCATGCTCGTCTCGGTCCGCCCGGACCCTGAAGCGCCCGTTATCCCGCCGGTTCTTTTGGTCCGCGCCCGAGGGAGGGCCGGCACGGAGCCGGTCCTGGCCTCGAGAAGCTGAAGAAAGGAGATGCCAATGACCAGCAAAGCCGCCAATTCCCGCGCAACAGCCCGTATCGCCCCGCCGCGCAAGGGCACTACCTTCCAAATGGTCCGGCTCGTGTGTCCCGACGCCGCACAGTCCTCGCTCGTCTCGGAAAGTTTTGGCCTTCCGGTTCTCGACAGCGACGGCATTCGCGAATTGCACGAAAAGCTCGTCCTGGACACGGCCGCGGCGCTCGACGAAGGGCTTGGGGAACGCGCCATGCAGATACACCTGCAACGCGTCGTCGGTGCCTTTGTTGGATCCGCCTACGGGKCCGGCCAGTTCTACAGCCGGGYGGTATCCGAAGCACGGGACGCAACGGCCAAGTCGGCCTGCAACGATCGAAACGAAGACGTCGCAGGACCGGTCGGCTTCGACAGCGCTGCCCAACGCAAGCGCGAATTCGCCGCCGATATGGCACTACAAGCCCATGCGCTGCGCATGGCCGCCGAGGGGGCTATCGCGGCCTACGAGCAGGTTGTGGGCGAGGCCTGGAAGCCGTTCGAGCGTCCGGTCGAAAACCCCGGCCAATCCGTCGACCGCAAGGCGGCCGAAATGCAGATGGCAGCTCTCGGATGAACGCCGAGGGCGGGGTTCCGGTCCCGCCCTCCTGCCATGTCGAGCATGTCCGGCTCAATCGCCCGTCGCGTCGACTGCGCAGGGCCTACTCGAGCCATCGAAGTCCACGACACCCCTCCTGGCATCTTGGAGCGGTTCTGCCGTGCCAGATTCCAGGGGCCCGGGGGGAGCGCCTTGGGGCTGYCGATTGCAAAGCGGCGGCTAAACGAGGACGCCCTGCTCTCGCGCGCCCCCGCGCGGGGGGCAGGCCTCCCTCTTTTCTGCCTACGAGAGAGGCGCCGGCTGCCGTTGTGGGCGCTCTACCGCCGAGGGCGGCAAGCGCGCACTGAGTTCCCGGATCCGCCGGATTTCGACTATGGAATCTTTATATCTTGGGTCCGTCTCACGAATGGAATCTTTATGCGTGTCGGCCTACGTTTGGGCGTTCGGCAACCCCGGCGGGGAGTGAAGCGATGGCCGATATCAATCCGAGGATACAACAGGAAYTTACAGCGTCTCCGGGTGCCGATTCACTTTTCGGCTTGGCCGATGCTCCCGCTGCAGTGYGCTATGTTGCTTCGTTTGCAATGACCGCCTTCGCGACGGTGGTGGCTGCCGGTGTCGACAGCCAGGTGGCGATCCCGAACATCTCGCTCATATTTGTGGTGCCGGTGATCATAGGGGCCGTCGGGCTTGGTTTGGGCCCCTCGCTCTTTTCGGCGATACTTGGTGCACTCGCCTACAATTTCTTCCTCACCGAGCCTYGCTACACGCTGATCGTCGATGAACCGGCCAACGTCTGGGCGATCGGACTGCTTTTCTTCGTCGGACTTGTCGTCAGCGGCGTGGCCTTTACCTCCCGGCGCCGCGCAATCGAAGCCGCGCTCCTGAGGAGACAGGAAAGGATGCTGCAAAACTATAGTCGCGACGTCGCGGCTATCGACAATGCGAAGGCGATCGTCTCGATCACCTGCCACATGCTTGCAGCGCTCTTCCAAGTTCCAGTCGTCATTCTCGTTTTGGATGGCAAGAGGGTTTCCGTCGAGAAAGCCGGCAATGTTGAGCCGCAGGAAGCCGAGATTGAGGCGGCGCAATCGTCATTGGCCGCAGGACATGTCGTGCGCGCCGGAGTCTATCCGGCGTTGACCTCGCGCTTTGACTTCTGGCCTGTAAAAACAACGGCAGGGGGCCCGCGCGCGGTCATTGGGCTCGCATTCAACCCCGATGAACGTCCCGCGACCCCTTCGACGTTCGTCGATGTCGTGGGTCGCTTTCTGGCCCTGGCCCTTGATCGTCAACATTTCCGGCATGCTCGACCGTAAGCAGCCGGGAAGGCGAAGGTCAGAAAACGGCGCGAGCCGGAGGAGCGGGTTCATGAGCAATGCCGATGCAAGCGACGGCGAGGGTGCAGCAGCACAATCCGCTGCGCATGCCCACTCGCAGCAGAGCGTGCGGATATTGATTCTCGGCGCTCTCGGCGTCGTTTACGGCGATATCGGGACAAGTCCTCTCTACGCGTTTCGCGAAGCGCTGCTTGTTGCGGCATCGGACGGATCGGCGACACGTGAGGATGTGCTCGGCATTCTTTCGTTGATCGTTTGGGCGTTAATCCTCATCGTGACAGTTAAGTACGTCACATTTGTTCTCCGAGCGGACAACAAGGGCGAAGGCGGCACGCTCTCCCTGATGTCCCTGGCCGGCAGTCGTTTTCCGGCCCGCTCAGCTGCCATTTTGGTCTTGGGCGTGCTTGGCGCGGCGTTGTTTACGGGAGACTCTATGATCACGCCAGCGATCTCGGTGCTCGCTGCGGTGGAAGGTCTTGAGACCGTTACGCCGGCCCTTCAGCCGTACGTCTTACCAGTCACGCTTGTCATTCTTGCTGGGCTCTTCGCGGTCCAACGATTCGGAACCGGCGCCATTGGAGGCGTTTTCGGGCCGATCACATTCGCATGGTTTCTCGCGCTAGGGGTTTCCGGAGTAAGCCATATCGCCACCAATCCCGGAGTGTTGTGGGCCGTCAACCCCTACCACGCCGTCCACTATCTCGTGGCCAATCCAGCACTTGCGCTCAGTACAATCGGCGCCGTTTTTCTAGCTGTTACCGGCGCTGAAGCGCTTTATGTCGATCTGGGCCACTTTGGCCGCAGACCGATTGTTATGGCTTGGTTGTGGACCGTGTTCCCGTGCCTTTTGCTGAACTACATTGGGCAAGGCGCCTTTGTTTTGACCCRCACCGAATTGCCTGAGAATGTTTTCTTCGACATGCAGCCTCGCTGGGCGCTGGTGCCGATGGTCGCCTTGGCCACCGCCGCCACGATCATCGCCAGTCAAGCTGTRATTTCCGGGGCGTTTTCGCTGGTGCGTCAAGCCGTTCAGCTGAATCTTCTTCCCCGATTCAGCATCCTGCACACATCCGAGACGCAAGTTGGCCAAATCTATCTTCCGAGGGTCAATTTGTTGCTCGGCATCGGCGTCATGATGCTGGTGCTGGGGTTCCAGAAGTCGGGTAACCTCGCGTCGGCCTATGGTATCTCCGTCACCGGCCAGATGGTGGTCACGGACCTGCTTCTCTTCATCGTCATGCGCCGAATCTGGAACTGGTCACTCACCGGCGCCCTTGCAGCGGCGGCACTCTTTCTGATCGTGGACCTGGTATTCCTCGGCTCGAACATCATTAAGGTGATCGAAGGAGGCTGGGTCACCCTGACCATTGCGTTGGTTATGTGCATCATTATCTGGACCTGGGTGCGCGGCGGCCGCTACCTATTCGACAAGACCCGCCGCAACGAGATCCCGCTCGATTTTCTTGCCGGCAATCTGTTGAAGAAGAAGCCCCRTCTGGTCTCGGGCACGGCGGTGTTCCTGACCAGCGATCCGCTGAGCGCCCCGACCGCGCTCATGCACAGTCTCAAGCACTACAAGGTGTTGCACGAGCAGAACGTCATCCTTTCGGTGGTCACGGCACCACAGCCGGTARTGCCCGACGGGGAGCGGGTGAAGATGGAAATTCTTAACGAGCTGTTCATGCGAGTGACGCTGACCTTCGGCTATATGGAGCAGCCGAATATCCCGCGTGCGCTCGCGATATGCCGCAAGCAGGGCTGGAAATTCGACATCATGTCGACCTCCTTCTTCCTGTCCCGACGCTCGCTCAAGGCCTCGCCCAATTCCGGCATGCCGGTGTGGCAGGACAAGCTGTTCATTAGCCTGGCGCGGACGGCGGCCGATGCGACGGAGTATTTCCAGATACCGACCGGGCGAGTCGTTGAGATCGGCACCCAGGTGGTGATCTGATCCGACCGCAGCGAGGTAAACATGACGTTTGAGCTCAAGATGCTTGTCCTAAGTATCGCTCTCGGGTTGATTCAGATCGTGCTGRCTTCGCATGCCGCAAGCTTACAGCGCGGCTATATCTGGACAGCGAGCTCTCGCGATGAAGCTATGCCCCCGTTGAGAGGAGTCGCGGGCCGACTGGCGCGAGCATTGCAGAATTTTGTCGAAACTTTTCCGCTTTTCGCGGCGGCTGTTCTGATTTCTCACGCGGCTTCCGCAAACAGTTTGATGACCGAATGGGGCGTTCAACTCTATTTCTGGGGTCGCGTTGCCTATCTGGCATCATACGCAGCAGGGGTCTTTCTACTGCGCTCTCTTATATGGAACGTTGCGACCCTCGGGATCATTCTGATCCTTTTGTCGCTAGTCTGAACGGATGCAACAGCGATATTGTCACGCTGATCTGTTTCGTAAGCTTTCAGAGATCAAAGCACTCTCCGATCGATAGATCAAACCTGGCTCGACAATCCATTCACCGGGGGAAAGCGCCTCTATGTCGTAACGCCGCTCAGAATCTCGCGGTGCGAGCCCGACATAGTGAAACCGCTCGCCGAAGCAATCTGTGACGGTCTCGAAAATCGGCCGACCTCCGACGTGGCCGACCACCTTACCTTCGGCACCCTCTTGGGTAGCGTCGGGCTCCAGAACCCGGAGAATAAAATACTCAACAGGGATGCTTCTCAATCCGAGGCGCATCACCTCGTCCTCCGTGACGGAATTCGAGCGCATAATATGCGCGCGCGATCTCCATAAATCTATCTATTCAATCAGTCCGGCTCCACGAACCTGCCTACAAATCCGAGAATGCCTAAACCGCTCATGACCTATCATAAGCTTCCCGTGCAGCCCTCTTCGCCAATGCAGTGTCGTTGTTGCCGGGCGACGGCACGATAATCCACTTCGCCGGTCCCAAGGTCCGGTCGTACGGCGTCATTCCTTCACCGCGCCCGTCATCGACGAAACATAGTGYTCGACGAAGAAGGAATAGAGCACCACMACCRGCAGCGACCCGATCAGWGCGCCGGCCATGAGCGCGCCCCATTCGTAGACGTCGGAGCGAACGAGTTCGGTCAGCACGCCGACCGGCACCGTCTTCTTCTCCGAAGACTGGATGAAGGTCAGCGCATAGATGAACTCGTTCCACGACAAGGTGAAGGCGAAGATGCCAGCCGAGATCAGACCGGGCGCCGACAGCGGCAGCACGATCTTGGTGAGGATCTGCCAGCGGCTCGCGCCATCGATGAGCGCGCATTCCTCCAACTCGAAGGGGATCGAGCGGAAGTAGCCCATCAGAAGCCAGGTGCAGAACGGTACGAGGAAGGTCGGATAGGTGAGGATCAGCGCGAACGGCGTGTCGTAAAGGCCGAGATTGAACACCATCACCGATAGCGGAATGAACAGGATAGAGGGCGGCACGAGATAGGCGAGGAAGACGGYGAGGCCAACCTGCCGCGCGCCCGAAAACCTCAGCCRCTCGATCGCATAGGCAGCTAGCACG
This sequence comes from Mesorhizobium sp. LCM 4576, assembly GCF_001854815.1. NCBI lineage: Bacteria > Pseudomonadati > Pseudomonadota > Alphaproteobacteria > Hyphomicrobiales > Phyllobacteriaceae > Mesorhizobium > Mesorhizobium sp. LCM 4576. The sequence continues at coordinate 46,125 of NZ_MDDT01000048.1, forward strand.
GCAGYCGCCAGCGACAGGAAAGTAGCGGCGGTCGAAATGATGATCGTGTTGAGCAACCAACCTGGATAGGAGGTCTCGAAGAGCAAATAGCGAATGTGCTCCAGCGTCGGATGCACGACCCAGAGCGGATTGTAGTTCACATAGTCGGTCATCTCGAGATTGGRCTTAACCGCCGTGATTGTCATCCAGTAGAAGGGAAACAGGAGAACGATCAGAAACACCAGCAGCGGCAGATAGACCGTCACCACACGCCGCGGAAGGCTTTGCAGGTAGCCCATGCCGCCTTCGTCGGTCTCCAGGCGCTCGACTTCCTTGATCGCGGCCATGTCAGTCTCCGCCGCCTTGCTGCCATCTGCGCCGTTGCAGTCCAAAWTAGCTGAACAGGATCGCAGCCAGCAGGAAAGGAATCATGGCGACCGCGATTGCCGCGCCTTCGCCCAGTTGGCCGCCCGCGATACCGCGCTGGAAGGACAATGTCGCCATCAGATGCGTGGCGTTCACCGGCCCCCCGYGGGTCAGCACGTAGATCAGCTGGAAATCAGTGAAGGTGAACAGTACCGAAAACGTCATGGTGATGGCTATGATCGGCGTCAGCAACGGCAGGGTCACGTAGCGGAACAGCTGCCAGCGGCTGGCGCCGTCGAGCGTGGCGGCCTCATAGAGCGATTGCGGAATGGTCTGCAGTCCGGCAAGCAGCGTGATGGCGACGAAAGGAATGCCGCGCCAAACATTGGCCGCGATGACCGAGGCGCGCGCATTGGTYGGGTCACCAAGAAAATTGATGCGGTGGTCGATCAGGCCCATCTGCTGCAACGCCCAGGACAGGATCGAAAACTGCGAGTCGTAGATCCACCAGAAGGCGATGGCCGAGAGCACCGTCGGTACGACCCAGGGCAGAAGCACCACCGCGCGGAAGAACGATTTGAAGGGCAGCTTCTCGTTGAGGATGAGAGCCAGCCAGAGGCCGAGCACGAATTTCAGGATCGAAGCGCTGACCGTGTAGAGCAGCGTATTGAACACCGAGAGCCAGAAGACGCTGTCGCTCCACAGATATTCGTAGTTCTCGAGGCCGATGAAGATGCCCGGTCGGCCGATGCGTGTGTCGGTGAAGCCGAGCCAGACGCCGAGCCCGAGCGGATAGGTGAGAAAGACCAGGAGCAGCGCCGCCGCAGGCAGCATGAAGCCGAAGCCGAGAGCATTCCTGCTCTCGGCGAGCCGGGACAGGATCGACGGGCGCGATTGAACGGCAACGGACGGCACGGCCATGGCGCGAGCTCCTTGCTGTGGGGTGGAACTGTGGCTGACCGCGCTCGGCTTGCGTAAGCCCGCAAACGCGGTCAGCCTGCTTCAACTGCGCCAGGATCAGACGCGGTAATAGCGGTTGGCGCGTTTTTCGGCCTCTTCCATCGCTTCCTGCGGCGTCGCCTGGCCCGTCACCGCCTTGGCGAACATGTCCACCAGCACGTAGTCGGCCATTGTCGCGGCGGATGCATAGCCGAGCGGCCCGGCATAGCCGTTGGGGCGCAGCGTCGCCGAGGCTTTCGCATAGGCCGCATTGTTAGGGTCGGCCTTCCAGACCGGGTTGTTGTCGAAGGCTTTCAGCGTCTGGCAGCAATAGGCCGCCGACGAAGTGATCCAGTCGGACATTTGCGGGTCCTCGAACATGAACTGCAGATAGGCTTTGGCAGCATTGGGGTAGGGCGTGTAGTTGAAGATGACAGCCGTGGTCACCTGGAAAAGCTCGACCGATTTCCCGACCGGCCCGATCGGCATGTTTGTCGTGCGGATGTCCTTGGCGATCTCGGCCAGCTTCGGGTCCTTGTCCTTGTTGACCTTTGCTGTGTTGTAGACCGAGATGCCGTTGGCGATCACGCTCACTTCCCCGGCCAGGAATGCCCGGTTGTTGTTGACGTCGARCCAGCTTTCGGTGCCGGGGATGAAGGTCTTGTAGAGCTCSTGCGCATACTGGATCGCCTTGAGCGTCTCCGGGCTGTTGATCGTGACCTTGCCGGCTTCATCGACCATCTTGCCGCCATGGCTCCAGAGCAGCCAATGCGCGTAATTGTTGCCGTCGCCAACGCCGTGGCCGTGGGTGAAGCCGGCGGGATGCCCTTTCGCCTTCAAGGCCTTGCAAAGTTCCAGGAAACCGGCCGTGTCCTTGGGAAATTCGGAGAAGCCTGCCTCCTTCATCCAGCTTTCTCGGTACACGATGGCGTTGCCGATGGTGGCCAGCGGCAAGCCGATGAACTTGCCCTCGCGCGTGGCATATTGTTTCGGGCCGTCGTACCAGCCGCCATACTTCTTGCCGAGATAATCACCCAATTCCGTCACATCGAGCAGCTTGTCGGGATATTGGTGCGGATCGTCGAACCAGACGAACATCAGGTCGGGGCCGGAGCCGACATTGGCGGCGACCGCCGCCTTGGGACGGATGTCTTCCCAGCTTTCCTTGTCGATCCGCACCTCCACGCCCGTCGCCTCGGTGAACCGTTTGGTATTCTTCAGCCACTGGTCCTCGTCGCCTTGCACGAAGGGCGACCACCGCAGCAGCCTGAGCTTGGCACCTTCCTCGGGCTTATACGTCAGGCCTTGCTGGGCGAAGGCACTCGAGCCGGCGAAGCGGCTGCCCAGGGCTCCGGCCGCCGCGGCCGCGGTCGTGCGGATTACATCGCGTCTGGTGAACTTCATGCTCGTTTCCTCCTGTTGCTCTGTCGTTGCCTGTTTTTATCGCGCCGTCTCGATTCGCTTGCCGGTTTCGCCGTGGAAGAGGTGGATCGGGCCGGGGTCGACCGACAGCCGAATGGTTTCTCCCGGCGCGAAGGAATGGCGCTCGCGGAAATTGGCGACGATGTCCTCCCCGCCGGGCGTCCGGCCGATGATCTGCACTTCCGACCCGGTCGGCTCGATCACCGCTACCTTGACCGGAATGCCGTCTTCGGCCAGCCGCAGGTGCTCGGGTCGTACTCCAAGCACCATGGCTTCGCCGTTGCCGATGGAGGGAGGCTTCGCCAAAGGCACGGAAATGCCCCCCCCGCCCCGAAAAGACGGTGGGCCATCATTGGCGAACGCGCCCTTGAGCAGGTTCATGGCGGGCGAGCCGATAAAGCTTGCAACGAACAGGTTGTCCGGCCGGTCGTATAGCTCGAGCGGCGGTCCGATCTGCTCGACGAGGCCGTCATGCATGACCACGATCTTGTCCGCCATGGTCATGGCCTCGATCTGGTCGTGGGTGACATAGACCGTTGTCGTCTTCAGCCGCTGGTGCAGTTCCTTGATTTCGGCCCGCATCTGGACCCTCAGCYTGGCGTCGAGATTGCTGAGCGGCTCGTCGAACAGGAACACCTGCGGATTGCGCACGATTGCCCGGCCCATCGCGACGCGTTGGCGCTGGCCACCCGAAAGCTGGCGGGGATAGCGCGACAGAAGCGGCACGAGCCCGAGGATTTCGGCCGCCCGCTTCACCCCGGCATCGATTTCTGCCTTCGGAACACCCTTGAGCATCAGCGAGAACGCCATGTTCTCTGCAACCGTCATGTGCGGGTAGAGCGCGTAGTTCTGGAAGACCATGGCGACGTCGCGCTCCTTTGGTGCGACGTCATTGACGATACGGCTGCCGATCGAGATTTGGCCCCGGGAGATTTTTTCCAGGCCTGCAATCATCCTCAGAAGCGTCGATTTTCCGCAGCCCGAGGGTCCCACCAGCGTGACGAACTCACCGTCGTCAATATCGACGCTGACGCCATGCAGAATCTGAGTGGCACCGAACGATTTGTAGACATCGCCAATCGCGACAGACGCCATCGAACTCCTCCCGATGGTCCCTGCGAATTTCGCGGGGAGCCGTTCCAATCAAAGTGTGGCTGAAACGGATGCCGGCAAGCACCCACCACTGGCGTCGGCGACATTCGCCCCAGCTCCCCCCGGGTCACGCGACTGTGAAACGGTAGCGCTACCATAGCCGCCTGTAAAGCAGCACCGATCATCGCCGTCCTCGGGTCGCCTCGATGCGAGCCAATGCCCCAAAGCTGCCACAGCGTCCCACGAGGCGTTCCATCGAACAGGACGAAGGAAGAGAGAAGCAACACCTGAGGCGGCTAGTCCGGCGCGCACCTCCGGACGGGCCGCTCCTATTTGCAACCTATCGGCCGATCATCACACGAGAGGGAACCGGTGCCGCCTTCGCCCGTATAGTTCCAGACGGATCAAACGCCTCGAGTGAAGATGAACACGAGAACCCGCTTCCACATCTGGTACTGGATCGCCGCCTTTGTGGGTTTGATGCTGTTCCAGTACCTGTTCGTCACTTCCCAGCAGATCGCACAGATACCCTACAGCCAGTTCGAGTCTGACCTGAAGCAAGGCAAGATCGCCGAGGTTGCTGTCTCGGATCGCTTCATCCAGGGCCGCTTCAAGYAGCCGCAGGACGGCCGCGCAATGTTCATCACGACCCGCGTCGAGCCCGATCTTGCCGCCGAGCTGCAGCAGCACGGGGTTGTCGTGACCGGGGCCGTCGAGAGCACCTTCCTGCGCGACCTCCTGTCCTGGGTAGTGCCCATGGCGGTGTTCGCCGCCATCTGGTTCTTCATGATGAGGCGCGCGAGCGGCGGCCTGGGCGGCGGCCTCATGCAGATCGGCCGCAGCAAAGCCAAGGTTTATGTCGAGGCCAATACCGGGGTGACCTTCGAGGATGTAGCCGGCGTCGACGAGGCGAAGGACGAACTCAAGGAAGTCGTAGATTTCCTCAGGGATCCTAAGAGTTATGGACGGCTCGGCGGCCGCATGCCGAAGGGTGTCCTCCTGGTCGGCCCGCCCGGGACCGGAAAGACCCTGCTCGCCAAGGCGGTAGCCGGCGAGGCGCGGGTCCCGTTCTTCTCCATTTCCGGCTCGGAGTTTGTCGAGATGTTCGTCGGCGTGGGTGCCGCGCGCGTGCGCGACCTGTTCACGCAGGCGCGTGCCAAGGCCCCGGCCATCATTTTCATCGATGAGCTCGACGCGCTCGGCCGCGCCCGCGGCCTGGGGGCAGTGGCGGGCCACGACGAGAAGGAGCAGACACTCAACCAGTTGCTTGTCGAGCTCGACGGCTTCGACCCGACCACGGGGCTCGTGTTGCTGGCGGCGACCAACCGTCCCGAAATCCTCGATCCGGCGCTGCTGCGCGCCGGACGCTTCGACCGCCAGGTGCTGGTCGACCGGCCCGACAAGACAGGCCGCATCCAGGTCCTGCAGGTTCATCTGAAGAAGGTCAAGCTCGCGCCGGACGTCGATGCAGAGAAGATCGCCGCGGTGACGCCGGGCTTCACAGGAGCCGACCTCGCCAACCTTGTCAATGAGGCGACGCTGCTTGCGACTAGGCGCAAAGCTGATGCCGTCGCCATGGCCGACTTCAACAATGCCGTGGAGCGCATCGTCGCTGGCCTGGAGAAGCGCAACCGGCTGCTAAATCCGCGCGAGCGCGAGATCGTCGCCTATCACGAGATGGGCCATGCGCTGGTCGCGATCGCCCTGCCGGGCGTCGATCCCGTGCACAAGGTGTCGATCATCCCGCGCGGGGTCGGCGCGCTCGGCTACACGATCCAGCGTCCGACCGAAGATCGTTTCCTGATGACGCGGGAGGAGCTGGAGAACAAGATGGCGGTGCTGCTCGGAGGGCGCRCCGCCGAGCAGATCGTGTTCGGTCATTTGTCGACCGGTGCGGCGGAYGATCTCGTCCGCGTTACTGATATCGCCCGCGCGATGGCCRCACGTTATGGGATGACCAAGCGGCTCGGCCATGTCGCGCTCGACCGTGACCGCCGCTCGTTCCTGACGCCCAACGAGCTGCCGCTGGCGCCGCAGGAGCGCGAATACTCACAGCAGACGGCGGCAATGGTCGACGAGGAGGTGCGCAGGATCGTCGACGCGGCTTTCGAGCGCACTGTCGGCCTGCTCGAAAAACAGCGGGATACGCTGGAGCGGGCGGCGCGCCGGCTGCTGGAAAAGGAGACGCTGGACGAAAGGGAATTGGCTGAGTTGGTCCGGGAAAGCAAGCAGCCAGTGCCACGAGAGCGGGTTATCTGAGCCTGGCAGCCGGTCTCGACCTGAGCCAGGCGTCRACGCGGCCACAAGCCCGAATTGGGGGTGCTCATGGACAAATCGGGGAGCCAGGTCCGATTTTTGACCATTCGTAAGCCTCCGGCCGATGATCCCGGCCGGGTAGCAAACAAATCGATCTCATCGAGCAAGTTCAGGCGCAAAGCTCCCACCTTTCCGCTCATGGCCACCACCCTCGACAGGTCAAGTTCTTGTTCCAGCGATTTCGTGTGCGCGACCTTSCACCGGGTTCGGATGTTGCTTTCGGCGCACGGACGTTTTGGGAGACGGCCGCCGATGCCGGCCCTTTCGCCAGCCTCGGCCCGATTGGCATGCTGGGCTCCTTCACGGCCCAATCCCGCTCTCTCGTAATGGCTTTCCTGGTGCGGCTGCGGATCTTCCCCGATCAACCCGCAAGGGGTCCGCTAGCATGCTGCGGCCGCTCGGCTGACGCCTTCGGGTGATCGCGCCCGCTTCCACACACTGACGGAGCCATCGAGCGGGAATTGGCCCGCYCCAAGATGGAGCCCTCAGATGTCCCACGATCTCATACTCGCCCAAAAGGCCGCCTGGTCTCTCGCCCGCACCCTTATGGTCCCGGTTATCCTCTTCCAGGTCGACAACGAATTTGGCGTCATGCCCGCCGATGAGCTCGACGACGCCAATGTCGAAATCCTCTTCGAATACGATCCCTATAGCGGCGGCCACTCGGTTCATTGAACCGGCCTTCCCTCGACTGCAGTCAGGCGGCGCCTAGCRCCGCCTTTCTGTTTTCTGACGTCCGCTCGCGCCCCGTCCTGCCCCGAGGTCCTGGCGGATCCAGGCAGTCAGCGCAACGGCTTTGCCGTCCTCCGCTGTCGCTGCGGCCCATGACTACCCATCGTGCGAGCACGACGGGACCCGGTCGGGTGCGCTGCCGCCCTCCTGCTCCGCCCAGGCGGACCTCCGTGACGGGGCCGCGATCGGCGCGGCCTCCAACTGGAGGTTCATGAAATGAGCAGGAACGAAAAAGCAGAACGTATCGATCTCTATGCGCGCATCACCGGCCGCATCGTAGCCGAGCTGGAGATGGGTGTCCGTCCTTGGATGCAGCCGTGGCAATCGACCGATGGCTCCGGCCGCGTCACCCGGCCGCTCAGGCACAATGGTCTGCCCTATAGCGGCATGAATGTCCTGCTGCTTTGGTCGGAGGCTGTCGCGCGCGGCTTTTCCAACCCGATGTGGATGACATTCAGGCAGGCGCTCGAACTTGGCGGTCGGGTGCGCAAGGGCGAGACCGGCTCGGTGGTGGTCTTCGCCAGCCGCTTTACGAGGACGGAGACGGACATCAGGGGCGAGGAAATCGACCGCGAGATCCCGTTCCTCAAGGCGTATTCCGTTTTCAACATTGCGCAAATCGATGGCCTGCCGGACCAGTTCTATCAAAGGCAGGCGGAGCCGGTGCGCGATCCCATCGACCGGATCGAGCACGCCGACCGGTTCTTCRCCAACACTGGGGCGGTAATCCGGCACGGCGKGGATCGCGCCTACTTTGCCTCGGCGACGGACCACATCCAGATGCCGCCGCTACAGACGTTCCGGGACGCCGCGTCATACGTCGCCACGCTCAGTCACGAGCTTACCCATTGGACTTCAGCGCCGCATCGCGTGAACCGCGACCTTAGTCGCTACGCCAAGGATTCCAGCGAGCGAGCGCGCGAGGAACTGATCGCCRAGCTCGGAAGCTGCTTCCTCTGCGCCGATCTTGGCATCGCGCCCGAACTCGAGCCCCGGCCGGACCATGCGAGCTACCTCGGCTCGTGGCTGAAAATCCTAGGCTGCGATAAGCGAGCGATCTTCTCGGCCGCTGCCCATGCGCAGCGCGCCGTCGCTTTCCTGCAYGGGCTCCAGCCGGAGGCCGCGGAAGAATGCGAGGCCGCCTGATGTTTCGCGCATCAACCCTCGGAAGGGGAGGCCATGTGCCTTCCCCTCTGCTTCACACGACCGTGCCGGCCGATGATTGGGCCGGATTAGCTATCCAGGATAACCGCCAAATCCGATCCCCACGCGGGCTGATCCGCATAGCCTGCGGCCGCCTCTCCTTTTGCGCTCATCCTAAAGTTCGAACCGAAGTTGCCGTTGTTCCGGCGGCCACACATCGCCTAGCGACGAAAGCGTGACGCCCAGCAGCCGGATTCCCTTCTGTACCGGAAACACCGACTTCAGGAGATCGGCTGCGACACGCTCGATGTCAGAGAGCTCGATTGGCACCGACACGGTGCGACTGCGCGTGATCTGATGGAAATCGGCAAACTTGACCTTCAGCGTGATCGTCCGGCCCCGGATGCCCTTGCCTTCACAGTGCCMCCACACCTTGGCTGTCAGCGGCTTAAGTTCGGCGCTTGCTGCAGCGAACTCGAAGATGTCAGCTGCGAACGTATCCTCGGCGCCGATCGATTTGCGCGGCCGATCCGGCTCGACCGCGCGCTCGTCGATGGCGCGCGCGATCTGATAGTACCAGAGCCCAGACCTCCCGAAATGCTGCTGCCGGAAGGCAAGCGAGCGGTCCTTGAGATCGGCGCCGGTCTTAATGCCAAGCGCCTCCATTCTGCCAGCCGTTGCGGGACCCACGCCATGAAATTTCTTGACTGGCAGCGCCTCGACGAAGGCCGGCCCATGGCGGGGCGTGATGACGAACTGGCCGTTTGGCTTGTTCTGGCCGGAGGCCATCTTGGCGAGGAATTTGTTGTATGAGACGCCGGCGGAAGCGGTGAGACCGGTCACCAGCAGGATCTTCGCTCTGATCATCTCGGCGATCGTCGTGGCAGACGAAATTTCGAGCCTGTTCCGCGTCACGTCGAGATAGGCCTCGTCGAGCGAGAGCGGTTCAATGAGATCGGTGTGTTCGGCGAACACCTCGCGGATCTGGGCCGAGACGGACCGGTAGACGTCGAAGCGGGGCGGCACGAAGACCAACTCGGGGCATTTGCGCTTTGCCGTAACCGAAGCCATCGCGGAGCGAACGCCGAAGGCGCGAGCCTCGTAGCTCGCGGCAGCCACCACGCCGCGCTCCGCAGCCCCGCCAACGGCCAGCGGCTTGCCGCGCAGCTCCGGATTGTCGCGCTGTTCGACAGACGCGTAGAACGCATCCATGTCGACATGAATRATCTTACGCTGGTCGGCGCTGCGGTCGGGGGCCATGTCGCCAGCATATGTGCTTCGTGTTGCCGGATCTACAACGCTCAGATCGCGAATTCAGCCTGCGCGCGGCCCTGATGGAAGCGGGAAATGCGAAAACTGTCCTTAGGAAGAGGACGAAGCACTTCGTGTTCGGGACGCGTCATGTCGAGCCACGCCGAGCGCTGGTCTCGGCGCAGCACCGCCATCTGGCGATCATGGTAGGGCGCGATGTCGTCATTGGCCTCGATCGTCAGGATCGCGTAGGCTTCCGGCCAATCGCGGCTCGCCGGCCGCCAGATGCCGGCGAAACAGAACCAGTCATCGTCGGCGAGGCGAAAGCTGTAGTTCTTCCCCTGGCTTCGGTGCCGGAATTCGGACGCCGGCACGAGGCAGCGATGGCTCGGGAACGATCGGTCCTCCGCGCGCACCACGGTGAAGGGGCGCCCGCCTGCTTCCTTCGGTTGAAGTCCCCATGGCAGCTTGAGCATCTCAACATCGCCGCCGTAGCGCCTTATGATGACGCGGGGCTCGTCGAGCGGGCTGTCGGAATCGAAAACTGTTGCGCTCATAGCCAAAAGAACATAACAGGAACGAAGCCGCCGCGCAATGCCGCAGAGACAGGTGAGACATGTGCAATGATTATCGGCTGATGGTGGATGTCGCCTCGATCGTGGAGGACTTCGCCGATCTCAAGATCAAGATCCGCTTCAGTGAAGGAGCGCCGAACATCCAGGCGCGCGAGGACATCAAGATAACCGACATCGGGYCGATCATCCGCCCGGTTGACGGAGCGGTCGGCGAGGGTGACCTTGTTCAGCGCCGGTGGAGCTGGCCTGGACCGAACAAGAGGCCGGTCTACAACTTCCGCTCGGACGGTCGCGAGTTCGCCTCGAACCGCTGCCTGATACCAGCCGATGGATTTTACGAATTCACCGAACCGACAGACAAGGGCAAAAAGCGCAAGGACAAGTGGCTCTTCACCAAGCGCGACGAGCCGATCTTCYGCATCGCCGGGATCTGGCGCGACGCCGATGATGTCGGGGRGGCGTTCACCATGCTCACGATGGAACCCGGTCCCGATATCGCRCCGTATCACGATCGGCRGATCGTGATCCTGGAGCGCAAGGATTGGGCGAGCTGGCTTGACCCGTCGGTATCCGCCAAATCGCTGATCAAGCCGCTTCAGCCGGGGACGCTGCTCGTGGAGCAGGTCGGGTGAAGCGAGGCGGTGCGCTGCTGAATGCGGCCGCGACACGGGCGTAAGCATTTTAGGCGCACGAAGCCTGTTGACGCCGCAGCTAAACATCGTGACGGTTCCATCATTGGCGAGCAACCGACGCTTAGCCGCTCCCGGGGCTGCTTCGTTCGTCAGGCATTGAACGGCCGCGAGGCGCTGACTTTTGCGAGAGCTCGATCCAGACCGGCGCGTGATCGCTGCTCTTTTCCCAGCCGCGCACCTCGACGTCGACCTGGGCATCGATCAGCCGCTTTCTGAGCGACGGGCTCACGAGAAGGTGGTCGATGCGCAGGCCTGCGTTGCGGCCGAAGGCGTTGCGGAAATAATCCCAGAACGTGTAGATCTTCTCGCCGGGATGACGCGCGCGCAGTGCGTCGGTCCAGCCTTGTTCGAGCAGCGTCGCATAGGCGGCGCGCGCCTCGGGCGCGAACAGAGCATCGTCCAGCCAGCGCTCGGGCTTGTAGACATCGAGTTCGGTCGGCATGACGTTGAAATCGCCTGCCAGCACCACCGGCTGTCTGGACGCCACGAGTTCGRCTGCGTGGTCGATGAGGCGGTCGAACCAACGCAGCTTATAGTCGAATTTYGGGCTGGGCCTTGGATTTCCATTGGGAAGATAAAGGCATCCGATCAGGATGCCATTGACTGCTGCTTCGATGTAGCGGCTATGGCTGTCATCGGGGTCGCCGGGGAGGCCGCGCCGCGTTTCGTGGATGTTGCCGACCCGGCTCAGGATCGCGACGCCGTTCCAGCTTTTCTGGCCATGCCAGATCACGTCATAGCCGAGGTCGCGGATACGCCCTTCCGGGAACTTCTCCTGCGGCGCCTTGAGTTCCTGCAGACAGGCAATGTCCGGCGCCGCCTCTTTAAGCCAGCGCAGCAGCACCGGCAGGCGGCCATTGACGCCGTTGACATTGTAGGTGGCGATCCTCATGGCTTCATGAGGTCCGGCAGGAACTGATCGGCCCGGCCCCAGTCCGCGAGGGCCTTCGATGCGGCGCGCTTCTTCAACTCGGACGCGTCGCCAACATGGAAATGCGAGGGCGCATCGATCGTCTTCATCTCCGCCCAGGTGACAGGTGCTGCGACCGGGGCGCCCGGCCGTGACCTGGCGCTGTAAGGCATGATCGCCGTGGCGCCGCGCTGGTTGCGCAGGTAGTCGACGAAAATCCGCCCCTTGCGTTTGGCCTTCGACATCACCGCCGTGAAGTGGCTGGGGTCGCTGTGGGCAACCGCCTGAGCGAGCCCGGAGGCGAAGGCCTTCACCTCGGGCCATTCGGTTCGCGGCGTGAGCGGGGCGATCACATGCACGCCCTTGCCGCCCGTCAGCATCGGGAAGGTGGTCAAGCCGATGGATTTCAGAATATCCCGGAACTGGAATGCGGCAGCGCGGACCGCCTCGAAATCCAGTCCCTCGTCGGGGTCGAGGTCGAACACGAGGCGGTCGGCCTTCTCGACGTCTTCGATGCGCGCTCCCCATCCATGGAACTCGATCGTTCCCATCTGGACGCAGGTTAGAAGCCCCTCGGCATCGTCGACGTAAAGATAGGGCTCCTCATGGCCATCCTTTTCGGTGATCCCGACGTGATGGACCTTGTCGCCGAAGCTGCCGGCGTCATGCTTCTGAAAAAAACATTTCTTGGCTCGCCCCTGCGGGCAGCGGACCAGGCTRATCGGTCTGCTGGCGGCCCAGGGAAGCATGATCGCGGYAACCTCCGAATAATGATCGGCAAGCTGTCCCTTGGTGATGTTGGATTCGGGGTAGATCACGCGGCCGCGATTGCTGATCGCGATCGTGCTTGTCGCCGGCGGCGGCAGGGTGGCCGTGCGGTGTTCCGTCTCGAGCACGACTGCTTCCGGCTTCTTGTCGTCGCGCAGGCCGAGATAGCTTGGATGGCGCAGTGTCCCTTCATTCGTCACCTCGGTGAAGGCGATTTCGGCGACAAGCCTGGGACGCAGCCAGTGCGCGCCGCGGACCTCCGCGCGCGGCGCCTCGACCGTTGCCGCCTTCTGCTCCAGCGGCGCCATGGTCTTCATGAGCCGRGCCATTCCGGCGGCATCGAAACCGGTCCCGACCTTGCCGGCATAGCGCAGCTTTCCGCCGTCATGGACGCCGAGGATCAGCGATCGAAACGCGCGATCCTTGTCCGACGGCGTCCAGCCGACAAGCACGAATTCCTGACGCTTGATGCACTTGATCTTCAGCCAGCTTCCATCGCGGGCGCCGACATAGGCCGAATCCGCGAGCTTCGAGATCACCCCCTCGAGGCCGGCGTCGCAGAAGCGGTTCAGCAACTCTTCCCCGCGGCCCTGGATATGATCGGAGTAGCGCAGGACGGGGTGCTTCGCCGGCAGGATTTTCTCCAGTTTCTGCTTGCGCTGCAGGAGCGGCAGCCTCCTCAGGTCTTCCCCATCGAGCTGGAGCAGGTCGAAGGCATAAAAATCGATGCTCGCGGGAGCGCCCTTCAATGCGTTCTGCAGCGCCTGGAAACTGGATCGKCCCTCCTTGTCCATGACAACCGCCTCTCCGTCGATCAGGGCGGAGCGAACGTTGAGCTTGCGCGCCTCCGCCAAAATGGACGGAAAGCGGTCGGACCAGTCCAGGCCGGAGCGCGTATAGGCGCGCGCCTCGCCTCCGCCCACAGCGACGAGAATGCGGTAGCCATCATATTTCATTTCGTGGATCCAGCGGTCGCCAGGAGGAACCGTGTCCACCAGTTTTGCAAGCTGGAGCGGCCGGAACGCGGGCGCTGCGAGTTTGGCTGCGCCGCGCGGGGCTGGCTTCGCAAGGGGAGTTGAAGATCCTTTGGTTCTCGGCCGACGCAAAGCTGACTTGCTCACCTGACCTCACTCAAACAAAACCCAACTGCCCGATGCGCCATTCGTAATTCGCAGCCTATTTCTTCAGTTTCTCCGCGGCGGCATTGAGCTTGTCGCGGTCATTGCCGACCTGCTTGATCAGGGCTTCGGCCTGCTCTTTGCTGATACCGTGCTTGCGGGCGAAATAATTGACCTCGTAGCCTTCACCGCCGGAGACCTGCCGACGGTCTGCGGCGCCTCGCTTCGATTTGTCGTCTGCCATTATAGTCTCCTGTTCGATCGCCCGCGCGGTCACGACGTTCGACCTGTAACGCTTTGGACCGTCTTGCGATCCTGAGCCGGGCAAGAAATTCGGCGTTTCACCTGAAATCCCGGGTCCTGATCTTGATGTTGTCGATGTGGAGGTCGGGTATGTAGATGTCGCGGCTGCGCAGCCCCTTGGGCGGCAGCTCGCGTGGATCGGGTCCCGAGCCGCCATTGCGCACCTGGTCGCCGCGGCCGTGCGGCACGGGAAAGCTGCCCTCGCGCTCGCCGACGCTGGCGAGCTCGTTTGACAGATCGCTGATCTTGCGAGCCACGAGGTGGACCACCTCGCCCTCGCGCTGGATCCGGCCCTTTACGGCGATCATGCCCGCCGACAGAACCGTGCGCCGGTGCTGCTCGAACACTTTCGGCCAGACGACGAGGTTCGCGATCCCGGTCTCGTCCTCAAGGGTGATGAACATGACGCCCTTGGCCGAGCCCGGGCGCTGCCGCACGAGCACTATGCCTGCCGTTTCCACCCAGTGGCCATCGCGCGCCGCCATCGCCTCGGCGCAGGAAACAATGCGGCGACGGCGAAGGTCGTCGCGCAGGAAAGAGATCGGATGACTGCGCAGCGTCAGGCCGATATGGCGGTAGTCTTCCACGACCTCGCCRCCGGCCGTCATCGGCCGAAGCGCCACCGCCGGTTCGTGGATCTCCGGCACCTGCTCCGCTTCACGGGYCGATGCAGCCGCGAACAGCGGCAAGGGCTCGTCGCGCAGCGCCTTGATCGCCCAAAGCGCCTCGCGGCGCGGAAGACCAAGTGCTGGCCGGAACGCGTCCGCCTCGGCGAGCTGGACAAGTGCTGCCTGCGGCACGCCAGCACGCCGCCACAGATCGTCGACCGAGGCGAAGGGCTGGTCGGCGCGCGTGGCAACGATCGTGCTTGCATGGGCATTTGCGAGGCCGCGCACCATGCGCAAGCCCAGCCGGACGGCGAAATGTCCATCATCAGAAATAGGCTCCAGCGTGCAGTCCCAGCGCGAGGCGTTGACGCAGGCCGGTCGGATCTCGATCCCGTGCGCGGCCGCGTCGCGCACGATCTGGGCGGGCGCGTAGAAGCCCATCGGCTGGCTGTTCAACAGCGCCGCGCAGAAGACATCCGGGTGCCAGCATTTGAGCCAGGCCGAGGCATAGGCGATCAGCGCGAAGGAAGCGGCGTGGCTCTCCGGAAAACCATACGAGCCGAAACCTTCGAGCTGCTTGAATGTCTGCTCGGCGAAGGCGCGCTCATAGCCATTGTCCACCATCCCGTCGATCAGCTTCGTCTTGAAGGATGAGACGCCGCCGGTGAACTTGAAGGTGGCCATCGACTTGCGAAGCATGTCCGCTTCGCCTGGCGTGAAGCCCGCGCATTCGATGGCAACCCGCATCGCCTGCTCCTGGAACAGCRGCACGCCGAGCGTCTTGCCGAGCACCTTCTCGAGCTCCGGCCTTGGGTAGTGYACCGGCTCGATGCCTTCCCGGCGGCGCAGATAGGGGTGGACCATGTCACCCTGGATCGGCCCGGGGCGCACGATCGCGACCTGCACCACGAGATCGTAAAAAGTCCTTGGCTTCAGCCGCGGCAGCATCGACATCTGCGCCCGGCTCTCGATCTGGAAAGTCCCAAGCGTATCGGCTTTCCTGATCATGGCATAGGTGCGCGGATCCTCCGCCGGTATGGTGGCAAGGTCGAGGCGTATGTCCTTGCACTCGGCGAGGAGATCGAGGCCTTTCTTCATGCAGGTCAGCATGCCGAGCGCCAGCACGTCGACCTTCATGAATTTGAGCGCGTCGATATCGTCCTTGTCCCATTCGATCACCTGACGATCCTTCATGCTCGCCGGTTCGATCGGCACCAGATCGTCGAGGCGGTCATGGGTGAGCACGAAGCCGCCCGGGTGCTGGCTGAGGTGACGCGGCGCGCCCATCAACTGACGCGCAAGGTCGAGCGTCAGTCGCAGGCGGCGATCGGCACGGTTGAGATTGAGTTCCTCGACATGCCGCTCCTCGACGCCCTCTTCTGACCAGCCCCAGACCTGGCCGGAGAGCGTGCGGATGAGATCTTCCGGCAGGCCGAGCGCCTTGCCGACGTCGCGCAGCGCGCCCTTGGTGCGGTAGCGCACCACCGTCGAACACAACGCCGCGTGGTCGCGTCCATAGGTGTCGAACACCCACTGCATGACGATCTCGCGCCGCTCATGCTCGAAATCGACGTCTATGTCGGGCGGCTCTCGGCGCTCCTCGGAGACGAAACGCTCAAACAACAGATCGTTGCGCCCGGGATCGATCGAGGTGATGCCGAGCACGTAGCAGACTGCCGAATTGGCGGCGGAGCCGCGGCCCTGGCAAAGGATGTCCTTCGAGCGCGCGAAACGCACGATCGAATTCACGGTCAGGAAATAGGGTGCGTAGCCGAGCTTCTCGATGAGCCGCAATTCGTGGCGTAGCGAGYGGGCGAC
This sequence comes from Mesorhizobium sp. LCM 4576, assembly GCF_001854815.1. Classification (NCBI taxonomy): domain Bacteria; kingdom Pseudomonadati; phylum Pseudomonadota; class Alphaproteobacteria; order Hyphomicrobiales; family Phyllobacteriaceae; genus Mesorhizobium; species Mesorhizobium sp. LCM 4576. Next base: position 62,157 of record NZ_MDDT01000048.1, read on the forward strand.
GCTGTCCGGCACGCCTTCCGGGTAGCGCGTCGCGGCGCCCTGCCATGTCAGCTTTTCGAGCGCCTGCTGCGGTGTCAGCGATGGGTCGTCGCGCTCCTCCGGATATTGGTAGRCAAGCTCGCCGAGAGAGAACCGGCAGCGGTCGGCGATCTCGATCGTGCGCGCCAGCGCTTCCGGGTAGCGTGCAAAAAGCCGGTRCATTTCCTGAGGCGRCTTGAGGTACCGGTCGGCATGCCGCTCGCGGCGCTCGCCGAGCGCGTCGATGGTGACATTGTGCCGGATCGCGGTGACGACGTCCTGCAGGATGCGGCGGCCCGGCTCATGGAAGAGCACGTCGTTGGTGACGACGCACGGCACCTTCATCTTGACGGCAAGCGTCGCCAGGTCATGGATGCGAAGCTGGTCGTTGGGCCGGCGCCTGAGCGTCAGCGCCATGTAGGCGCGGTCGCCGAATGCCTCGCGCAGATGTCTCAGGCGCATCGCCAGGGTCTCATCGGCCATATCGGGCAGGAGCACGGCGATGAGGCCTTCTCCATAGGCGACGACATCGCTCCATTCGAGATGGCATTTCGCCTTTCCGGCCCGGGCCTTGCCGAGCGAGAGCAGCCGGMACAGCCGGGAATAGGCGTCACGGTCGGTCGGGTAGGCGAGCAGTGACATGCCGTCCGTGAGGTCGAGGCGGYAACCGACGATGAGGCGCACGCCGGTGGTCTTGGCCGCCTCGTGGGCACGGACGATGYCGGCGAGGCTGTTGCGGTCGACGACGGCGAGTGCCTCGATACCGAGAAGTGCGGCCTRCGAAAACAGCTCCTCGGCCGAGGATGCGCCGCGCAGGAAGCTGAAATGCGAGGTGACCTGCAGCTCGGCATAACGCACGTCGTTCATCCGAACACTCCATGCAGGAACCACCGGTGCGAGCCCGTCGCCGCATCCTCACCGTCGCCGGCGCGGTAGAGCCAGTAGCGCTCGCCATCGTCGTCCTCGACCCGGAAATAATCGCGCACCGCCACCAGTTCGGCGTCGCGCTTCCACCATTCGCCGAAGACCCGCTCCGGACCGTCCGCGCGCCTCACGCGCCGGCGCACCCCGCGCCAGGTGAAGGACGCCGGCGGATGGTCGGGCAACAGCGCCACCGTCTCGACCGGGTCCGGCTGCGGCAGCAGGCGCGCTGGCCTCGGCCAGTGGCCAGGCCAGGCCGCGCCGGTGTCGGCCGCCATCGCCGGGATCTTGGTAACCGAACGCTCCGGCACGTCGCTGGCGACGGGCGCAAGGCGGTAGACGGCGCGCTCGCCGACGCGGTTCATCAGCGTATCGATGAGGTCGGACACGTCCGGCACAGTTTCCTCGACGAGGGAACTCACGGCCTGGCTGCGCTCCAGGGGGTCGGCCGATGTGGCCGCCAGGATCATCATCTCGATGCCGAAACCGGGCGCGATGGTCTCGACCTTGTCGCAAAGCAGCTTGGTCAGCCGTTTGGCATCGCGAACGGGCATCGCCATGCCGACACGGATCGCCTGCGCCTGGCTGTCGACCCGCTGGCAGATGAGATCGAGACGACGCGCGCCAAGCCCGCGCTGTTCCATCAGGCTGCAGAGCTTGTCGACGAGCTTGCCGATGTAGCGCGCGATTGTCTCGGCCGCGCCAATCGGCTCGGCGAAGGCACGGCGGACTTCCACGATGTCGGGCGGGCGAACCGGGTCGATCGGCTCGGCTGTGTTGCCGAGGGCCTGATCGATGCGGCGGCCGATCTCCGGGCCAAAACGCAAGGCAAGCGGAGCGCGTGGCTGTTTCAGGAGATCGCCGATCCGTTGGAAGCCAAGCCTGCGCAGCTCTGCCGCCGTCGAAGGCGCGATCCGCAACGCCTCAAGCGCAAGCGGCTCGAGGACCAAATGGCCGTGGCCAGCCGGCGCGATGCGGATGGCTTGATCGCCATACCGGGCCAGCGCATGCGCCGCGCCCCAGCTGTCCGCGATCGCCGCGCGGGCTACGATGCCGRACATCGCCAGACGCCCGACCAGTCCGTCCAGCATCGCGACCTCACCGCCATGGAGGTGGTCGGCGCCTGTCGTGTCGATGACGATCCCGTCGGGAGGATCGGGCGCTACGATCGGCGCAAATCGCAGCATCCAGACGGCGAGCCGCTCGAGCGCCTCGGCATCCGCCTGGCGGTCGGCGTCCTGGATCGCAAGCCCCGGAACCAGCACCTGYGCCTTCGTCACGGGCATGCCCGGGCGCAAGCCGGCGGCGAGCGCCGCTGCGTCGGCCGCGAGCACCACGCGCCGGTTCTTGTCGCGGCCGATCAGAACCAGCGGGGCCTCAGCCGGCGGCGCCGCGTCGCCGGCCTTCCGCCGCACCCGATCGGTGGGCCAGGTCGGCAGGAACAGCGAGACGACCCGTGCCATCGCACGCCTCCAATTCGAAATCCGCACTTTCGCCCGCGCGGGCGCGGATCAATTCGACCAGCCATCGGTGACGGCCGACGCCCGGCACGGGCAGCGGCGTCGAGGGCAGGACCGAGACGCGCCACCGGGTCATCGCGGCCGTCGGCTGGCCGAAATCGGCCGCCTCCGTCTGCCGCCGCCATCTTCGCAGCGCGATTCCGATCGTGCGGGCTTCCTCGGCGGCGAGCTGCAGTCGCCGCGAAGCCGTCATGGTCAGGCGGGCGACCTCGCCGACGACCGCGCCCAGCCCGCCATGCCGGATGCCTTCTTCCATGCATGCGAGGATCGTCTTGTCGTCGCCGGCCTCGACATAGATGACGCGGTCCGGTTTAAGGCCGGCCTGTGCCAGCGCCGGGGCGAACAGGTCGGGCCGGGCGATGCACCACAAGACCTTGCCGCGCGTGCGCGCCGCTACGCCGCCCGCGAACAATGCCGCCGCCGCGCCATCGATGGCGCCATTGCCCCCGCCCGCGATTTCATGCAGCGCGCCAAGCGCCAGGCCGCCGCCCGGAAGCCGTGCATCCAGCTCGGCGATCCCGAAAGGAAGCACCGATCTGGCGCGCCGGCGCCGGCCCTCGATCTTTTCGATCCGTGCGCGCAAGTCGTCTATGGCGGGCTCCGGCCGCAAGATGGTCGTTGACCTCCATGAAAGCGTATATAAGCATGTTCCCTATTTGTTCTACGATCGACGATGGGAGTCAAGTGGTCCTAGTGGTCGCGATTTGGTCCATTCTCCGAAAACGGACATCGCAGCGGTTGTTCCCTTTAGGAGCTCTGCTTTTGGATTCGCGAGAGCATGCATTCAGCCCTAGCGCTCRCCGAGCTCATTAATTTCGTACGCGAGGCCCGCCTCAGTAAGGTTGTCGCGGAGTGTGCCAAGTCGTCCGCTCTCTTGTATGACGGTCGCATTCAGGCCTGTTCGTCCTAGGATCGCAGCCTGCGGATCCATTGAGAGAAGCGCTGGTCCGATGCATCGCGCTGATGTTCGAATTTAGGGGTGCGCCAAAGTGGCGAGGGACGGCCTAACACGTGCCTTCGCACGGAATGCCGTCATTATCTCGGTCCAATGCTCCTCCCCAAGAGCAGTTTTGCATGTACCAGTTTGCTTCCGCACACGATCTGATCTGCTTGCAATACCGCCTCGGCTGGCACGAATAACCCGCTATTTGTGCCTGCGATGTAAAGGCGGAGAATTGCTGCTTTTGTTGGATGBGCGCCTGCTCCTTCTCACGCCWCAGGGATGGGATTTCGAACGTGCCGCTCCAGATGCCTCGCTTAGCTTTCTGAGCTTTGGATTGCAGGTCAGCATACGCACCACCGCTATATTGCGGCCAATCAGGTGCTAAGCCGCTACTGACTAGCCAGGAGGCTAGATCGAGCCCTTTTCGAGTCGTGCAACTGCCTACGTACCGCCCGTACTGATCCCACGAAACGAATTCGCAGCGAACGATCTTCGCGCTTTTCAGAAATTTCTGAAATGCGGTGGTGATCTCCCATCCGCATGAGTAGGTGAAGTTTTTCGCATCATCGCACTGTTGGTTGAATTCTGGGGCATCGATGCCGTGGATATGAACGGGTTTGCCGCTGATTTCAATCGTGTCGCCATCCACTGCCTTTGCAGGGCCCTCGAGCGGTGGAGGCTTACCGACAGGCGATGCAGCAGTTTGCGGCTCAACCGCTTTCTGCTCGAGATGTGCCATAATTGGCTGCTCGGTCCGCTGCGCCGGTTCGACCTTGGGCGTTGGTACGGGCGGTGGCTTATGTTTGGCAGGTCCATGCCAAGCCACAGCCGCGAGAACGATGAGCCACGCTATTCCCGCTGCACCCCTTTTTGCCATCGATCCCCCTAGGCTCTGGCTTCTTCAGCTCTCACAGCCAATACCGTTATGGTTGCGATCGAGACCGTCGGGGTCAGAGGGGCCTACGGCCACCGGTCCCTGAACAACTGGGTTGTCGCCTCTGCCTCCTGCACAATCCAGGTCAACGTCGCTTTTCGGAACTCTCCCAAGCACTTTGGCGGGCGGGGCAACGCCCCTGTAGCGCTGAACCACTGCGGTCAATCGCTGTCCATCATCCTCGATACGGGTATTATTGCTTTGCGGGTTGAATGGATCGAATGTCTGCAAAAGACGATTGGTGGCGTTGGCATCGCCCGATGCCAGCGTCACTGTGTCGTAGTTGTTCAGGTAATCGGCAGTGCAGCCCGATATTGCGAGCGCCGCGCCGAGGTACAACAATCTTAGCCGATACATTGCCCCATCCCCTCAGTGACAATGACACGGAGCAACGCGCTTATCAATTGYGAATAAGCCAGTCGTCACGTTGAGGCAGTACGACGCATTCGACCTGCTCCGAAAGTAACGATATTTGCAGATTATGAGTTGAGGTCCTTCCTGCCTCGAAAATTCTTGATGCAATCCCCTTAGCTAGATGGCAGGGTGAATTGGGGAAATAAGGCGGGGGTGCCCAGTGAATGCAAGCATGAGCCAAAAGCTGGCAAGCTACGGACAATGGACTTACCGTGGCGCTTGGGCACTCGAGATTACAGCGTCAATCATCGGTCTGGCTACAGGCTTGATGCTGGGCGTGCAGGCTTTCGAAGCAAGCCAGTCCGCCACCGCAATGGATCTGGTCCTGGCGAGCRCTCCGTTCTTCATCGTCTCCATCGCCGAGCTTACAAAAATCCCGATAGCGACCCTTTTGTATGGCGCCTCCTGGTTTTGGAAGCCGATACTTGTGGTGTTCCTTTTGCTCCTCGCCGGGATCACTTTCGAAACTGTGTTGCTTGGCCTGGAGCGCGCCGGCACCCTTCGAGAGCTGCAGTACGAGGAGATAGCCGATCAAATCGATACGCTCACCCGCGAAAATGCAAAGCTGACTGCTTCGGACGAAGCGGCAAAGCAGACGGATCAGGTGGCCAAGGCGAAGGCTGATCTTGAAGAGGTTGGCGCCCTTGCCGACAAGGCACGCAAGGAAATTCAGGTCCGTATCGCGGATGTCAACGGGGAACTTCAGGCCACAACCGCTCTGATACCCGAGGCATCCAAGGCGAGAGAACAGCTCAAGGAGCAGGATCAACGACGTATCGACCTGGTCACAGAAAGGGATAACAGGGTAAAACAAGCCGTTCAGGAATTCGAACGCCAGAGAGACAGTTACGTCGAGCGGATCAAAGATGCGCGGGAAGGCGGCGATGCCGCGTCCGCAAAGCGTTGGGAAGACGAGATTGGAAAACTTGCCAATCCACGTTCGAAAACCGAGGCAAAATACGACGCGCAACTCCAAGCGCTTGATCAGCAGATCGCGGCTGCCCGAGCTGAATTCGACCGCCTAAGGCTGCAAAGTCCAAAAATGACGGACCAGCAGAGGCAGGTGCTGCAGAATCGACGCGCTGATCTTGAGAAAYCATTAGATGAAATTTCGGCCGATTGGGAACGGCGCCTCGCTCAGGCGCGAGAGGATCTATCGGCGRCCCAATCAGCTGAAGCGGCCGAGGGAAAGGTCATTTCGGCTAACCAATCCAGGCGCGACCAGATAGCAAAGCAGCTGAGCGACCTCGAGAAAAAGCGAATACCGCTGGCACGAAYGGATCAGATCCGGCGAATTGCGGCCCGTTGGTATGGCGAAAAGCCGGAACAGGTAAGCGAGCCGGAGGCCGGAAAAGTAGCGGCCATCTGGTTTGGCTCACTGGCGATTATCGCTGGGCTCGCCGGTCCGATCACGGCAATGGTGGCACTAGGCTTGCAGCGAATCGCGGCCCAGGCGGAATCACGTTCGGGAAATCGATTGTCGCGATTGGTCCGACGTATGCTTTTGAGATGGCGCTGGCGTCGAATACGGACAATCAAGATGCCCGTGGAAGTGCCAGTGGATAGGGAGGTGGAAAAGCGAGTCGAGGTGCCGGTCGAAAAGGTGGTGAAGGAAATCCTCTATGTTCCGGTCCTGACCGACGATCCCGATGCGCTACGGAGGGCTCTAAGTGAGGACCTTCCTGCCGAAGTCGTCGATCTGGTTCAGATAGCAGCCAAGGGTGGTCGCAAGCGTGCTGGTCCGGCATAACACAGCGCTTCTCGAAAAGGCGGTCGACCTCGTCGTCAAGCAAGCCGCTATTCCTACCCTGGAGGCTGAAGCCGCGGCCTATGACAGGATGGCCCRCGCAAACGCGTTTCGCAGGATAATGACGGGTTTGGCTGTGGCGGTTGCTGCGGTCGGCATTGGCTATGGTGCTGCCCTGTTCTTCGGCAGAGAAGCCAAGCTGCCACCGGTCGTGGTGGAGAAGCCGTCGCCGCTGGACAAACGCACAGACAGGATCGAACCATCCGAAACGACRCACCCACCCAATTCGGACCGACCTGCTCCGATACCGGAAGCAAAGCCTGCCAATCCATCGCCAGGTCCGGTGGGCAATGACAAGACAACGGTGGATTTCAACAAGTTCCTAACGAGKGAAATCGACTTTGAGGGCGCACACTGGACACTCACGTCCGGGCATTACTTCACCGAAGAGAACGACCCGACTTGGGATCGGGCGTGGTGCTATACTCGTCGGCTCATAAACGGTGTCGATGTGAACGCTGATCTGGTGACCAGATCAACCCCGACCGCTGTGCCCGAGGCACCCATTGCGTCGCCTGCGACTCTTGCATCCATTGGGTTGAATGACAATTCCGYGGTCGAGCTCGCTTCAAAGTGTGCTTGGCTTGATGGCAAAACCTTCAGCGCTGCCGAGTACCAGCTACCGGCTGGTCGGGCCGAAGCTGCCAAAAAGTTGATTGTGCAGGATGGCTGGGACGCGATGGGGTTTGATCTTCCTGGGATGCCGCTCATGAACGTCTCGTTCGACCAATGCCAGACGAGGTGCGAAGGTGACGGTCAATGTCAGGCCATTACCTATGACAAGAAACATTCCGCCTGCTTTATGAAAGGCGATGCGTCGATCTTGGTGAGGGCTCCAGATGCCGCGGCGGCGGCAAAACCTTCGGTCGCCARCAAAGTCCAACTTTCAAGTCTCGTCTTTTACAAGAACACTGTTGTCGTTGGGGAATCATACTCGAACGAGCCAGGCAGCTACGCCAATTGCGTGTTGGCCTGTGCGGCTGACCAGAAATGCCAAGGCTTCAACTTCGACAGTCCAAACAATATGTGCTCCCTGCTGGATCAAGTGTCCTCGCTATCCGTGTTTAAAGGCGTGCAGTCCGGATCGAAAGCAGCTGGAAACCAATGACCTGCTGGGTGTGTGCCAATGCTCAAATCGCCACATTCCGGGGTTGAGGCAATCATGTGCTCCACAGGCATCGACCGCGCGTTTGATTTTCATCGCGACAATCGAACTTGAACGGACAACCCGCCGCGAAACGCAGGCGGAATGGGAAAGCGTTGTGCTTATTGCCTGTTCACAGATGTGATGCACGCCAGGCAGCGGCGCGTATTCGGACTATTCCAATCTGATTTAACTTGTCATGCGCAAGAGGCGGAGTCGGACGGCAGCTTTGCTCCTCACAGCAGTCGTAGATGAAGACCTTCAATTCGTCCAAACTACTTTCAAGGTCGCTATGTGTGCGCTTGGCACGGGGTGGCCAAATGCTGTGATGCAGGCAAGCCATTGTAGCTCACATCTGGCGAACCAATCCGCTTCGTCTCTGGGTCACCGATGCCGTAATGGCCTCCTCCTCGAATTCGCGGAGCGCACCAACGACCTCTCGAACGGGCTGATCTGGCTTAAGGAGGGACAAAGCCTCGACCACCTATGCCGCAATGGCGCGTCGCGAGTTTTTTCCTGACCGGCTACAAGCCATCGAACGGTTCATCCGCTCCATTCACAGGCAACATTTCCCGACGCGCTTGACGGCGGCCCAGCGCCGGCGGCTTGGGCACATGCTGCGATGCCCAGTGGCACGGAAGAGCAGGCATCCCATTTTGAAGCTGCAACCGCCTTGTTCGGTCGGCGACTGGTCAGCGCCGCGGCGCTGGAGCGACTCGGCTTTTCGATATCAGACCCATCGCTTGGTGCGCGACAGCCTGAACATGGTCGAGCGCGGCTATCGTCAATTGCTGTGCGCGCGAAGGCGCTATCTCTGATCGGTGCTACGGGCGCCCTTATACTTCCTTACGCTGTCTGCAGGCCGGCGCCTTCAATCCTGAAGTGAACGGTGGCTTTGCGCTCAAAATCTACCATTTGGCCGGCCCGGATCACCGCCAACACCGACCGCGGCTGACGCGCAGTGGTTTACTCATTCGTTCTTGATTTGTTCGCAGGCGGTATCTATCGTAAAGCAAGCGTGCCACCGCGACACTGCGCAGGTGGCCATAGGCATCCCGCGGGAGAAACACCGTAATTGCTCGGTCCCTTGTTGTCGTATATCCGTATGCCGATCTATTATCCAGGTGCGATATGGGGGTGCTTGTGGGCTTTCTGACAGAAGATGAATTAAATTCGCTGCGAATTGAGAACATGGTTCTTCATGCGGTGAGTGAAGGGGATTTCATTCCGCAGTCCGCGCGCGAAGTGGAGCAGGCTGACTTTTTCATTGAGCGCATTCGCGAAACGGACACCGCTGCAGTCTTTGGCTTCGAGGGGAAGTCTTCCACTAAGGCGCAGATCGAACGAATCGCGAAGAACGAAGACGATTTCGAGACTGGTGCGCAGAATTTGGCTCGGGAGTTCGCCCGGTTCCATGACGGGACCAGTCGGAAGGGTGCGTTCTTTATTTTTGAACTCACCACTGATGTGCCAAAGACAAAAGTCTACAGCCTGATCAAGTATGACTACGAAGAGGTGGTGGAGCAGACGGACGGTAACCAGGAGAAGCTCCTGCGGCTCATCGTGCAAGCGTTCGTCGCCGGCAAGCGCTCCATCCAGAAAGCCGCACTCGTCCGGGTAGTCGATGGAAAGGCCGAAACGGCTCTCTGTGCAACGGACAGGATGAAGCCTGGTGCTGATATAGGCGACTACTTTGCCAACTACCTGCATGTAATGCGCACCCGAAGTGACGAAGAGCTCAACAAAGAGGTCGTGAATTTGTTGCGCATCACACTTTCCGAGCGCAAAGACGACCTTCCCGGGCGGGATGTGGCCAGGGCGTTCAAGCACGCTCAGGCCCATCTACATGACCGGACCGTGATCGACGAAGTATCGATACGAGACGCGATTCTTGCTGCCGCCGAAAATCCCGAGGACGAGAGGACGATTGTCCGGTTCGATCAAAGCCTGCGCCGTAAACTCAAGAGTTCCAAGCTTGAGGGCTTGTCCTTTGCGCCGAACCGAAAGATCCTGAAGAAGCCCGGGCTGCGGCAATTGAAGACCACCGAAGGCGTGCTCATTGTTTATCCTGACGACGCCTCGGCAGCGACGGTTTCCCGAAGCAAGGTGGATGGTGGCGAGGTCATCACGATCCATACAAAGAAGGTGACCGATGATCGCATCGTCGCTGAGAACGCTCGCCTTAGCGCTAGATAGGTTCGTCGCTGGCAATTCATTCGTTCATGAAACGCCCGAGACTATCATCGTGTCGGAATTGGCGGCGGAGGCGGTGCTTGAGGTATCGCAGGGCTTCGCCGAAGTTGGTTGGCGGCATGTCGTGTTCGATGGGGCTGGCTCGGAGACCGAGCACGACGACATTGCCGATGACTTTGGCCCCTATCGCATTTCCGCGCAAAAACCCAAGCTCGGGGCAGACGAAATCCTACTGCTGACGGCATCGGGGTTTGGCGATTGGCTCGCCGGCTCCGCGCTCGCAAAAACTGTCATCGTAGTGGGGCTCGACACTGCCATCGCCACCGAGGAGGTTCGGTTCGTTCCACTGGAGTCGACCAATTTCGACCTTTCAACCGCTATGACGCTGCGCAGCCCACGCACGCTTGTGCACGAATACGGGGCGCTGCGCGTAGTGCCGCAGTCGATCGGACGTTGGCTTTTGTCGGATCCTAAAACTTGGAGTGACGCAAACCAGCGATTCCGCCAGTGGGCTGAGCATGCAATCCGAGCCATCTTGCCCTCCTTGGCCAACGAAATCGATCAGAACACGGGTGCGTATGTGTTCAGAGGCCCGCCACGGTTGAGTTTGCCGCCGGTTGCGACTGATGCGGATACAGTCCGTGATTTGGGCAAACACGGCTTCGGCGAGCTTCAGGCGGCCGCGCGATGGGTTTACGAGTTGGATCGCGAGGCTGAGACTAAGCACACACTCTTTGCGACGGAGTTGGCTCGAACCGGAGGTAACCACGCTGACACCATAAAATGTATCAAAGAGAATGTTGCCTTCGCGTTGGAGGGCGCCAAGATCGCCTATCAGATGTCACTTGCGAAGGTGAGCGCAGATAATTTGAGGGCGCTTGCTGATCTGCGGAAGGCGGTGACTGACGAGACCGGTAAAATCACCGATGCCACACGACAGGTTGCTGCTGCTGTAGCCTCGGCCCTAGGAATCGGGATTGGTTTGATCGCCGCGCGCGTCGCCGCTAACGCACCCTCTCTGTTGATTGTGGCGGTGATGACAATAGTCTGTGCCTACATCTTCGTAGTCATATATTCCGGTCATAGGTTCGCCGCCCTGCAGCGCCAGCTACGAGACGTCTGGCGGAACCAGATTTATCGCTTCTTATCGGAAGAAGACTACTCCAAGCTGGTGGTGAGGCCTGGCCGAGACGCAGAGCGCATCCTGAATGTCGTATCCTTGGCCGGGGGCATTGCGGTAGCGGTTACGTTTGTGGTCGCTATTACCGTTGCACTGGCCCCCGCGCGCGACACTGTTCCGGCGCGGTCTCAACCCGGCCCCGCTTCCGCTCAGCCTACATCAGCCGGGTCGAGGCCGGCCTCTGTGACTACTCCAGGTGCGACTCCCTAGCAGCCCGATCTCAGGGCGCCGGTCGTTGAGCATCCGAGGTAGAGACGTGTTGCGCCGTCGTTCCTCAGCCGCCTCAAAGAGCTTGGGGCCGATCTGCCGTTGGGCAGTGCCGAGCGCGAGACGCTGGCGGCGGAGAAGATGGCGCTGTTTGAGAACGGCATCGAGACGCTGGACGGAATAAAGGAGCTCTCAAAGCGTTAAAAAGCGCGCCGAGCGAGCGGCTGGCCGAGCTCGGTAGCAACCAGCAACGGCATTACCTTGTCGTGCGCTCGACGACGAACAGACGCCATCCGCGATCGCCAGTTGGGTCTAGGCTCTGATGCAGCACATGTCAGACGGTGGCAATCTCAGCACGGGCGAAACGGCCGACACCATCGCTTTACTCGCAGATGATCCCATCGTCTCCGTCGGCAGTTTCTCAGAGCRCACCAACGACCTCTCGAACGGACTGATCTGGCCGAAGGACGGCTGAAGCCTCGACCGCCTATGCCGCAATGGCGCGTCGCGAGTTTCTTCCCCTGGGCGAAGCCCATTCCTCGCGCAACTCAAGAAACGCGCGCCTGCGCCATCCTCCGCTCTTTTTCGGTCGCAAGCGATGCGGCGGCGGTTGCCTTCGGCCTCACGATCGCCATCGAGGCCGCATGGTGCGGGCTCGGAAACGAAAACGGAGATTGAAAATGGCTACCATCGGCACCTTCAAGAAGACCAATGCGAACGAGTTCACCGGCGAGATCGTCACCCTCAGCGTCCAGGCCAAGAGCGTACGCATCGTCCCCGACACCCGGGCCAGCGGCGAGAATGCTCCAAGCCATCGCGTGGTKGTCRGCAAGGCCGAGATCGGCGCCGCCTGGTCCAAGCGCTCCAACGAGGGCCGCGACTATCTCGGGCTCAAGCTGGACGACCCGAGCTTCACCRCTCCGATCTACGCCAACCTCTTCGCCGACGAGGAAGGTGAGGGCCACAGCCTCATCTGGTCACGCCCCAGCCGCCGCAACGGCGAGTGACCTAGAAGACGCCTCGCCCGRCACCGGGCGAGGCGTCCTTTCATGCTGACTGYGAAACCTTGCTACGATTGATCAGAACGGCTGGCGAGCCGGACACCCGCACCACCACCATTCTCCGGGATAAACTGAATGCCTGCGGATTCGAGTGCGCGTCGCAACGCGTCAATGGTCACCCTGTTTGCACTTATTGGACCGGTTAGAGGCTCTAGTCGTTTGATCGTAGCGAGTGAGACCTTGGACCGTTCCGCAAGCGTTTTCTGATCCCATTGAAGCAAAGCACGTGCGGCTCGAATTTGTCCGCTTGTAAGTTCATCTATACTAAAAGTATCATTTGATGCCATAGGGCTTGATTTTTTGCCTGCGTTCACTTAAATCACCGCTAGTTGCCACCGCCTGCGACCCACGAGAGATCATCTCCAGGTCATGGGCGGCGGTGAAACGGTCGAGCAGGGTGCAGGAACACCTTGCCCGACCTGACCAAAGCCAAGCTGTGTGGGAGCTCGGATCATGGCTGATTCCGACAATACCACGACTTTGCCTTCCGTCACGCTTGGACGGGAGATGCAATCTCCGTTGACCAAAGAGTRTGCCGGCTCTTCAGCCGAAGCTCCGTTGTCACACGACCCCGCACTTCTCCTGTCCCTTGCCTGGATCGATGCCCATGTCGAGATGCTGGCTTCCTCAGTCCGGCAGCAGCAAGAGGAGGAGGGGCTCTTGGAGCGCGGCGCACTTTTGCCTACAGGCGCTCTTGTTGAGCGCGGGGAGGGGGCTAGCGCCGACTGCGACGATCTCGATGGCCGGGAAGAGGATGYGGCGGACAAGGCCGACGCCCTGTTGGCCGAGATCGCGGCGACGCCGGCACAATCGTTGGCGGGTGTGAYCGCCAAGCTTGCGGTCGTGGTTCGAGAAGCGAACGACAACAGCGATCTTTTCGAATTTCCGCTTCCGCAGATCCGCTCTGCCTTGGCTGACCTGCGGCGTCTCGCTCATGACGCGATATGCGACCAGCCCGCCGGCGACCAATCGATCGGCGCGCTCTTCGAGCAGCCCGCTTCGTCTTTTGCGGCCTGGCGCGCGTTCAGCGCGTGGAGCCAAGGTGATGACGAGGCCTATCGCAACTGGACAGAGACGTTCAAGACACTGCAGGGCGCGAGCCAGTAGGGATCGCAAACGTTACGCGGGGCTCCTCGAGCGTTCTGTGAGCGGCGGATCGATCTTCATGTTACAAGATGTCCGAGCAATGGACGCGCCCGTCCGTTCCCGCTGTCACGACCCTCTATTCTGCTGCGGTCTTCCGGAATCGGGAACCAATTGTCGACGAACAGATTCTCTTGCGGAGTGAATGCCTTAATCCAGCAAGGGAGCGCGTCATGGGAAGCACATCGGACAAGGTTAAGGGCAATGCCAACGAAGTCGCCGGAAAGGCGCGCCAAGCCCTCGGCAAGGCCGTGGACAATCACGAGGAACAGGCCAAGGGCAAGGTTCAGGAAACCAAGGGTAARGCACAGGTCGCCAAGGGCCAGGTCAAGGACGCCGTGAAGAACGTCGTCGACAAGACCTGATCGTCAAATATTCAACAATGAACAAGCCCGCGGCGACGCGGGCTTTTYCTTTGGCGAAGCGAAATGCGGATCGAGATATTGGCGGCATGTCTGCCTGCTCGGCGAGAAGGGGTAAGGTGTTGTCGACCTTCTTCACCGCCCAGTAAGGCGATCACGAAGCGGCATATRCTCGGTCAAGCGGCCCTTCATTTGTCGTCCTTGTAGACTGTCGCAGCCTCGTCGATCTTGCGCCAGTCGTTACCGTGACGGCGCACCAGCTCTCGCGCTGGGCCGGTGAAATGTCATGCACTTGAACGACGTGTTTGACCTCGGCGTCCTCACCCTTCAGCGGTCGACTGCGGATCCTTTTCGACGTACGCGCCGCCGGTGCGCCGGCCCGCTGGTCTTCTGTCTCACTTAAGGGAATATCCGCCGACGTTGTCAGCAAAGGGCCGCCAAGCGTTAACGTCACGCYGRCCGACTCGAAGGCTTWGCGGACCGCCACAATCCTTCCAGTGCGGAGGATGCGCCTCCCGCTCTCGAAGTCGCGGATCGTGGCTTCGCTGAGATTGGACTTCGCAGCCAGGYGGACCTGAGGCCAATCGAGCAGCGCGCGAGCAGCCCGGCAATAGGCTGGGGTGAGTTCCCGCCGGTTGGCATCCTCGGCTTCTCCGGTTTCGTGTGGCTCCGTCATGCGAAGATGAAATTCAGCGAGGCTAAAATGTTCCGAAACGTCGCAAAAGCTGAACGGCTTTCCAGGCAAGCCGCCCAGCAGCATATGCATCGGGATACCTCTCGCTCGATTGCTCGCCGCCGGGTTCTCTCCTCCTCCGTTCGTCAATGACGGAATCCAAGGATCTCGCTCAACGCCGCGCCCCCCTATCAAATCGTCGAGAAGGGAAGGATGCGGATGAAGYCGGATACATCGCAGTGGCGTGACCCACAGGCATATGCATTCATCAAAGGCGCAACCGCCGATGAGATTRCCTGGGAGTTTCTGCGCCGCAATCCCTTGTATCAGCGGGACTTCRCAACCTCTCGCTCGGCTAAGGCGATGCGGGCACTACGCAAGCGCTGGGGTTTGCAGTTTCGCCGCCAGGCCTGACCAGTCCGCTATCGAGCAGCCCGTCTATTGGGCACCAGAGATCAACCCTGGGGTCGTGAATCTTGTCGAGGTTCCGCCCGAACTGCAAACGCGGGAAGGCAGCACCATCGACGTACCGCGAGGCGTGGGCCGGCATGATGAGGTCGGCCTCCATACACGGTCTGGCGGCACGCAACTGRCAGTTCTTGGCGACGCCAAGCCGGATGAACCGGTTGCCGCCATCATCCCACTGGACGGCATGGCGTACGACCGGCTGGAGGCCATTGAGCGGTTCATCCGCTCGATCCACAGGCAGCACCTTCCCGACGCGCGGTTGACYGCGGCGCAGCRCCGTCGCCTTGGCCACATGCTGCGATGCCTCGATGGYCRGGAAGAGCGGGCATCCCATTTCGAAGTGGCGACCGTCTTGTTCGGTCGACGGCTGGTCAGCGCCGCCGACTGGCACGACTCGGCTTTTCGCTATCAGACGCATCGCTTAGTTCGTGACGGCCTGAAGATGGTCGAGCGCGGCTATCGCCATTTGCTTCGCGCGCGACGGCGTCATTCCTGAAGGGTTTCCACGCCTTCGTCACTTAACGCATCTTCTGCACGCCCATGGTTATGATCGTGAATTGAATGACGTTTTTTGCTCCGCCTTACGGCCGCTGAGGCCAGCTCTGCTGATCACCTAAGCCGACGGTGCCAGGGCAGGGCTCCTTCGTTGAAGTTCTGACCCGAAGCAGCCAGAGCCAGCGATCGAACTCAGGCATCAGCACCTTCGGGCAATGATCTCGACCGGCGCAATCAGGCCCGCTGAAATACTTTCGACCATGTTTCGGACCATCTGCGGCCGCCGCGCTCCCATGAGCGTCTGGATCCCCAGTACTACCCGCCCTGTGGCCGCCTGGGCGCGCTGCCGCGCGAAATGGTCAAGCGCGACATCGCGCCGCTCGCGTTCCGACAAGACCTCGAACCCTGCCGCGGAAAGCGCGTCGCGGTACTGCTCTGGCGTGGCGATCGCGTTCGCATCTGCCGTACTCGCCCATGGCAGCGGATAAGACAGCTCGCCGGCTCCGGTGCGCATGACGTCGAAGACACCGAACCGGGCGCCCGCGCGCAGGACCCGCRCTGCCTCCGAAAACAGTGCGGTTTTGTCGGCAATGTTCATTCCAACGTGCAACATGTAAGCGGCGGTGAACGATYCATCTGCGAAGGGCAGCGCCAAAGCATCGCCCTGCTGCAACGAGACGCGGTCCTCGAGATGAAGCCAGCCGGAGAGGACGGCGCCGGCTTCGACGTAGTCGCGAGTGAGGTCGATGCCGGTCACCTGACAGCCGTAGCGCTCAGCGATCTGTCTGGCCGGGCCACCCAGGCCGCAGCCGATGTCGAGCACTCAATCCCCGGTGGTGAGCGCAAGTTGCCCTGCCAGCTCTCCCGTGGCGGCGCGGCCGCCAATGTGAAACTCGTCCACCGGCGAGAGGTCCTCGGCCGTGACCGTGCTTTCGGTCTTCCCCAAGGCGGCAAGACCATCACGGATATCTGCGATCAGGGTGCCTCGCGCGTAGTGCTCTGCAATCTGTGAACGCGGCGCCGCTTCCATGTCATCGCCCCTTTTTGCCGGCAACTTCGCGGATCATCTCAGCCGACCATCGACATTCCCGAATTCGGTCGGCCCGACGATCATACCAGTCGATCCGGTGAAGCCAAATGCGCGGACACGCCAAGTGCGTTATGGCCCAGCGATCGAGAAGGGTGGCCCGGTAATTTCCATGTCGAACTCGGTCGCAATCGCCTTGATCACCGCGAGGTCGCGCGGAATTTCCAGTCCCTGCGCGGCAACCGTCGGGAAAAAGCTTTCGAGGCCACCTGGGGACAGGATAGCGATCCATCGCGCACGCTCAACGACGACGAAGGTGTGCTCGACACCAGCGGGAATGTAGAACAATGCCCCGGCGCTACGCTCGGAAATCTCCCCGGCACGCCAGAAGCGCAGCCGCCCTTGGAGAACGATGAAGACTTCGTCGGATTTCGGGTGGCGATGGCGTGGCGGTCCATCGCCCGGACCAGCATCGGATGCAAATGCCCCGAGCTTGCCGCCGGTCTCGCGCGCCGTCAGCAGCGTTTCGTAATGCGTACCATTCCAGTCGGTTTCAGTACCAGGTGCTGCCCGCGTTTGCATCTTTCACCACATGTGGTTGATGTGAAGCTTGATGGCGTCACGATAGCTACACGCTGGCCTCAGCGGTCGCCTCGTATGAACATACGAGATGCGGCGGGGAATGGTTGTCAGTGAAGCCGGCTTCCGGCAGACTGCAAATCCCCTCAGGCGAGGGAGCGGTGAAAGCCGGCAAACATGCACGACTTCGACGGCATGGTGGGGCAGATCTACGATGCGGCGGTCGAACCCGGCCGCTGGCCGCAGGTTCTCGAGACGCTGTCCGATTTCCTCGAAGGCGCCGCCACCAAGCTCACGTTCCAGAACACAAGAACGTTGCGCAGCGAAGCGAATTCGGTGCGCATGCCGCCCGAGGCGGACCTCACCTATGCGCGGTACTATTACAAGACCAATGTGTTCCTGCCGCGCATCGCGCGGCTGCGCGCCGGTACGCTGATCCCGATCTGGGAGCTCCTACCGCGCGAGGTCTACCGGCGCTCCGAATTCTACAACGACTTCTGCCGGCCTGGCGACATGTGCCACTCGATCGGAGTCGTGCTGGTGAACGAGCCGGACACGCGCGTCGTGTTCACCTGCGGACGCGCCGAGACAACAGGAGAGTTCGAGCCCGAGCACCTCGACCGGTTGCGCCGTATCGGGCCGCATCTGGTCCGCGCGGCGAGCGTGGGATTGCGCCTCTCGCGTTCGGAGATCRCCAGGAGTGCCAATGTCGAGGCGCTCGACCGCGTTGCCCAAGGCGTGCTGATCGTGGCGGCAAACGGCGAGATCTTGTTCGCCAACCGGGTGGCCGAAGCGCTGCTTACTGAAGCGGACGGAATCAGGACAGAGAAATCGGCGCTGCGCGCAGCCAGGCGCGCGGATGCCGCGCAATTCCAGCGGTTGATCGTCGCGGCCGCGGAGCGGTCGGACACTGCGGGCGGCGTGATGGCGCTCGCGCGGCCGGCGCCGCGGCGACCGCTGAGCGTGCTGGTGGCGCCGCTGAGGACCAAGTCGACCTGGTTCTTGGCCGGCCGCCCCGCCGCGATCGTGTTCGTGGCCGATCCGGACAGCGCGCCGCGGACCGCRCAGGGCCAGTTGCGCAATCTCTATCGGCTGACCCCGGCCGAGGCGGCCGTGGCAATCGCGATCGCCCGCGGCGAAGGGCTGCAGGCGGCCGCAGACGAGCTCCGCATCAGCCTGACCACCGCGCGCACCCACCTGCAGCACGCATTCGAGAAGACCGAGACACGGCGGCAGGCGGAGCTGGTGCGTCTCATCGCGGCGAGTGTCGTTTAYGAGTGACATCTGGAGCGCAGCAAGACTTGCGCAAGCTGGTTGCAAAGCTTTCGACATGGCGAGCCCCCGCGCACCCATGGCAGATCCTCACTTATCCCTCTACGGCCTGCCGGTCCGCTGTCGGCCCAAGTGAGACGTCCGCAACATACGGCCGCTCCAGCGCAAAGGCCGGCATTGGAGAGCGCGTGTCCGGACCAGCTTCGATAGGCTCCAGCAACGGCATCACCAGTCATCACCCGAAGCCGAGGCTGATCCCGTCCGCGATCGCCAGATGGGTCCAGCCTCTGATGCAGCACATGTCAGGCGCGGTAACATCAGCACGGGCGAAACGGCCGACACCATCGCTTTACTCGCAGATGATCCCATCGTCTCCGTCGGCAGTTTCTCAGAGCGCACCAACGACCTCTCG
>NZ_MDDT01000049.1:0-64332 GCF_001854815.1 Mesorhizobium sp. LCM 4576
ATGCCTTTGCGCAGTTGTTGATTTTGTCCGGATTGAGGAAGGCCAGACATCTGGTTGAGAAGGAGTACGAAAGAATGGGCCTCGTCATCAACGTCGAAGACAGCAAGATTCTTCGAGAACCCATCGACCGCGCGCATCGGGAGGGCTACGAGGCTGGCGAAGCGCACGGTGAATCGAAGGGCATGGCGTTCGTCTTGGCAACGCTCYTCAAGCGTCGGTTCAAGGGGGGCATGCCGGGCGGCCTTGTCGAGCATTTGTCGGACCTTCAACCCGCGGTCCTTGCCGAGATGGTTGATCGGCTGCCTGGAGCCAAGAGCGTCGAAGAAGTCCTTGGAAGCCACATGCCTTCTCGGACGCACGGCTACGGCAACTAAGAGTTAGACCGGAGCCTTCTCCCAGATCAAATCCGGCGGYCTGTTGCCCTGCCAGTAGCCGCAGAGGAACCGCGAGGTCGGCCGAGACAGCGCGGTGCGCAGGACGCTGAACGTCTGGATTCGGTTGCCRTGGCGCCGCGTGTCCTCGCGCCATGCGATCTCGGCGACGTACCAGTCGAAATATCGCAGCGAGAAGCGGTGGTGGATGCCGACATAGGCGCGCTGCACGCGAGAGAAGAACGATTCCACCTGGTTGGTGTTCGTGCCGTTCTCGGTCTGATAGCCCTTGGAGTGGTTCACTCGCTTCAGCTTGTTGAGGCCTGCCAGGTCGTTGTAGCTGCCATGCTCGTCGGCGATCACGGTAGCGTCGCGGGAGACGTGGTCTCGGACCGCTGCCCACGCCGCATCGCCGTCTTCGTCGCGGATGACGCGCGTGAAGGTCCGGCCTCCGAGGCCGCGTTCCCTGAGCGCCAAGGCGCACAGCCGCTTCATGTTCTGGAACTTCTTCAGGCGGCGGTCGACGCGGTCCTCAGCTCTGTTCTCTGGCCGGATATGGCCGCCGGCGTATTTGCCGTCGATCTCTACCTCGCCCTCGAGCACCATGTCGTCCCTGCGCGCGGCGATGGCCTCGCGCAGCTTCATGAGCATCACCCAGGCGGTCTTGTACTGCACGCCGATCTCGCGCGAGAGCTGGAGGGCGGCCTTGCCCTTGACCGAGTTCACCGAGAACCAGATTGCGACGACCATCTTCTTGAAGCTGAGTTTGCGGGCATGGAACACCGTGCCTGACGTAACGGTGAATACGGCCTTGCAGGCTTTGTCGGAACATTTGAAACGCCCGCGGTTCATCGTATGGCAGCGCAGCGTGCCGCACTTCGGACAGTACGGTTCTCCGTCGGTCTCGGGCCAGCGCATCTTCCTGAACCAGCCAAGGGCGGTCTCCTCGCGAACCTTCGCGAGGTCCATGACGGTGAGCGTCCGGCATTCCGGCGACAGCAGGAAATGCTGCCCTTTGGGTTGTTGTCTGGACTTCGCCACCGCTCAGTCCCTCCTTGGCTTGGACGGCGACTGAGCCGCGTATTTCCAAGCCTCCGGACGGGATCCGGACGCGCACGACCGCGGCAGCGGGCTGCGCGGATAAGAAAGCGATAGTGGGCGGATTGCTCATGTTCAGGCTCCAGATCGGCGGGCATGCAACGGTCGCGGCGGCCGATTGGCCACCGTCGTCACAGCCGTATGAGTGCCGTCCTKAACATGGGCGGGCTCGTACCTGGAATGCACGGCGGAGTCGATCGGAAGGAGGCCGGATGGTTAATCCGAAGTATGAGCCAATTTGTGCAAGGCTCCCTTGCACAAATTGGTCAGCGATAATTTGGCAGCGAAAACAGCGTTTAAGGTATCGTTGGTGGTCTTTGCTACCTAATRCCGGGTTTTCGTTTCCCTCAGCGAGGTTAGATCCACTTCGGGAATTCGTCRCAAACTGGAACGCGCCGGAGCGCGAGTTCAGTTCGTCGCAGATTGACGCAGTGCGGTTGGAATTATGGACTAAGGCCCGGGACTACTTGGTCGAGATCAATCGGAGCACATTTCCTGCCAACGGACCAGGTTGGATCGCGGTGCCGTCGGAGTGGGAGGACAAGTTCCCGGATAGGTTCAAGCGCGTTGTCAAAGAGCTGCACGGCATGGCCGGCGAAATCGTCGAGATTCATGGTCGTTTGGTCCGAACCGCAAAGGCAGTTCTTTTGACGACGAACTGATGTCTATGCCGTTCCGAGCGCTGGCGTGGCGGCCCTAAACTTGCCATTGGTTCGGTTCTGCCAACCGCGAGAGGCTGGGCAGGACGGATACGCGTTGTCAGCGGCTGCGCTTTATCTCATTACCGACCTGATCGCTCCAGTAATGTCCGGAGGGARCATCGTTTACAATACAACGCTTGAAGGTCACCCAGAAAGGCCCGTCAAGTAAGCGATATTAAGCGGGGGAAATAGATGCCATCGTTGAAGACAAATTTCGTCAAAAGGATTGATCGGCTTCCCAAGCCGACCAACGCAGCTGACGCTATGCAACCACTCTTYGAAGCGGTCAGCAACTCGATCCACAGCACCCAGGATCGATTCAAGGACAACGTCGCAACCCAAGGGAAAATCATTGTCACGCTCACCATGGCGAGCAGACAGGCTCCCTCAAAGATCGTGGTCGAAGACAATGGTGTGGGGCTCGACGGCAGGAACTATGACGCGTTCACCACCACCGACACCGACAACAAGATTGCGCGTCGTGCAATAGCGCGTATCGCGAGACCCGCCGCGATCCCGCGAGAGATCTCTTCGCGCTCCRCCAGCCCGAGCGCCGAGGCTGCTCTACGCCTTGCTGAGGGAGCAATGCCGCCGTGTAAGGATACGATCCGCTGAACGCCGGTCTTGTTCCGGCGGTCCAGTGCCCGCGAGATCGACGAAATGCTCTGACCTTGCTTCCATCGCTCCCGAAGCTCGGCCTTCTGCGCTGACGTAAACCAGATCCGTGACGTCACCATGCAACACCTCCTCATCCTCTCAGATTAAGAGTGTTGCAGTGACCGGTTGAACCCACCGGCGCAAAGCTGCCGCCGAGTCGGATCCGCGTGCGCCTCGATCCATTGTCTGGCGGGTTGTCCAGACTAGACATTGTGGCTGATCAAACGGGTCGACGATCGCAGCACGCTAGCATCCTCAGGGATGCTCACTCCGCTTCCGTAGCCCAAACGAGACGCAAAACACCTGTTGGCAGGCCATGGCGATCTTGAAGGCCTTCTCGATTCCTACGGGCTTCTCACTGTCAACGGAGGGCACACCCATGGCACATGAGTTCGAAATCTATAAGGACAAAGGTGGCGAGTTTCGCGTTCGCTTCAAGTACAACAGCGAGGTGATATTCTCGACCGAGGGCTACGCAAGCAAATCCAGCGCTCAGAACGCCATCGACTCGATCAAGAAAAATGGCCCCAGTGCGCCGGTCGAAGACAATAGCTGATCGCCTTCGAGGCCATACGACGCTGCGACAATTCCGAAGCTGAGCATATTGGCTTCGAAACGAGCTTCGGATCGGGACTAGCAGTTGTTGCGCTAGGGTAAGTGCGGCCTCAACTCCTAAGGGAATCCTCGGCAAAATAGACCTCACTAGACCTCTGCTACATTTAGGAGCATTCTCTCCGCTGGGGAGTGGGGTGTGGATAGGTCTCGTTACGACAATCGTTCTGATGGYTGGCGCAAGCGCACTGGCGCAAAACACTCCCGTGCACTGCGGTGGGCGAGTGTGCCCCGACGGTTGATCTTCGTGACCGCCGCTGCAGTAGGCGCCTTCGCCGCTGAGATGGTCATGGTGCATAGTGACCGGTTGCTCGACCTGACCCCTTCGAACTGGATCGAGCCAAGGCCCGCCCCCATGATCGGCGTGGCGTCCGTCATTGACGGTGACACAATCGAGATCCACGGCCAGCGCATTCGGTTCAACGGGATCGACGCGCCAGAGAGCAAGCAATATTGCGACGACGCCAAGGGCTTCGAGTACCCATGCGGTCAGCGATCCGCCGAAGCGCTGGATAGTTTCCTGGCCGCCTCGCGGCCGGTGCAGTGCACTTTCGTGACTTGGGATCGCTATCACCGCTTCGTCGGCGACTGCTGGCGCGCCGACGGCGCGAGCGTGGCTACGTGGATGGTAGAGCATGGCCAGGCGCTCGATTGGCCGCACTACAGCAACGGCGCCTACGCGCCGCAGCAGGCCAACGCCAAGGCGGCGAGGCTTGGTCTATGGGTTGGCAAGTTCGAAGCGCCTTGGGACTGGCGCGCATCGCATGGCGACGGGGCTGCGCCGTCGAGCCAGCCGTTCGGCATCATCAGTCGCAAGCTGGTCGCGCAAAGCGGCGGCCTTTCGTGCGAGCCCCGGCGGTACTGCTCGCAAATCAGTTCCTGCGCAGACGCCCAATGGTACCTGCACAACTGTGYGTGGGGCCGCAAGCTGGATAGGGATGGTGACGGGGTAGCGTGCGAGACGCTTTGCTAGGGAGGGGTTCATGGATGACAAGTTTTACAACCGCGTCGGCGGCGATCGTATTTCTTCGCGGCAGATCGATGAGTTGATTGGGTTAGCGCGCGGCCTCGCTGCAGACGGAAGTATCAACAAGGCGGAAGTCGAGTTCCTTCAAAAATGGCTGGCCGCGAACGTCGAGATTAGCGATCAGCCGATCGTCCGGACCTTGTACCGACGGGTCAATGAAATCCTTGCGGACGGCGTGCTCGATGCCGATGAGCACACCGAACTTCTCGATACGTTGAACAGCTTCTCGAACCGAGATTTCGAACTCGGGGAAGTGTTGAAGCCGACCACCCTGCCCCTTTGCTATCCGCCTCCGCATTTGACCTTTGAAGGTCGGTCGTACTGTTTCACCGGGACGTTCAATTATGGCCAGCGAAAATACTGCGAGCAGGCCATAGCGGATCGTGGCGGCCGCGCCGGCAGTTTGACGCAAAAGACCGACGTGCTCGTGATCGGTGCGTACGCCACGGAGTCTTGGAAGCACTCATCGTTTGGCGACAAGATTTTCAAAGCGACCGCCTGGCGCGACGAGGGGTTGCCAATCTCGATTGTCGCCGAGAGCCATTGGGTCGGTTTTCTCTGACTTCGTCCGTTCGTTTGGCAGCGTCTCATACCATCAGCACCCTGTTCGACCGAGGTGGAACGATGCGGCACAATGCGTTTAGCGATCAGATCCGCCTGTCTCGGCGATTTGCAGGTCGCTTCCTTACGAGCGTGATCGCGCTCGCAGTTGCAACGGCAGCAGGATGCAGCTCCATAGACTACCAGAAGCTTACCACCGGTGAGATATCCGGCAGCTTGTTCGTGATGTGGGTCGGTGAKGGCAACAATTCCGGTGACGGGAGTTTCCTGTTCGTGCCCGACCCTCATGATCCCTTGATCTTCCATCGGGCAGATCCGGCAGCACCAGGAAGCACGATCAAGCCAGGCCTCATGTACACGGACGGYGGCTCAATCCCGAAGATCGCGCAGGTCTTCAAAGGGCTGTCACCTTGGGGCTATGCCCCAGCCTACATGATCCACGACTGGATCTTCATTGCGCATCACTGCATCATTGACGGGAGCACGGAGAAGAGGTTCGATCAAGTTCGCGGGATTGGCTTCGACGACTCCGCTGCGATCCTCGGTGAGGCAATCAAGGCGTTGATCGCGACGCGTCAAGTCGCGCCGAACGATGTCGCACCCACTGCCATCACGGCGGCGGTGGGAAGCGCGGTTGCCAAGAATCTTTGGGACGAGAAGGGAGCCTGCAAGTCGCTGCAGGTGAGTGCAAAAGACATTGCTTCCGCAGAGGCAGCGATACCGGGCTCCACATCCAAAGCTCAGAACCTGAGGACCTTCCAAATACCAGAAGCCGTCACACCTTCGATCCGAGCAGTGAAGCCAGCGAAGATCATCGCTCGTCTGACCCTCTGACCTGAGCGTCGAGCCAACGCATGGCGGCCGGCGTGCGGCGACTGACCGCCAAAACAGCCGTCATGGGCGATCGTCGCGGACCTAGCGCGAATGGTGGCCCGTATCGGACGAATCCGATTTCAGCAGACGTCATAAACCAATTGAACGTCCCAAAGGAGGCGCGAAGCGGTTATTGGCGATGCCACTTGTTTCGAGCACACGCCGGCAACGACCCCGTTTGAATTACCCGAGCTCGTGGATGGCCACGTTGGGGACAACCGACTTCGCTATCTCGCAAAGGTGTTGATGATGCGTCAGGTAAATGACCTGACCCACCTTGGCCATCTCGCCGAACAATCGGAAAACTTCCTCCGACCGGAGATGGTCGAAGGTCTCCATGATGTCGTCGGCGATGAAGGGAACAGATGGCCTGAGCTTGGCAAACTCGAAATATCCGGCGAGCCGTAGAGCCAGGTAGAGCTGGAATCGCGCGCCTTTCGACAAAGCGTCAGCGACCTTTGACTGGCCATCATTCTGGGTCGCGATGAGGACCTCGCCGCCCTTTATCGGCTGGGTCGTTAAGCCTGTGTACCGGCCGCGCGTTATCAGTGCGAAAGCCTCGGAGGCCTCGCTCATCATTCCGGAGCGGTGACGTTCGCGGTAGACCCGGAGCGCGCTTGCCGCCGACATCACCCCAAGTTTCAATTCGATGTAACGAGCAGCCTTCTCCTCGATTTCGAGAAGAACTGTGYGGCGCTCCGCATCGATCCGGGCAACTTGGCTGTCGCCGCCAATCRCGTCGAGCTTGTCGGTCGCTCGAGTACGCYGGACGAGTTGCTGTTGTATGGCTTCATCGAGGTCAGCGAGGCGTCGCTCGATTTCGGCCTTTTCAATTGCCAGCCCATCGAGATCGACGCTCTCCAGCAATGAGCGCGCCTGGGCGAAGTCCTCGAGGGCGAGCTCGCTCGTCAGTCGTTCTTCAAGCTCGGCCACAGCGCTCTGCAGACCATCTCGCTCGCGAAGCCGTTCATCCCGCTCTGCGACTTCGGGAAGAGTTTCCACCCTGAAAGCGTCGAGCACTTGCTGCTTGGTCGTCTCGTGTGCCGCGATCTCGGCGTTCAACGCCTCCTGAGCGTCTTGTAACTTCTGAATATCAACCAGGAGATTCGCCCTCGCCTCACGGGCGCGCTCGGCTTGCTCCAGACGCTTGGTCAGCCTGACGCTCGCCTGTTCCGGCGCGTCCTCGCTTGAGGGATCCCCGGCCTGCGCACCAAGCCGGGCCACCTCTTCAGCAAATCCAGTCCTGTCCGCTTCCATCTTGCCTATGCGCATACGCATTCCCTCGCGATCCTGCAGGGCCTTTGAGAGCTCCGACAACTGATCGAGCACGCTTCCAAGCCCGGTTCCGGCRACGCCGTCTTCGAGCCAGGTGCCCTTCAGCGTTTCATTGACGTCAGCCTGCCATGCAGTGTCTCGCCGTTCGGCAATTTCAACAGCGAGTCGCCTGGCAGCCAGCTCCTCTTCCTTCGCGGCGACGCTCCTCAGTGCTTCCGCGCGTTCCGCGTCGACCTTCGCCTGCCTGTCGAGAAAGCGCTCGGCCGCGACCACCATGGTCTCCATGGCCTCACCGGCTTCCGGCTGAATTCCAACGCTTCGAAGAGCCGAGGCCAATCCGAGGTGGATCCGCTCTCCTTCGGCCGTCGCGCGTCCAATCCTTGCGCGCGCGAGCAGGATGTCGTCCAAAGCGCCAAGCGCGTCAGCGTGTGCGGACAGCCGCTCCTCCAGAAGTCCGATCAAGAGGTCGAGCGACTGCTCCTGGCAGTCCTCAAGCAAGGTGCCGGCCATTCGCTTGATTTCAATTGACGCAATTTCCGCGCGCTTGGCCACACCCGCGAGTTGGCAGCTTACGCGCTCTATTGTCGCTTCGGTCTCGGCCGCCTTCTGCCTGATTGCGCGCAAATCCGCGAGCTCGCCCGCATGGGCCAATCGAGCCGCTCCGACATGATCGTCCCTGGCCAGTGCTGCTGCAAACACGTCTGCGGTTTCGACCTTGAGGTCCGCCCGGTGATTTCGCCAGGCCTCGTCCCTCTCGCGTCGTATGGCTGCGGCTGTGTCATCGTCGGCGATCTCGGCCGAGGCGCGGACAGCAGCCAGCCGCAACGAAGTAGATGTTCGACTTTGTTCATGCTCAACCAGACGCTCGGAAAAGACTGCCTTGTCCCTTTGAAGATCCGCGGCCAGTGTTTTCCAGGCAGCCATCTGCATCGGCGGCGGAACTGGCATTTTCGAAAGTGCCTCCGCATCCCCCGACCAAGGCCGAAGGCGCCGCATTGCATCGGCCAGCCCTGTTTGCCGCTCGTCCTCGAACGCCACCGCCTCTGCGATTTCGCGTTTATGACCGCTGGCCTTGGCTTCCGACACGGCTGCCATCAGTCTGGCTCTTGCGGGCTCGGGCACCGCCCTCTCCTCGCCAACGCGGCCTCGGGCCGCATTGAGCCCGTCGAGCGCGGCAGCGGCCTCATCGCGGGCCATCCGCAGGCTCGTCGTGATGCCGGAGCGTTGTTCGGCCATGGTGYGAAGCGTGCCGACCACAACGGCCGGCAGGATGAGCCGGGACGGATCCTGTTCGGCTGACCTGCCAAGCGCGCCGAGACAGCTAGCCACGGTCTGGTCGAGCAGCTGGACCTCCATCTTACGGGTCGGCAAGTCCATGCCCGCGGATAGATAGCGCGCCTTGCGGTCGGYAAGTGCTCGCACCTGCTCCGAGATCGTCAGCACGGCCTCGTCGATAGCGATTGCTTCGATCTTTGCCTTTGTACGATCGATCTCATCGGCATTGGCGTGCAGACGGGTTCTTAAGCGTGCGTCCTGGCCGATCAAGTCCGGTACGCTACCACTCCAGGTCTTGGCAGGAGACAGCATGTCCGGCAGTTCAGCCAGCCTGCTTGCCTTGCGTTTTATTTCGGCCAGAAGTGGCGCGGCGCGTGCATATCGCTCGATCGTGGCGAGCCGCGCCGACAACGCCGCGCGTTCAGCCAGGCTGCGGTCATACTTTTCGTGGGCCTCCGCCCGTTCCGCCTCAAGCGCTTCGAATGTCGAGGCCAGCGTGTCGATCGCCTCCTTGCGTGACTTGAGTTCCGCAAACCGTTTCTTCAGCAGCGCGATTTCGGTCGTCTGGGCCTGTTTGCGGTGGAGCCCGTCGGCCTCCGCCTCAAGCGCCGCCAGGACATCGCTGGCGTGGCCGAGTCCGGCGCTGGCGGTGAAAAGGAGCTTGCCGAGATCGCCGCGCGATTCAAGGATCGCCTTGCCGCCCGCTTCCAGCGTCTCGTCATCGAGCGAGAACATGCTGCTGTAAGCTTCGCGCGAGAGTCCGGCGAGCTGCGCCGAAATGGCAATTTCGCTCAGCGGCCTGCCTTCGGCATCATGCAGCGAATTGCTGCGGCTTTTGGTGCGGGAAACGGCAAGCGCCTGCCCCTCGAATTCGAGCAGCCCGCCGATGCGCATCGAGCTATAGTCGTGCTGGAAATTATACCGACTACGCTCCTCGATGCCGAAGAGCAGATCAAGGTAGGCCGAAAGCGCCGTCGACTTGCCGGCCTCGTTCAGCCCGAAAACGATATGCAGATCGGGCCCTGAAACAGGCTTCTCCCCGAAATCGATCGCCTTATCGGTAAACTTGCCGTAGCGGGTCAGWTCGAGGCGCCGCAATCTCATCGCGTCGCACCTGACTTGAGCCTCGCCGTGACCAGGTCGACGCCTCCGGCAAGCACATCGTCGAGAAACCGTTCCAGCCCCGCTTCATCCTTGCCRGCGAAACCCCTCGCATCGGGGGGCAGGTCCGCGATCGTCTTTAACACGAATTCCCGCGCTTCGGATCGAAATGCTTCTGACCCCGCATTGGCGCGCATGGACTCTGCGAGCTCCAAGGTGGGATCGGCAACGTTGCCCGAATCTCTGAGAACGGGCGCCGAAAGATCAAGATCCAGCCTCTCCACCCAGGTGTCGCCCACCTGCTCAGCCGCCTGCTCGGCTTCCGCGACAGCCAGKTCTCGGTCGCGCATCAGCGACCATGAAAGGGCGGAGGTGCCRACCAAACCGAGGCGGGCAACAAGGTAGCGCGATCTGGCCTCCTTTCGGGCTTGTTCCAGGCCTGCCCGGATGCGGATGACAGCCTCGCTCCATTCGGCTGTCCCCGTCAGATCGACACCCACACGCTCGAATTGCGCGACACTGGTGAGCCTCTCCTCGATCTTGACGGAGCGATCGTTGCGAACGGTGACCAGCGTGACCGATTTCTCGCCCGCCTCATTGATGTCCCTCCCTTGAGGAATCCCTGGCATCACGAGCGTGCTCGCGCCGGAATAGACCTGACGAACGTGGATATGGCCAAGCGCCCAATAGTCAAAGCCGTGGCCGTGAAGGTCGGCGACGCTGCAAGGTGCATAAACGTCATGGCCCGGGGAACCAGCCAGGCTTGTATGCATGATGCCGATGTTGGCAGCTCCCTCCTGGGGGCGAGCATATTTGGGCAGCAGGCTTTCGGGCGCCTTGGGGCTGGCGAAGCTCAACCCATGGAAAGCAACATCTATCCCGGAGCCAGGCTGCACCACAGATTGGCAGCGGCCGCCAAAGATCGTCACCGTGTCTGGCAAGACGAGCTGCTTGGTAATGCGCGACATGGCGTCGTGATTGCCGCGGATCWTGTAGACCCTGACGCCGGCTTGATGAAGGCGCGTCATTTGGTAGGCCAAAAAGCGTGCCGTTTTCATCGAGGTTTGGTCGCCGTCATAAAGATCGCCGGCGATCACAAGCGCATCGACCTGCTCCGTTAGGCACAAATCCACGACGGCGATGAACGCCTGACGGCTGGCATCTCCGACCAGCTCGGCAAGCTCCGGATTGCRCAGCGCAAGGGAGCGCAGTGGCGAGTCGAGATGGATGTCGGCCGTATGAACAAATCGAAATGCCATTCGAAGGACTCTCCGGGCCTGAACGAAAAGCTCAGGCAAAATGCTGGCCCTAAGTCAATCTAGCTAGCCGGGCCGTGATGGCGCACGGTGAAGACAGCTTGGGTCTCGGTATCAAAGTCCGGCAGCGTTCCGCAACAGTCCTGGTGAGTGAGGTCGCGAAATTAGGGTCCGACCGCCCTTTCTGACGGTGCATTCGCTTCCCTCCCCTTTTTCTTGGCCGACCCAACTATCGCGTGGATAAACAACGCGATTGTATTCGCGTGACCGGCAAGACCCTTTTATATCCTGAAAAAATTGCTAGTCTGCATGTGGGGGCTGGGGTCAAATGCAATCTGTTGATAGTTCAGAGTTAGTAACAAATGGTGATGCGGTAGCCGAACCCTCGTCGGCCCCGAGCATAATCGCCGACGTCGCATCCAGCTTCACTTATGCATCCTATCAGAACGCAATTCCGGTAATCCGGTCTATCCGACTGGATAACGACACCGCCGGCAGCCTAGAGAGTTGCCGCCTGGAACTCACCTCATCGCCGTCGTTTCTGAGACCGAAGACCTGGGCAGTTGACCGTCTCGTTCCTGGCGATAGGCTTCAACTGAGCGACCGCAAGGTCGAGCTCGATTCCGCATATCTTGCTGGCTTGAACGAGGCCGAGCGCGGCGAAATCACCTTGCGCCTTTCTGCGGCTGGCGAGGTCCTGGACGAACGACGCGTGACGGTCCGGCTGCTCGCGCGCGACGAGTGGGGCGGCGTCGCCGACATGGCGCAATTGCTTCCGGCTTTCGTCATGCCCAATGACCCTGGCGTTGCGCCGATCCTGAGAGCGGCAGCCGATCGCCTTGCCGCRCATGGGCATCCCAGTGGCCTTGACGGGTATCAGTCGCAAAACCCGCAGCGAGCATACATGTTGGCTGCAGCCGTTTATTCTGCGATCACTGGCATGGGGTTGCACTATGCCGAACCTCCGGCGAGCTTCGAGAGCCGCGGGCAAAAGATCAGGCGTCCCACGACGACCGCCGAGGAACGCCTAGCGACCTGCTTGGATACTTCACTTTTGTTTGCCGCCACCCTTGAAGCTGCCGRCCTGCACCCGGCCGTGCTGATGTTTGACGGGCATGCAGCTGTCGGCGTCTGGCTGGCTAAGCGAACCTTCGCCAACGCGGTTGAACCAGACCAGATGGAGATCCGCAAGGCRCTTGCGTCCCGCGAATTCATCGCGTTTGAAACCACAGGCGTCACTCACCGGCCCGCGCTCACATTCGAGGCGGCRCAGAATGCGCTCGGTATCCGGCTCGCGGAAGAACAGGCGCATGCATTCGTTGCAGCCATTGACGTGAGGCGATCGCGCAGCGGCGGCATTACGCCCCTCGCCTCGCATGAGCCTATCCGGCGCAATGCCACCGATGAGGAGTCGTCTGCGGCCRTCGCGGCTTTGCCGCTTCCCGCAGCGCCAGCGATTGGCGCAATGCCAGCCGAGGCCGTCGAGATAAAGCCAACCACAGCCGCTGGTCGCATCGATCGCTGGCAGAAAAAGCTGCTCGACCTGACGCTTAGAAACCGCCTTCTCAATTTTCCCGATTCGAAAAAGACGATCCCTTTCTTGTGTACTGACGTCGCCTATCTCGAGGACAGGTTGGCGAATGGCGCCGCGGTACGTCTCATTTCCTTGCCCGAGCAGAACCCTTTGGGGGAGCGAGACGCGGAGCTCTATCGCGATGTCCATGGTCGCGATCTGCAACGCGGGTTCGCGGCTGAAGCGCTGCTYAGGGATGAGCTCGCCTCAACGCTGGACGTCCGTCAACTTGAGGCCAGATTGATCGATCTCTACCGCCAAGTGCGCAATGACTTCGCCGAGGGTGGCGCAAACACGCTGTTYCTAGCCGTGGGTTTCCTTCGCTGGAAGAAGAAGCCCGAAGATGAGCGCAGCTATCGAGCTCCACTGCTTTTGGTGCCGGTCCGGCTTGAGCGGCGCAGCGCGAGCTCGCGCTTCACGATCCGCTTCCATGAAGACGAGCCGCGGTTCAACGCCACCCTTCTCCAGTTCCTCGAGCGGGAGTTCGAACTTCGCCTTCMGCAGTTCGCCGGCGATTTGCCGCTCGACGACAGCGGAATCGATGTGCCGCGCATCCTATCCTCCATGCGACAGGCGGTCCGCGATGTTCCTGGAATGGAGGTCATCGACGAAACCGCCTTGTCGACATTCTCTTTCGCAAAGTTCTTGATGTGGAAGGACCTTGTCGAGCGAACCGATGCACTGCGACAGAACAGGGTCGTTCGCCATCTCATCGACACGCCCGAGCAGGCGTTCGAGAACTCGGGTGGTCAATCAGCCTTTYGTGATGAGGCCGAGYTGGACCGCGCTTACGAACCCTCCGCCATCATAAGCCTCCTTCCCCTCGATTCATCTCAGACCGCCGCCAGCCTAGCGGCAGCCGAGGGGCGCGACTTCGTGATCGTCGGGCCGCCCGGGACGGGAAAAAGCCAGACGATCRCTAACATGATTGCCAACTGTCTGGGCGTAGGCAAGACCGTMCTGTTCGTGGCGGAAARGACGGCCRCACTCGATGTCGTCTACCRCCGGCTGCGGGAGCACGGACTTGGCAACCACTGCATCGAACTGCACTCGAACAAGGCCGATCGGAGACGTTTTCTGGCGCAACTGAAGGCTTCGTGGGAGCACGGAGGTAACGCCGACGCGTTTCAATGGATCGCAGTCAACGAGCGGCTTCGCCTGCGTCGGGATGAATTGAATGCCTATGTCGAGGCGCTTCACAAACGCTATCCAAACGGATGGACGCCCTATCTGGCGTTGGGCATAGCGCTGAAGTCGAACGACCAAGCTGCGCCGGCATTCGCGTGRCAGTCGTCCGATGGGCACGATGCGCAAACTCTTCTTGACCTGGAGGAGTTGGCCGCGCAAATCGGCCTGGTGTTCGCGTCGGTCGAACGTCAGCCAGCGTTGGATCTGATCGATGCGGGAGAGTGGAGCAGCGATTGGCAACTAAGGTTGCTGGCCGCCGCGACGTCCCTGCACTCCGCCATCGGGCAATTGACGGCATCGATAYGGGACTACCAGTCCAGTCTTGGTCTTTCGCCTAGTGAGACGTTCTCGCATACGGAACTCCAGTCGCTAACAGGCTTGGCATTGGTTCTGTCTCAAACTCGCAACCGCGATATCTCGATTGCATACGACCGAGATTTCTCGACCTTCGGGGAAGCGCTTGCCGAGTTGGAACGCGCGATCGGGGGTTATCGCGAGAGCGAGCGCGGCCTCTCCGCCACCTACGACGTCGCGACCGTCCGGCACCTCGATTTGGATGTTCTGGACCGCCAATGGCGTGAGGCGACAGAATCGTTTTGGCCGAGATCGGCCCTCGGCAAGCGCAAGGTTCAGAAACTGCTTCAAAGCCGCATACAGCGTGGTACCGCGGACCCTGGCACGCACCTTCCTCTGCTCCGCCGGATGAGGGAGTTTGTAGCTCAGGTCGACCAAAGCCCGTTGGCGGGCAAGCCGCTACCGATCGAAGGTCTGACAACGGACGTGGCGGCTGTYGCGAGCATACTCGATTCCGCCCGGCGTCTCCGCGCGGCACTTCGCATTCCTGGACGGAGCCAAGACGAGTTTCGGGCCGTCGTTCGCTCCGTCGCACCAAGTCTGCGTGRCACCCTTGAAAACGACCGACTGCGCGAGGCGGGTGACCGGCTGCTGGCAGCCGCCAAGCAGTTCGACGCCGTGCGATCGGAATTCGGCGAGGTTTCGGCTCGGGAGATTTCAGACCCCACGGATGGTCCTAGCCTTGAAGCGCTCAGAGCCAAGCTGATTAAGCTAGCGGACGCTCGAAACCTGCTTCGCGATTGGTCGGAATGGTGCCGGGTGAAAAGGCAGGCGATCCAACGCGACCTGGCACCTCTGGTTGAGCAGATCGAGACGGGAGCGATAGCCGCCGACAAGGCGCGCCCGGCCTTCCGGGTGGGCTACGCAAGATGGTGGCTGCCGAAGGTTCTCGACGGGGACGCGGTATTACGAAATTTCCGCAGGTTCCAGCACGAGAACGCGATTACGGAATTTCGCGAGATCGACGATCTTGTGCGCACACAAGCCACTCAGCGCGTGGTCAGCGCGCTCGCGCATGGGCTTCCTTCTGTACAAAGCGTGTCGCGCAATTCCGAACTTGGGTTGTTGCGGCACCAGATGGAGCTCCAGCGGCCAAGTCAATCTATCCGGGACATGATCGGTAAGATGCCTGAGAGCTTTGCCAAGCTTGCGCCCTGCATGTTGATGTCGCCGCTATCGATTGCCCAGTACCTTCCTCCAAACCAGGCCTTGTTCGATGTGGTGATCTTTGACGAAGCTTCGCAGATCACCACCTGGGATGCAGTGGGCGCGATAGCCAGGGCGCGACAGACCATTATTGTCGGCGATCCCAAGCAGCTGCCGCCGACCAATTTCTTCGGYCGCAACGAGGACGACGAGGAGATTGCCGACTACGAGAAGGACCTGGAAAGCATTCTTGATGAGGCAAGGGCGTCCGGAATTCCGGTGCGCGATCTCAGATGGCACTACCGCAGCCGCAGCGAGTCGCTGATCGCRTTCTCGAACTATCATTACTACCGAAACCGCCTGGTGACGTTCCCCTCGCCGGCGGTCGATGATCGTGCGGTGCGGCTGCACCGGKTGCCTGACGGCATCTACGACCGCGGCAAGAGCCGCACCAACAAGATCGAGGCCATGGCGGTCGTCAGCGAGGCCGTCAGTCGCATGAAGGGCTGGCTGGCGCTGCCGGAGAATGGCCGGCCGACGCTCGGCGTAATCACATTCAACGCRCAACAGCAATCGCTGATCTTGGACCTTTTCGATGCCGCGCGCCGGGATCATCCGGAACTCGAATGGTTCTTTGCYGAAGATCGGGTCGAGCCCGCGATCGTAAAGAACCTCGAAAACGTCCAGGGTGATGAGAGGGATGTTATCCTGTTCTCGATCACGTTCTACAAGGACGGCTCCGGAAAGCCTCCGGCGATGGACTTCGGGGCTCTCAACCGAGATGGCGGCGAGCGGCGCCTCAACGTGGCGGTGACTCGTGCGCGACAGGAACTCATCATCTTCTCCGGCTTTACCGCGGACCAGATTGATCCGTCGCGAAGCAAGGCGATCGCAGTTCAACACCTGAAGACATTCCTCGACTATGCCGAACGCGGCCCGATCGCTTTGCCTGCCCAGGATCTTGGATCTGTCGGCGGTTTCGATTCGCCGTTCGAGGAGGCAGTCGCTGAGCACTTGGAACAGCGGGGATGGATCGTCGTCCCGCAAGTCGGGATTTCCGACTTCCGCATAGACCTGGGCATCCGCGACCCGGATCTTGTAGGAGCGTATCTGGCAGGGGTCGAATGCGATGGAGCGACCTACCACAGGTCAGCGACGGCACGGGACCGCGACAAGGTCCGCGAGCAGGTGCTTAGAGGGCTTGGCTGGACCATCTTTCGTGTGTGGTCGACGGACTGGTGGTTCGACGCGAAGGGCTGTGCTGAGCGCCTCCATACCAGCCTAGAGGGACTGCTTGAGGAGAGTCGGGCGCGTCGTTCGAGCGAACAGACGGAGGAGGTGACACGCTGGGAAATGGGTCAACAGGTCGAGCCGACAAGCGAGCCCATTGACYAGGCGCCGGTCTCAATCGAGGAACCTCTGCCWCTCCCGACTACGTCCGAGGTCGAACTGGTCTCGGYAAATGTTCCCTCAGCTATCGAGCCTTCGGGCTTTGGAACATTTTCAACGATGGGGGGTCAGCCGGTCCAAGGAGATGTCGAGAAGGGACGTTACCGGGTGACCGATCTCACTGCCTTCCGGGTGGACCCCGAGCAATTCTTCGAGTTCAGCTACAGGACCACGCTGCAGGACATGGTCGCGGCGATCGTCGAGACCGAAAGCCCGGTGCGAGCAGACGTTCTCGCCCAGCGCATAGCCCGGGCACATGGGTGGCTCCGCACGGGTGGACGCATCCGCGAGAGGATAGACCTGCATCTGAGGGACTTGGATCGCACGCTGGAGTCGAGCGGCGAATTCATTTGGAAGAAGGGCKGGATTTCGGACTTCTTGGCCTATCGTCAACCCGCCAATGACGAAGGCCGACGTTCGATTGGCGACATACCRCTGGCTGAATTGGCCTCAGTGATAGTCGACAATCCCGGACTCCTCGATATGGCCGATCCTGCACGCGATATGRCCCATCTCATGGGTGTTGAGCGCCTTGCGGCGGTCTCTCGTGCACGATTGGAGGAAGCGATCTTAAAGGCGAGGCGACATCTTACTGGATCCTCATAGACTCGAATCCTACAGAAACACGCTAAATTTTTTTTGGGGGGTAGCACCATGGCGGGCACGCCAATTGATGATGTTGTCGATTGGTCGACAAAGCTCTCAGCCTGGAAGCAGGACGCGCTGCGGCGGCTGGCGATCTCGAATGAGCTAACAGATGATGACATCGACGCTTTGCTGGCCATGGTCAAGCATGCGGCCGGCTTCGCGCTCACAGTGCCGCCGCCCTCCCCGGTACCGTTTACCAAAGCCCACTTCGGGAATGGAGAATATCAACCGATCGTCCTCAAGCGCATCGCCAATGTCGAGAACGTCAATCGGCTGGTGTCAAAGGCATCACTTACATTCTGTCCAAAGGCTCTGACGATCGTTTATGGCCGGAACGGGAGCGGCAAAAGCGGTTTTGTTCGCATCTTTCGTACCGCTTGCCGGACGCGCGTCGAAAACCAAGCCAAGCTCAAGGTTCTTGCCGACRTCTACGGAAGYACGCCCGGCCCTCAGTCAGCTGACATCGTGATCGATGCCGGCGAAGGTGAGCTGGTAATTCCTTGGTCGCCGGGCAATGCAGCCTCATCGCAGCTGATGCAGGTTGCGGTGTTCGACACGGCCTCGGCTCAGCTATATGTCGACGGCGGAAATCAGATACGCTTTCTTCCTTTCGGACTAGCTCTGCCGCATCGGCTGAACGCAGTCTGCATAACCTTGAAGGAAAAGCTTGAAACAGAACGGGCAAAGGAGGTCGGCAACAAAGTCGAACTGAGCGCGATCACGTTCCCCATCCAGCGCAATACCGCAGCCCAGATCTTCAACGGTCAGCTGAACAGATCCACCCCTGACGCACAGATTGAGGCGGCAACGACGTTTGCCGAGAACGATCAAAAGCGTCTTGATGAACTCACTGCTACCCTTTCCGCCGGTGCTGCCGCAGTCGCTGACGTAAACGCGCTTTCGAAGTGGATTGACGGCCTCATCCAGGAGGTCAAGGAGGTGGGATCGGCTTTCGCCGATCCCGCTCTGGAAGAGCTCCGAAAGCTCCGCGCCTCAGCAGTCGCAGCACGCCAAGCCGCGACTTTAGCGGCTGGCGAGTTGTTCACTGACGAGCCGCTGCCAGGCGTCGGGAGTGATGCATGGCGAGCGCTTTGGGCTGCGGCGCGCAATTACTCGGTGAAAGAGGCCTATAAGGACAAGGACTTCCCGGTTCTCGTGGCCGACGACGGGGTGGCAGAATGCGTGCTATGCCAGCAGCCGCTTTTGTCGGATGGTGTTGCTCGAATGCAGCGCTTTCAGAAATATATGGACGACACCCTCGATGCCGCAGCTCGAAAGGCGGAGCAAGTGGTCGAAGATGCCCTCAGGGGTCTCCAGGGCCTGGCTCTACTTGGCGCCCACGACTTTGCCGATCGTCTCGAACAGGTAGGAAAACGCGACGAGGGGTTGGCGAGCGTGCTCGCAATCCTCCAGGGATCAGCGGTCGCACGGCGAGCAGAGGCGCTCRCAAGATTGCAGGGTGAAGAAAGTGGCACCGTTGCTCCTCTCACCCTGCCAATGGAAGAGATGGAGGCTTTCGCGCTCAGACTGAAGGCGGAGAAAGACGGGCTTGCACAGGCCGCCAATACCGAAGAACGAACCAAACTCGAGGCCGAGAAGGCTGAGCTTGACGACCGAAAAATGCTTGCCATCAACAGAGCGAAGCTCACGGCGCGACGGGATTTGCACGTTGTTGACGATGCCTACTCGAAGGCTCTGGCTGATGTTCAAACTCGTGGGATTACGCAGCGCGCAAATGAGTTGGTCGACGCCCATCTGACAACAGCAGTCATCAAGCGTTTTGATTCCGAAAGGGCCCGCTTCGACATCATGCACCTCAACGTGGGCCTTGCACGCAAGAGCAATCAGACGAAGGCGGAATTCGAGGTCGATCCCAAGACAAGACTTACGAAGGTCACCTCGGAGATTCTCAGTGAAGGCGAGCAGCGTGCCTTGGCACTTGCCGGGTTCCTGACCGAAGTCGCGTTGACCGACGGCTCAGGACCGATCGTGATTGACGATCCTGTCTCGTCTCTCGATCGTGATCGAAGCGCCAAGGTTGCTCAGCGGATTGCGGAGGAGGCGTCCAAGCGACAGGTCATCGTGTTCACGCACGATATTGTCTTTTTCAACGAGCTTTGTAGCGCGGCAGATCAGGTTGGCATCGAACCCGTTACGGTCGCGTTGTTCAGCGACAAGGCTGCCGCGGGCAAGGTGGATACGGCGGGGATRCCCTGGAAGGGCCAGAATGTCGCCAAACGCATCGGCCGACTGAAAAATGACGCGGCACCATTGGCAAAGCTCCATGCAGTTAGCCCGGCGGACTACGAGTATCAGGTGAAGAACCTCTATGGCCGATTGCGCGACACCTACGAGCGCGTTGTCGAGGAAGTGGTCTTCCGGGACATAGTCCGGCGGGGAACGGACGTCATCCAGACCCAGTTGTTGCGCTATGTTCGACTCCCAGACGCGCTGGCAATTCGATTCCATGAGGGCATGACGCGCGCGAATACCCACAGTCATGACAATCCGGCGGCTGACACGGTGTCCGTTCCCCTTCCCCATGAGTTCGCCGAGCATATTTCTGAGCTCGAGACCCTGATCTCAGACCTCAAGGCTGAGAGCGAAGCCGCCGAGGCAGCTCGCCCACAGATGAGGCCTAAGAAATAATACTTGCCACTGCTGAAACTCAGGCCACAGGTCACACAGATGTTCTTGGCAAACCCTGCGGCTCATTTTGAGCCGATGCCCCTCACGGATTTAACCGTGTTCTGACTGCGACTGACGGGGCATTTGCGTCGATCATAAGGCGCGGCCGATGCATAGAGCGGGGTCACATTCTGGTCGACATGGAGGGCGATCCGCAGGCGAACTGTGCGGATGCGCCCCTTCAGCTCGGAACGTAATGAGGCTTAACCGTCTTGCCTGGGGCGGGAAGGGTTTCGGCCACCAGTTGAAATTCATAGGATGCGCGCGGGAAAGCATAGGAAGCAACGCTGCTCCCTCCGACGACATGCACGGCAGCGTAGGTCCGCGAATTCTTGCCTACGTCRCCGGTACGCTTGAGGAGATCTCCACTGACTGTCGAGATGTCCATCGCAAAGGTTCTTCGCGCCCCATCTTTACTCAACTTGTTCGTCACCCGCATCGGTAAGCTCGGGCACAATGTCGCCCGCCAGCAGCTTCTCCTTCGACAGCAACCCTGCATCCTCGAGCGCCTCGAAATCGGGCAGCAGGCGCAGCGTTTCGAGCTCGGACTGCGACAGGAAATTCCTCGTCGTCACATGGGTGTAGGGCGCGCCCGGTTGCGGGCTGCGCGGCCCGGAGGCGATGAGGTCCTGTGCGCGCAGCACGCCGATCAGATCGCGCGACACCTCCTTGCCGAAGAAGCTCGACAGCTCGCAGCGCGTGATCGGCTGGAAATAGGCAATGCACAGATGACGTCGCCAAAAGCCTTCTTGGTCCGGTGCTGCCAGCCGCCGGTGATCGCGACCAGCTCGTAGGGGCGACCGGCGACTTCGGCGCGAATGTCGTCGATGACCAGCTCGAGATTGCAGCTTTTGCCGACGGCGCGCGCCAGCACCTCGCGCGGCACCGGCTCGCTGGCGGCAAAATTACTGCATCGACCCGGCCCATCCACTCGCGCCAGCGCAGTTCTGGCGGCAGGTGCTCAAGCTCGGTGTCGACCAGCAGTCGCTGGACTTCATCCTTGCCCCCCGGGCGTTCGGATCGGGCGGCCTCGGCCATCGCTAGAGCCCAAACAGTCGAAAGCTGGTTCGGCCCGACAACTCGCGCACGACATCGAGCTGGTGCAGGCGCTCGAACAGGCGCCGCGCCGCAAAGCGCGACAGGTTTTTGGTCGTCAGCGATCCCGCGACGGCATCTTCATTCAGGAGCAAGAAAATCACGTCGCCGGCGCCTTTCGCGCRCAGTCTTGGCGCAACCGCCAGGAGTTTTTCGGCGCGGCGCGACAACTCGGCGGCCAACCGACAGGCCTCCGCCGCCGCTTGCACCAACGCGACGCAGACCGCGCGCTCGAAACCTTTTTCGCCCGGTCGGATCCGCTTGCCGCCGCCACCMTCGGTGCGGAAGGCCGGGCCAAAAGCCTGGGTCATCAACAGCGGCAGCGGCCGCGGCCAGCGCAGGCTTTGCGCCAGCACCAGATCGGCCAGCCACCATGCGAACATCTCGGCATCGGGCCGCATGGCGACGACGCGGGCGGCGATCGCCGCCGCGGCGAACGGCGCCGGCCGCCGCGCCGCCGCCACGTGCTCGATCTGCGTGCACAGGTCGGCTAGCGCCTCGTCGTCGCAGGCGAGCCCGAGCATCTCGGCCACTTTTGCCAGCCGATCGGCGCTGACCGCCGGCGGCTGCAGCGCCAGCTGGCGCCAGGCGCCAAAAATGGCGCCGGCGGGACCGGGAGCGGTGCCGGCAGGGCAAAGCTGCCAGGCATCGCGCAAGGCGGCTTCATCCTCGGCGCGGCCGGCGAGCCGCATGCTGGCGGCGGCGCAGTTGAACACCAGCCGCTGGCGCCAGGCGCCGGCCCAGCTGGGTTGCGCGCGGGCAAGCGTGTCAAGCACAGCCAACGCGGCGCCGGCCTGGAAGGCGGCGTCGCCGTCGCTCGGCGCGCTGCCGTTTGCGAGCGCCCAAGCCGGAACGGCCGGCGGCGTAGCGTGACTGGCGTTTGCGGATCGAGGCGAATCATGTGTTTGGAGGGTAAGGCGGCCGTGCGGTTTTGGCGATGATTTTCGCCRCAAAACGCACAGCTTGTCGGCGCG
Organism: Mesorhizobium sp. LCM 4576; assembly: GCF_001854815.1. Classification (NCBI taxonomy): domain Bacteria; kingdom Pseudomonadati; phylum Pseudomonadota; class Alphaproteobacteria; order Hyphomicrobiales; family Phyllobacteriaceae; genus Mesorhizobium; species Mesorhizobium sp. LCM 4576. The sequence continues at coordinate 21,923 of NZ_MDDT01000049.1, forward strand.
ACAAAACGAATGATAATGTTGCCTTATCAGTCGTTTACCTAGGCGTAGATCCGGTCTAATTAGATCAGTCGGCTAACTTCTTCCCCTGACTGCACCCTGTTGACAACCGCAGCCGGCGTCTCGTGCAATTAGGTCACGAAACACTCGGCCCGCTTCTTTGCCGACCGATGGTCCATGAAATCCCCTCCCCGCCCATGATCCCGGAGATCTCCTTTCCGACATGTCGGTCAAGCACTGGCCGCCACGGCACGAGAGTGAACTCACGCGACTTTTCAATGACGGCGTATTTCCCGCTGGCGAGCTCGACCGACCGGAKCATCTTGCCTTCCAACCGATCTCCAGGCTTCACGTCGAAATACGAGAGCCCGAGCTCGCTCGAAAGCTGGCCGGCAATCCGGTTCAGCTCACGCTGACGCAATATCGAAATCATATCTGCGCGATAGACGATCCGGCCCTGCTCTTCGTGCGCGACTCCTTGAGCAACGAGCCACTGCTGCCGCCGGGTTTGCGCTTCCCGCACCTCGCGGCCAAAGCCGGAGTCGCGCAACGGCGCCGGTTCATTGGAAACCAATTCTCGGTCCAGCCAGGTGGYGCCGTCGAAACCGACCTGCTTCTCCAGCGGCATTGACGACAGCTTGTCGAGGACAACGGGCTCGGCCCTCGCCCGCTGACCCTCGTAGTGCGCAACGCGCTCCAGATGGTCTGGCCCAATGATCCAGGTGCCGTCCGGCTGGCGCTCGACGCCGCCCGTTACTCGCCGGATCGCCTCTAGCCTTCGGACATGCGTTTCGGCGAAGCGTTCGGTCACGGAAGGGTCCTGCCTCAGATGAATATCGATGTTGTAGTGCCCGCCATTCGCCGCGGCGATGTCGGCGATAGCCCGGTCGATCTGTCTGGGCTCGGTGTTCCGAGGCATGACACGGACGATACAGCCGTCGGGCATCGGTTCAGTGGCCTCGCCTTTGCCGATGTCAATGTAGTGGCTTTTGCCGTCAATGCCGTCGACGATAAGATAGTGCCGGTCATTGATTTCGTCTGCCAGCCCGCGCGCGACCACGCGGCCGACAACAGGCTCGGTATTCTGTCCTGCGTCGTGGACGAGCACGTCGGCGGCACTGCGCGCGAGTCCCTTGCTCGTCAATTCGCGATGCATCGTCTTGATGACATCGCCGCGCTCGGCCAAGCGACGCAGCGTTGCTTCGAGCTCATCGTCCAGGCGCCAGCGGCCGGAGCCGACCTCCGCTGCAAGACCCATTCGCTCAAGCTTGCGAAGGCGGCCCTGATGCAGTGTCTGGCGAAAAGCATCCCGTCCGTCCGGCGCAACAAGCCCTTCGCTATCGCGCATTCGCAGCAGTTGYCGGTCGACACTGGTTAAGCGTTCCTGCTMCATCTCCCGGCGCAGGCGCTGCTCGATCTCGCGATCGGTGCGCGGGCCAAGATCGAGGCTGACCAGCTCAGCCGCGCGCTCCCGTAAACCGGAGGAGATGTAGTCGCGCGCGATGACGAGATTCTCGCCGCGGTCGTCCTTGCCGCGAACGATGATGTGCGTGTGCGGATGGCCGGTGTTGAAATGGTCGACGGCGACCCAGTCGAGCCTGGTGCCGAGGTCCTCTTGCATCTGCGCCATCAGCCGCCGCGTGAGTCGTTTGAGATCGCTGTACTCGATGCCGTCTTCGGGTGCGACGATGAAGCGGAACTGGTGCCTGTCACCGGCGGCACGATCGATGAACGCCTTGCCATCGACGCGGTCACTGTCGGCACCGTAGAGCTCGCCGGGCTCMCCTTGCCGAGTGACGCCATCGCGCTGGAGATAGCGCAGGTGCGCACGCGCTCCGTCGATCCCCTTGCCGACCAGCTTGACGAGGCGCGCCTTAACGACGACACGGCGCTGCCGAAAAGCCGCATGGCGATCGCGCGATCTGAGGACCGCGGCAGCGGCGCCACCGCGCCCCATGYGGCTTCCGGTGAAGCGGCCACCACGCGTGGCCTTGCCGCCGGCGCGGTTGACCGCGGCGCGGAGCTGACCGGCATAGCGTTTGCCGGCCTTCGAACCGCGCGATCCGATCCTGCCGAGCCTCGGCCTGAATTCATCATCCTGCATCGGAGCCTCTTGCGGATTTGCAGCCAAATCAAAGACTTGCGTGAGATACCCTCCAGGCGCTGGATGGAGCCTCCGGGAGAAACGATGTGCAGACAAAGACTTAGCCGCCTCTCGGAGGCGGTGCCTTTATCTTGCCTTCCCTCAACCCAGCCCCTCGCCCCCACCCGCCCCGCCCCGGCACCTTGCCCTCATCTGCCGTCCGGCCGCGCTGACCCACCTGGCTGAGACCCGAGCGGCACCAGAATTCCGCCACTCGAACCRCCTGCCGAAACTCCATCCCTCAGGAAAAACAATTCGCGCCCCAAGGAGATTTTCGGCGCTTTTGGCGGCCGAGATTTGCTCTTGAACTGATCCATGGCGGCCGCCGAAACACCCGCCGCCTTAAGCTGTTTCAGATATAAGACTGTCTCTCTCGGCAGCGRCTTCCCGCGTTCCAGATGCGCCTTATATCGATCCGGCCCGGCGTTGTAGGCTGCGAACAGCCCGGGGAAGCCGAAGCGATCATACATAGCGCGCAGGTAGGCTGTACCGGCCAGAATATTGTCGCGCGGATCGTGCGGATCGGCTCCGAGATCATGCTCGACGTGCAGTTCCTCATAGGTGCCGGGCATCACCTGCATCAGCCCAATCGCACCGGCTCGTGAAGTGATCGGCCGACYGTTGAGCATGGTCTGCCCACGGCTTTCGGCATTCATGACGGCATAAATCCAGGACTGTGGAACACTGAAGCGCTGGCTTGCCTCGGCAACGAACTCTTGCCATCTTGTCAGCTGCGGACCTTGGGAGATGACGGCCGGCTCAGCGCCGGTCGCGGCGGAACAGGCGCATGGTGCAATCGACACCATGCCCAAAATCAGGAGGGTCACTCGGTCCATAGCGGCACGAGCCTCCCAACGATATTGGCGGCCGGCACCGGCCCGAAATACYGGCTGTCGAAGGAGCCGGGAGCCTCGCCATTGATCAGGAAAACCTCGTCACCGGTGAGTGCCCGGCATTCGTTCCACCAAGGCAAGGTTCGGCCTTGTGTGTCGACCGGAACGCGGCGTGTCACGATCTTGCCGCCGATGATGATGGCGTCATTGAAGGCGCAGACATGCTCGTGCGGCAGTGCGGCGATACGCTTCACCAGCGGCACGTTGCGAGGCAGATAGCCGCGCTGGTCGGCGAGGTGAGCGGCCATTTTGGGCAAGCGGACAAGCACGAAATCGCCGACGCGAGYGGCACCGAGGCCAAGGCCATAGAGCCCGATTGGCGCGCTGGCCGAGGCATTCCAGACCAGTACGGGCGTCGGCTTGACGAAAGCGGTGAAGCCGATCAGGCCAAGTCCGATGCTTGCCGCGGCAAGCGTCTTGCGCGCGGGAACTCGCCGCAAACGGCTGCCGATCAGATGAAGAGAAGGCCGCGCGTTCATGGCCGGCCTCCGCGATTGTCATCGGCGTCGGAGCCCTTCGGCTGGCCTTTCGACCAGGCGTCGAGCTCGTCGATGTGGTAGCGGACGAAGCGGCCGTGCTTGCGAAATTGCGGGCCGCCGCCMTTGAGCCGCATCTTTTCCAAGGTGCGTTGCGACAGCCCGATATAGAAGGCGGCCTGCGCTGTGTTGAGGAAGGGACTGCCCTTCTTGGCGCGGGCGGCGCGTTCGTTTTCGTCGTCCATGATGATCCTCGTTTGCCGATTGGAGACTGCGGCGAGGATCGGCGAGCGAGAGCGCTTGCGGGACGGGCGAAGAGTCAACGGCGAGTTTTCGCCGCTGCCGGCTGGCTCAGTTCGGCTGAAAGAGCCCCCGCGCCGGTGGCGCGGGGGCCCGWTGCGTCAGTCGGCCGGGTTCCAGATGATGGCGAAGGTGTCGTCGTCATCCTGGCCGGCGGCGCGGCCGAGATTGGCGTAGAGTTTTCTCGGGCCGAACTCCGGTGCTGCGATCGACAGGCTCACATAGTCCTTGCCGGATGCCTCGCCGATCCTGATCCAGCCGGCACCGACCTCGACGCCTTGCGTGAGCACCCTAAAGTCGGGATGGGTGTCGGAGGTCTTTGACTGGTTGGGCACGATGGCGATCTCGGCGCGGACGCTGAGCGTCTTGAGCTGGCCCTTGTAGCTGCCGTTGTCCTGCTTGGTAACGTATCCGATCGCGGTCATTTGAAAGTCTCCTTTTGCTTGTCGCCGGGGACCATTCCCCTGCGATGGCGGACCGTAATGGGCGCGTCTGGCCCGGCTGAACCCAAAGGGCCGCAGCGGCAGCGCAGGACCCGAGCGGGCAGCTTTTTTGAAGCGAAGCGGGCGCGAGGAGCCGCCGCAGGCGGCGGGGAAAAAAGCTGCTGGCCGAGGGTTTCGGGCGGGCCGGATCCGCCCATAGGTCATCAAGCCAGCGGCAGGGGAATGGTCCTGGGTGCCAAGCATTGGAGATGGTCGCGAAGACGCGCTCGCGGTAGCCAGGCAGGAGTTGGCCGAGGACAGGTTTGCGGAACGCTCCAGCGCCGTGCCAGCGTTATCGTGCCAGGGAGAAAAGCGCCAGATTGCCACCACCGGGCCGGGTGGTTTCGAAATTCCGTCGGCCGGTGCGCGCGGCTGAAACCTGACCGGCGCTGCGGTCTACAGGAGACTTTGCCGAGCGATAAATGCTGCCCGGTTGGCGCGAGCGGCGACGCCAGAAAACGTCGCCGCCCGCCATGCGAGGATCATTCCGACACGAACAGCGTCTGGACCTTCGCCCACTGATCGGCGGTGCGCAAACCGCCACGGTTCGTATAGCCCGATACCGGGAATGCCATCCAGCGCGGCAGCCAGCCGTCGACTTTTTGCCTGCCGTTTTCGCCGCAAAGGAAGTCGCGAATGATCTTCTTTTGCGTCTTCACCTTTTCCGAGGAATTGCTATCGGCGACGAGCCTGCCGCCGACATCGGCGAGGATTTCGGTGGCGACTTGCCTGTCGCGCAACAGCTCGAAGAAGGCATCGTCGGCCTGCCAATGGCCGCGCATGTCGAGGCCAAGATGATTGCCGAGCGCTTCGACAATCGCGCTGCCCGTGCAAAGCGTCTCGGCCATGACCAGCGCCAGAACGCGCAAGACATCGTCGTTAGGGAGTGCCAGCAGACKGGCGAAGACGCTGGCCAGCGCGAAGTCGTCGCCATTGCCACCGGTCACCGGACCATCCTCATCGACAGAACCGAGCAGGGTCAGAACCTCGCGTTGCTTCTCACCGAAGACGGCTTCGGCCTTGCAAGCGGCGATGCTGGCGGCCACCGTTTCGTTGGCCGCRCGCTGCGGATCGGGATGCACCTGCCACAGGCTGGAGCCGACAATCGCATGCGCCACCATTACCCGTAGCGCGACGCCCGGATGATCGAGCAAGGCGGTGCGCACGGCGGCGTGACGGTGCAGATCGACATAGTTCTGCATCGGCCCGCTCAACTCGGGACGCGACGGTTTGGCACGCGGTTCGGCTTCCTCACCAAACTCGCCTTCTGCGCGGACGCGGCGCGCTTGCTTGCGCGACAGATAGCCCTCATGACATTCCACCTCGCCGCGCTGCGAGACGGTGATGATCACCTTGCCGCCCTTCTTCTTGGGCGTCTTTTCGTAGTCCCACGAATGGAAATACTGGCCGGGTTCGAGCGCGACCACCTCGGACCAACCGGCTTCGATATAGGCGTCACGCTTGGCGGCAATCGCCTCGTTCTGTTTGTGCCAGAAGAGGTCGGCATCGGCGAAAAAACTGCCCTCGCCGAATAGGTCGGAGACGATCAGGCCGCCATAGTCATCGATTGGAAACAGCGCTACCTTGGTCGAGATCGACTGGCCGCCGAACAGCCATTGCTTCAATTGCCAGCCGCGCGGGGCACGTTGCTCGGGATCGCAAAAGAGCGCCAGCCAGTCCTTCTGCTGCGCCTTGGAAGCCATGGTGAGATGGCGCACCGTTTCGGTGTCGATGTCCTCGCGGCGGTAGGCTTCGCGTATCTTCGGCAACAGGTCGCCGAGCGYCAGAATGCGCTTCACCTGCGGCTCGGTGAGGCCGAAGGTGGCGGCAATGTCGGCGATGYCCCTCCCCTCCTTGATTAGGCGCGTAAAGGTCTCCCACTGCGAGACTTCATCGGGGTCGAGCCGCGCGATGTTCTCGATGAGCGAAGCCTCCAGCGCGTCGGCGTCGTCGCCATCCTCCATGATGGCGCAGGGCAGYGGTTCGGCCTCGCCGCGCTCGTCGGYGACCGTCTTGGCTGCGAAATAGCGCCGGCGCCCGGCGACGATTTCGAAGCTGTCGGGCGTGCCATTGGGCCGGATCAGAAGCGGCACGAGCACGCCGCGCGCCCTGACCGACGGCAGGATGTCGGATATGTCTGGCGCGCGCTTTGAATGACGCATGTTGATGGCGGACACGCTCAACTGGTCGATGGAAACATGGGCAAGCTGCATTGTGTCTTTCTCCTTTGTCTGGGCTTTTAAAAGCCCCACCGCGAGGCCGCAGGCCGAGCGGCGGGGTGTTTGCGCCTGGYGGCGCGGTCATTCCGCCCGGTCTGGCGGAAGCTCGGGAGTGGGGATTTCGAGAGCGGCGGCGGCCTGCCGCAAAAGCCGCTCGGCCTCGGTAATGTGGCCGGCAATCCGGGCGGCTTCCGCGTAGACCGAGAGCGGAAACCGCGCACGAAAATAGAGATCGCGCTCGATGCCGAGGCCAAGCGGTCCTTTGACGGCTTGCAGTTCGGCGAGACTGACGCTGCCGAGTTCCGGGAAGCCGAAGCCGAGATCGCAAAGCCCGAACAGCGTGTCGCCGTCGGCGTCGAGTTCGCTCAGAAGCCAAGTCGCGGCGCCGACCGGATTGAACAATTTGACGACCGGAACATGGTCGGTTTCGATTTCGGCGGCGCCATTGGCGAGCAGGCGGGCGCGCAATTCGTCAGGGATCAGGATCATGGCAAAGTTTCCTTGTCGGAACAGGTCGAAGTGGTTCGGAACAGGCGAGCTGGTTTCGTTTGGCTTCATCCAAGAGCCGAAATCGAGCATCTGCTCGCCTTCCGGCGCCGGCTCGCTCTGCAGCGCAACGGGATCGGGAGCGCTCATGCCGCGATCCCTTCCCGCACCTTGGTTTCGGCATCCGTCTGGAAGGCCAGCAGGAAATCGGCGGCTTTCGAGGCAAGGCTGGCAGCGCGGAAAATGGCGCGGTTGTCCTCGCGCAGCACCTCGAGCCATGAGGCGATGTAGTCGGCGTGACGCACGGTCGGCTCGATGCCGAGGCTCGAGCAGGTAAAGGCAGCCGTGATCTCTGCGACCAGTTCCTCGCGGGCATAGGCCTTGGTGCCGAACGAGCCGGAGAGGTCACGCGCAAGCCGCGTTGGGTGCCCGGTCCARTGGCCAAGCTCGTGGAAGCAGGTTCGGTAATAGTTGATCTGCTCGAAGAACGCCGGCTGCGGCGGCAGTTGAACAAAATCGGCAGACGGCATGTAAAAGGCGCGRTCGCCGCCGATGCGGATATCGGCACCGGTTTTGCGAACAAGCGCCTCGGCATGCGGGATGATGTGGCGTTCGGGCAGCGGCTCGGGCTGGCTGTAAAGCTCTTCGGGCAGGCCCTCGCACTGCGCGACATTGAAGACGGTGAAGCGCTTGAGAAACGGCACCGCCTGCGGCTCGGTATCTTCCGTCTTGGCGCGTTCCTTCTCGTTTTTCGGGATGAAGCGATCGGCATGCACGATGGTCGTGCCGTGCTCGCCTTTGCGGACATTGYCGCCAAGGGAAAGCGCCTGCCGGAAGGTGAGCCAGTTCTGGCCGGCATAGCCGTGTTCGATGACAGCGCCCCACAGGATCAGGATGTTTATGCCGGAGTAGCCGCGCCCCGTGGCGGCATTCTTCGGCAGGCCAAGGCTGGCCTTGGCGCTGCCCCAAGGCTTCACCCATGGCACGCAACCCCGCTCCAGATCGGCGATGATGCGGTCTGTGATCTCGGAATAAAGGCTGCGCTTCAGCGGCTCGCTCCTCTTGCCGCCAACTTCTCCGCTAACGCTGTGTTTGCCGGTTTTGCGCATGACTTGACCTCCGCTCGCCAATCTCGCCGCGCCCTTCCCCGCAAAGCGGGGTGGGCGGCGAAAACGACCGGAAAGGCCCGCCGTCAGAGGCGGCCTGCATCCGAAGGACCGGAACGCAAGTGGAGGACCCGGAGCGCGAGCGAAGGGTTGCGGGCCGCCGCGGCGGGCCTAGAAGGGAGAGCCGCCCACACCGCGCCGCCGGGAAGGCCAAATCAAAAAACAACGCCGCCCCTGGGCGGCGACCGGCACAGCCCGCAAGGGCTGCCCGCGCCAGGGGGCGAAGCCGAATGGCCGAGACCGCCCGAGCGACGCGAAGACAAGCGGGCTCGGTTCACGAGCACCCGATGCGCGCCTTCAGGCGCGCAGGTGCCCGGCAATTTGCGCGCTAGATCGATTATTTGTCGGGACGAACCAGATCCATGTGGCTGACGCCAAGCGCCAATGCCAGTTCATAGATGGTGACGATCGTCGGATTGCGGCGGCCCTTCTCCAGACCGCTGATATACTGCTGGCTGAAACCGGAAACTTCGGCGAGCTGTTCCTGCGTCAGACCTTTCTTCAGCCTGATGCTTATCACATTCCGACCGACCAACTGACGCATGTCCATGCGTGAGTAGTCATCGGATCAGGCTGCTTGAGTTTATCAACTATAATATGTATTCCACACCAAGCGTCCCAATCCGCTCGCGGACGGGTTTTGCGCGCCACTCTTGGAGATGGAATCAGCGATGTTGCAGCCTCACTCAAGCGCGCCGGTAGCGGATGAAGCGCCGTGGTCCGACAGCCTCACGGCTTACGACAAGGAGCACTTCACCATCTATATGCGCTTGCTGGATGCCGCCGCCGATGACGCCAGCTACGAGGAGATGGCTGATCTGATCCTCGGCATCGATCCGGAGCGCGAACCAGAACGCGCCCGCAATGCGGCGCGCAGCCATCTCGACCGGGCGAACTGGATGGTAACGACGGGCTACAGGGAGCTGTTCGCCAGCTGACGCATTTATACGGCGCGAGACACGTCAGGCAAGAAAGCCGAGATAGCCGCCATTCATGAGCATGCGGGCCCGTGCCACGGCACGTCGGATGCGATCGCGCAGATGGTCGCGCGGATCCGTCCAGTCGGCCCGCACGCGCGTCTGACCAATCAACGCTTCGGCGATGTCTCGGTAAGAGGCGCCTGCCACTGAGCCGTCAAGCGCCCGCAGAACAAAGCGCAGGCGACGACCGCGCGCTTCCGGCGCAAACAGTCTTTTCGGCAAGCGYCCCCCTGCAACGAGGCTATTGAAGCAGTTGAGCGCCCAGAGGCGTTGCCGCCACTCACCGGCCGGCCAGACCGCATCGGTGCGCAACACAACGGGGCCGAGGATACTTGGCCCCGAGACGGCGAGCTGAAGCTGCCGGCCGGCGCTGTGCAGCAGGAGATGTTGACTGCCGTCAACCAGCCTGAGCACACTGGCACGGCATGGCAGGTTCGCCGGTTCGAACGCCGGTATCACCGGCGAGGAGGACACCCGTTCGGCGACGACCGGCAACACCTGAGCGCATCGGCTCGGACACCAGAACGTGGCTGCGTCACGGTGAATCGAGGACGCGAAACAAGAGCCCCCAGCGCGACAGGTCGACGGAGGATACGATGACGTCGAGCGACGGCCGCTGATCGACGGAGCTCGCCCGTTCCAATGCGTGGGACAGATCATGYCGGAAGGGCGGATTGCGCCGCRGGAATTCCCAGGCCCAGCCGCGTCGCGTCAGCTCGAGGGTGTAGTCATAGGACCGCTCATCGCGCCAGTCCGGCCGGTCGGCTTCAGGTTCTGGCAGRCTCATCAGGTATTTCCGCCCGAAGCATGAAGCGAAGCCATCATGTGGCCTCGTGGATTGACCGGCGCCCACAGCACCGGACCGGCAAGGCCGCCATTGCGGCGAACGGCATCGAGGCGCTCGCTTGAGACCTCGAGGTAACCGGCCAGGGYTTTGGTGGGGCCGATCGCGCGCGGCTCGCCAAGCCGCTCGAGCGGCCAATCGGCACGGCGCAGGATGCGCTCCATGCGCAGGTCGGTGACGGTGACGATGCGGCTCAGTCCTCGCCACAGGCCGAACTCGATCATGCCTGCGAAGAGCGCGTAGGTGCCGACAGCGATGCCACCTGATCCCTTGGCGGCCGACGGCGGCAGGTCGAGCGCGAAACGACTGCTTTCCCAGATCCTTGAATCCTGCGGCGTCGGCTGTCCGTCGAGCAGGGCCGGAAAGATATCGCCAAGCATGGTCGGCCYGGTCGAGGCAAGCAGGCGCACGCAGCCGCAGACTTCACCGCCTGCACCGCGCAGCACCAGATAGTGCGGTTTCAGCGCGTCGAAGCGATCGATCTCATAGCCGCCGCTGGTGTCGACGTCCCAGTCAAGCCGCTGCTTGAAGACACGGTGGCGCAGACGGTRCATTTCGTGGAGCTCGTCGGCGAAATCGCCGTACCATTCGGGAGCAATGAGCTGCAGCATGATTATCGGCCTCCTGGCAGGATTGACCCTGCCATTGGAGGCCARGCGTCAGGCCGAAGCAGCCTGTACAGCGGTACAGGTGGCTGGTTAGCCGAGGCCCGTTCTGGCGGCTGAGAATTGCGCCACAGCCTGCATGCGGGTGCGCACCCCAAGCTTCCTTCTGGCGTTCTCCAGGTGAAAAGAGGCGGTGCGGCGCCTGATGCCAACAATCGAGGCGATGTCGGGTGCGGATTTGCCCTGCGCGGCCCATTCCAGGCATTCATATTCGCGCGGCGTCAGCTGCACGCCGTTGACCACCCGATCGGCCGAGAGCTTGCGGCGGACGCAGATATGAAAGCATGTCGCCATGAAGCGAAACGCCTCTTGGTAGCGCTCGGCCACCCGCAGAAGCGCCGGATCGAGCCCGTCGGCGGCAAAGCTCATGGCGGCGACGTTGCCCCGCTTGTCGAGGATCGGGATTGTCAAACCGCAGCGGATGCCGAACGCGRCCGCCTCGTCGAAGAGCTTCTGCTCGAAATCCGACATGCCGGCGGTTCGGCTGTAGTGAAGCCCCCACAGAAACGGGCATTGGCCGGCCTGCGCCCGCGCGATCACCGGATCGATGGCGTGATAATGGTTGCTCAGGTAATGAGCGGTCCAGCGTGGCGGATAGTTCGAGATCAGCCTTGGCTTTCCCGGCGCCTGTGGCGGCAGGCACAGATAAGCGAATTTGACGAGATCGAATGCCGCGGCAGCACGCGCCATCGCGTCGCGGAAATCCGTCTCATCGACGCTTTCCGAAAGCTGCTCCAGGAAGGTCTCGAAGACATATTGCATGCCTAGTCGTCCCCAGACCCTTCCGCCGCGCGGCATTCGCAGTCGCGCAAGCCTGCGGGCAGCTTGCCAAGGTGRCATGGCGAAGTTCGCCGGCACGGCGCGTTACGCGATCGCCAATCCGTCACCTTCCGGCTGGCATTCCAACGAGAGCAGCGATTCGAGTCTCTTCAGCATCCAATTCGAACCGACAGGCGATGAGCACCGGATCCGCGGCACGCGCCATTCAACGTGCAGCCGCGACGGATATTCAGCCGTTTCGCCATCCGGCTGATAGCGCTTGCGCCACGCGACAGGCTTGCTTGGCCGATGTTCACACCGAGGCTTCGCCAAGCATCTTGAGCATTGCCAGCCGGACCTTGACGAGCTTGCGCACCGGCGGGTGATAATTTTGAGGAGCGGCGTCCACCACAAACACCAGGGTCATCAGATCCAGCAAGAATTGGTGGATCGCGTCGGCAGTCACGACCGACTCGAACTGACGCAGCATTGAGCGTGCCTCATTGACCGTTTCCGCGCCCGGCGCATCGATCAACGCTTCAAGATTTTCGAAAATTTCCAATTCGGCGAAACCTCCATTTCCTCATTTGCCACAAAGCGCCTTGCGACGCATACGGCGCGCGAAAAGTAGCAGGCCAAGCGGCGCCTGCTCGCACGAAGCGGCGGAACCATGCAGCAGCCTGAGCTCCATGGATCGAAAGACAACAATCTCGGCCGCACGCCATCCAATTGAAAAATCGTGCCACGAGAGACGCGCGGGCGCCTAAGGCTCAGCGCCCGCATTGCGAACCGAAAACCGAAATGAGCTCGGCACCTCGAACCCGACACCGAAGATGCAGAAACGGACGAACTTGGCTGCATCAGGAGGTCATCCTCAGACCTGTTTTCGATGGTCCGCATTTTGAAAGTAGCCCTGGTGAGGTCACCACAGAAACCGATTCTCGTTCGCTTTGACGGCGTCCATTTTCTGCAGTCGGAAGATTTCCTCAACGGACACGATTTCGGGGTCGATGCGGTGAATACCGCCGTCGGCGCGGATGCGGGCAAAGACGTCCTTCATGGCGGTGACCGCTGCCCGAATGGCATGATTGCCATAGATCACCATCGCAATCTTGCCGAGGGCGCGGATGCGCGACTCGTTCATTTCCGGATAGGCCGTCGGCACGATGACTATCGGAGCTTCGCCGCGCCATGCTCGTACAAAACTTTCCACCTCGTCGGGCATCTTGCGCTTGGAGTGGATCAAGATCATGTCGGCGCCAGCTTCTTCATACGCCCTGGCCCGCTTCAAGGCCTCGGCTTCGCCCAGTCCGGCGATCAGCGCTTCGGTGCGCGCAATGACGAGGAAGTCCGCGTCTGYGCGCGTGGCGACGGCCGCCCGAATTTTTCCCACGAATTCCTCGGTCCGGATGAGTTCCTGGCGACCATCTGCCAGGAGGCTCGTCACCTTTGGAAAGGCTTTGTCTTCAATGACGACCGCGGCGGCGCCCGCACGCTCATATTGCTGGATGGCGTAGATCACGTTGATGGCGTTGCCGAAGCCCGTGTCGATATCAGCTATGATCGGCAGCGATGACTGCTCGGCCATCGAACGGACCATGTCGAGGTGCCGCGTCATGGAGACAAGGCTTGCATCGGGCAGTCCATAAAGAGCGGAAAGTTCGAAACCGGAGGCCCAGATGCCATGGAAGCCTGCTTCCTCGGCCAGGATTGCCGACAAGGGACTGTGCGCCGCCATGACGTGGGCCAGACGGCCGGCGCAGACATGGGCTCGCAGAGATGCCCTGCTCGTCAGCATGGAGGCTCGGGAGATGTGCTTGGGGCTTTGACCAGTTTGCAGCATCTTGSGCGCCTCTGGAATCGACGAATGATCGAATGACTGCCTCCTGTATTGGGCGACGTCGTTGGCAATCAAACGCATTGATCGATTTTTGAGACCTTTCCATAGCCGAATGCGATGTTAACGAGCCTCCGAAATCGCCGCCTTTTTACACAGTCGAGCCAACCACCGGCAAAAGGCGCGAGCGAGTTCGGGATTGTCGGAGCGGTCGACCGCATAGGCGCGGTATTGCATTCCGCTTGGCGTAAGCGAACCCGGCACCACATTCAAAGCGCCAGTGCGCACCAGGTCACTGACGATGATCTCGGGCGCTACCAGAAGGCTTTTTCCTGTCATGACGGCAGGCAGCGCAAGGTAATTGTGATCGTATCGCGCGCCCGACTTGATATCCCTTGACGTCAGATTCATCCCTCGCAGCCAGGTGGGGAGTATGTCGGGACGAGATGTGACGTTGATCATCGGCATGGTGCGAACGACCGAAAGACTTTTGCCTGCTATGTGATTTGGAGGGCCCACACACACGAGTTGCTCGTTATAGATCTCCCAATGATCGGCAGGTTCGACGACCGAAAGGTCGCGTGTAATCAAGATGTCGAAATCGTCGGTGGATGTCGGYAGCGAAAGCGAACTGATCACGTCAACCATCACGCCGCCCATTTCGGTGGAGAATGCCTGAAGATTTGGGATCAAGAATGAATAGRCAAAGGTCGAAAGTGACGTGCGCACGACAATCCGGTTGGCGTTCGGCCGCGTCCGCCGCCGCATTCTTTGAGCGGTGAAGCACACTGTATCGAGCGGCTCGGAGACAGTGTTGGCGAATAATCTTCCAAACTCGGTCAGTTCGCTTCGCCTGCCCCGCCGTTCCATCAAGTCTGTCCCGAGATATCCTTCCAGAACGGCTAGGTAGCGGCTGACGGAGCTCTGCGTCGTGCCTAATGCGTTGGCTGCCCGCGTCAGGCTTCCTTCGCGCACGATCGTTACGAAAGCGCGGATTGCGTTCAAAGGCACTGCTTCGTCTTCGCTCGTCATCGGTAGCTCCGGAAAGAGYTGGAGGGCTGATCCCTTACGGCAATTCATCTCCAAACTGAGACCATCCATCACATTATTCGATATTTGTCACCGGACTGTCGTGTCCCGGCGGTACCGCGTAGCCATGAGTTCTGGCCCCAGGATGGGTGCATGACATTTCCGCTCAATAGACATGGCTTTCTTACTTATTGCTTTGTGCAATGTGAGCCAACAGCTCGCATTGCGTGTCGCCGTCAATTCTGGCGCAGGCTACCCAATCGTCTTGCGTTGGGCACGTTTGACAGCTGGTCTATCAGACCGCTTGAGCGCTGCGTCCTTTGCCATCCGAGGTGCGCGGCGACGAGGTCAGTTGGCCGAGTCGTCGCTTGCGTGAGGAATGAGGAGGCCGCTGCGTGAGTGGGATTATCATAAGAAATATTCGCAAGTCGTTCGGGGCCACAAGGGTGCTGCATGACGTTTCGCTCTCGATTGCGGATGGCGAGTTCCTGACCCTGCTCGGCCCGTCGGGATGCGGAAAATCGACATTGTTGCGCATACTGGCCGGGCTCGAGGTCCAGGACACGGGCAGCATCGAGATTGGCGGTCGTGTGGTGGATGGAGTACGCCCGAAGCGTCGCGACGTGGCGATGGTGTTCCAATCCTATGCGCTTTACCCGCATATGAGTGTCGCCGCGAACATCGCCCTGCCGTTGCGAATGCGACGGCTGAGCCGCGCGCAGCGCCTGCCGCTCATCGGCCGATGGCTACCAGGCTCCGGGCCGGTGATAAGCGGGATCGAGATGGAGGTTTTTCGTACCGCCGAAGCGCTCGGAATTGCGCATCTGCTCAATCGCAAACCGGGACAACTGTCCGGCGGACAACGTCAGCGGGTCGCGGTCGGTCGCGCCATGGTGCGCCATCCTGCCGTGTTTTTGATGGACGAGCCGCTCAGCAATCTCGACGCCAAGCTGAGGGTCCAAATGCGTGCCGAG
Organism: Mesorhizobium sp. LCM 4576; assembly: GCF_001854815.1. Classification (NCBI taxonomy): domain Bacteria; kingdom Pseudomonadati; phylum Pseudomonadota; class Alphaproteobacteria; order Hyphomicrobiales; family Phyllobacteriaceae; genus Mesorhizobium; species Mesorhizobium sp. LCM 4576. Next base: position 37,173 of record NZ_MDDT01000049.1, read on the forward strand.
ATCAAGGACCTGCACAGGCGCCTTGGGGTGACATTTGTCTATGTGACGCACGACCAGGCGGAAGCGATGACGATGTCTGATCGTGTCGTTGTGATGCGCGACGGTGAGATGTTGCAAGTTGCCCCGCCGCAGGAGATCTATGCCGACCCGAACGACATACGCGTGGCCGAGTTCCTCGGATCGCCAAAGATCAACATGGTGGACGCAACAATGCGCGAACCTGGCTTGGTCGATCTTGYGGGCTCCGCCCTTTCGGTTGCTTGCGAGATAGCACCGGGGTCCAAATTCACTGTCGGCATCCGCCCAGAGGCTTTCCAGTTTGCTGAACATTCCGGTCCGGGGGTGATCACCGGCACGGTACGCATGGTCGAGCATATGGGCTCCGATTTGTTCGTCTATTTCGACCCGTCCGRCCTCGAGCAACCGTTGATAGCCAGGCTTTCCGCTGATCGCGCACCCCATATTGTGGCCGGACAGACGCTGYATGTCTCAGTCAGATCGGACCAGCTGCTCGTCTTCAACCGCGACGGTCGTCGGGTTCGCGCGCGAGACGTCTCGAGCGCTCACTCGTCCACGCCAGCCAGGGAATGGGCCTGATGAGCGCAAGCCTACCTGCTGTCAGTCGGCTTGCGCAGCCCGCGGAAGCGGTCGTGGGGACGCTATCGTCGCGCGTCTCGCTGCCACGAAGACACTCGTTGCACGAGGCAATGTGGGGTTGGGCACTTATTGCGCCTGCTCTCATCTTTCTGGTCGTTCTGTTCTTCCTGCCCGTTATCGGCGTTTTTGTCATAGCCTTCAGCGACTGGCAGTTCGGCGCCAGCTCGCTTTCCTTCGTCGGTCTCGCAAACTTCCGCGAAGTCATCTTTGACGAGGGTTTTCGAGCGTCGCTGATCAACACTGTCGTTTATGCAGTGATGGTTGTTCCGGGAACCGTCCTTGCAGGACTTTTGATCGCGCTGCTCATAGAGAGCAGCCATTCGTGCCGCGCTCTTTATCGAGCGGTTCATTTCTTGCCCTTCATGGCCACGGCAACTGCAATGGCGATCTCGTGGGAGGCCTTGCTGCATCCMACCATCGGCCTGATCAACCACAGCCTCGCGGCCCTTGGTTTACCTGTCGCCAACTGGCTGCGCGATGAAACGACGGCCCTGCCTGTTCTCGCCGTTATCGGCATCTGGCAGAATCTCGGTTACGCCATGGTGCTCTTCATGGCGGGGCTGAAGTCGATCCCGCTTGATTTATACGACGCCGCTGAGGTTGACGGGGCCGATCACTGGCTCGATCGCCTGCGGACCGTCACCATTCCAATGCTTGGACCGGTGTCCATGTTCGTCGTCATCGTTGTGGCGCTTAGAGCTTTCGAAACCTTCGACACGGTCCAGATCCTGACCCAAGGCGGCCCGGGCCACTCCTCGGAAATGCTGCTCTACACGATCTACCGGGAAAGTTTTGAATATTTGCGCGCCGGCTATGGCGCCGCGGTCGCCATCGTCTTTCTCGCAATCGTCGTGGCGCTGACCCTGCTCCAGGTAGGTCGCATGGACAAACGGGTACACTATCAATGAGCGCGATCCGCCTTTCTCCTGCGGCCGCCATCCTGCGCCACGGCGTGCTGGTCCTCACGTCCGCATTCATTCTCGTACCCTTCATTTGGATGGTCAGCCTGTCGCTCAAATCGCCTGGTGAGATTTTTCGTGCGACCTTCTCGGTCCTTCCGGCGCAATTTTATGGTGTCGACAATTACGCCAAGGCGATCACTTCGGTGCCTCTGCCGCGCTACATGGGCAACGGCCTGCTTGTCTGCGCTCTGATCCTGGCAGCACAAATTCTCGTGTGCGCGCCGGCGGCTTACGCTCTGGCCAAGCTCAAGTTCTGGGGTCGCGATTTCATTTTCGCCATGGTTCTCGTCGGGCTGTTTCTGCCCCACCAGGTGCTGTCCCTTCCCTTGTTCATCCTCTGCTACAAGCTCGACATCCTGAACACGTACCTGGCCCTGGTTATTCCATACGTCGTCTCACCGTTCGGTATTTTTCTCTTCCGCCAATTCTTCAAGAAGATCCCGAACGACATTGTCCACGCGGCTCGGCTCGATGGCCTGTGCGAACTTGCCATCGTCTGGAAAATCATGGTGCCGATGGCGCTGCCTGCCGTCATCGCGTTTTYCATCTTCTCGGTTGTARCCCACTGGAACGATCTTTTCTGGCCGCTGATTGYGGTGCGCGACGGCAACCTGATGCCTGCGCCGCTCGGGATCATGGCTTTCAAGAACGAAGAGGCCGGGAATGACTACGGCCCATTGATGGCCGCATCGACACTGGTCGTCGCCCCATTGCTCATCGCATTCCTGGCCGCGCAGAAGTGGTTCGTGGAGGGAATGACTGGTGGGTCTGTGAAATGAACGCAGCTCACAAATAAAATGAGGATCGACCAATGTTCGAAATCACGCGGCGCCATTTTCTCGCCGGTTCATCGTCCATCTTCCTTACCACGGGGTCTCTCGCGCGCGCGGCGCCCTCGGATGCGCTGCGCGTAGTCGCGCTCCCCTCCATATTCGCCGACATGTATTCGGCGCTGGGAGCTGCTTATCAGGCGGGACATGACGTTGYGTTGAACATAGACACCTCGATTCGAGAGGATGAGAYCGCCATCACAACCGTGCTGCGCTCGGCAATGATTGGGGAACTGCCAGACATCCTGTTCATCAGTCCGAACTGTCTTCGTGTATTCGCCGACAGAAAGCTTGCGCAAAGCCTGGATGATTATCAGCGCAACGAAGCCGGCTGGGGACAAAGTTTCTCACCGGCCGTGACACGAATCGGCCGCTTTGGAGCAAGCATGCATGGCCTTGGCTTTGCGGTCTCGATGCCGGTGATCCTCTATAATCTCGACCTCTTGAAGCGAATTGGCGTCAGCGAGCCGCCGGACTCCTGGGAAGCAATCACGGCGCTGGGCCGCAAACTCGATGCCATGGGCAAAGGCCAGGTCGTGGGCGCGTTTATGGAGTACGACAACGGCGGCAACTGGACGTTCCATTGTCTCTTGAATGGGTTTGGCGGCCGCATCTTGGCCGATGACGGACAGAACGTCGGATTTGTCGGGCCCGAAGGGCTCGCCGCCCTTGGAATTTTGCGGGATTTCGGCGCATGCGGACAAGCGCGAGCGGACATGTCACGCGACCAGGCACGACAGGCATTTTCCGCGGGTCAGATTGGCATCCTGTGTACGTCAAGCAGCAGTTACGCGGCTATCGCCAAACGCGCCGAAGGACAGTTTCAAATTGCGATGCGGCCGTTCCCGGTTGCGAATGAAGCCGGTCACCTGCCCRCCGCCGGCCCCATCAGCATCATGTTCTCCAAGGATCCGGAGCAGCGACAAAAGGCATGGGAGTTCATGAAGTTTGCTTCAGGTGTCGCGGGGCAGACGATCGTGGCGACGCGCACGGCTTATCTCCCAGCCAACGATCTCGCGCTCAGCACCGAAGCGCTGCGGCAATATTATGCATCGCGTCCCAACCTCCAGGCGCTGATCCCGGCGTTGTCGGTGATGGGACCATGGGAAGYGTTCCCGGGCGAGAACTCAGTCAAGATCACCACCGTGATAAAGAACCACTTGGCGTCGGTGGTTTTGCTGAAAGTCGCACCCAAGCAGGCACTGGAGCAGATGGGACGTGACGTCTCCGATCTCTTGCCATTGCATTGACCGATCCTGACCCCAGCCACTTCTCAATCAAAGGTGTTATCAATGGCATCATTCCTAAAGCGTGACTTGTCGGCCTCTCGCGCGCTAAAAGAAAAACTCCGCTCCGGGGGCATCGGCACCCTGGTACACTCCAGTCATCCGTCGCCCAGCCTGGTGGAAAAATTGGTTGAATGCGGGTTCGATGCCGTCCTCATCGACTGTGAACACGGTTCGGCCGGTCCGGAACGGGTGGAAGAGATGGCGCGCGCCGCGAGTCTGTCCGGAGCCGTTTCGATCCTGCGGCCGGAAGATCCCTCGCCATGGATGGTGACCAAGTATCTCGAATGCGGCGTCGACGGTCTGATGATCCCGCTGGTGTCGGACGCGAAAGTAGCCCAGAGCATCGTGGACCGGTTCAGGTTCTCCGCGCCATTCGATCACCAGGACCGGTTGCTTATCCTGATGATTGAGACCATCGAGGCAGTCAACAACTTGCCGCAAATCATGGCCGTCGAAGGCGTCGACGCCTATTTGGTTGCTCCTGGGGACCTAGCCCTCACGATCGGCGCTCAGCCCATCACCTACGAATGGCAGCAAGGCAACAAGCCGCAAGCCGTTGCAGAAGTCGTCGATCGTGCGATCAAAACGATAGTGGACGCAGGCAAGGTCTGCGGCACGCTCGTCAACCATAGCGACGTGGGGTCCTTCGTCGATAAGGGCGTTCGGCTCGTTTATGATCATGCGAACCATATGTTGAGCTATGGCGCTCGTGAGTTCCATGGTCGTTTGAAGCAGTTGCCATACAAACTGGAAGCGGTTTCTGCATAATGTCAGCCGTTCAGCATGTCCCGCCAAGCCTCGGCGCGACAGGCTGAACGAGGTTGAGATGATCCGTGCCATATACGGGCGAGACACTGCTCGTTATGGCCGCGCTGCCAAGAGCAAAGAAGCGACGCCGYGCTCGATGAAGGTCCCGGTAGGCGACATCGCCGAGAGCCGGGACCGCAAGCCATCCTCGAATACCGGCCGTCGGTCGCCGAGTACCCCGGGGCAAGCCTTGGATGTAGACAAGATATAGCCGACGAGCGAATCCAGATCCCAATGATGTTCGTAGGGAAAGCTTTTGTCCTGAATGTCGCTGAAGGCGGAACGGGCAAGGATGACATCATTCGATTCATTCAGGGCAGGTCGGATACCTTCCCTCCCCGCCGGAAAGAAACCGCCCCAGAAAGCCTCGGTGTAGGCGAGTTGTTCCAACCACCAATCATCGGGTGAACAGTTCGAACGCTGCCTCGAAATGACAGCGATAGCACAGTCGTGCCCCGCCACCTTCTCAAGGTACTTCACGACCCGCTCCCGATCCATCCAATGGAACGCGCCCGCTATCGTGACCAGTGAAGCCGGGCCGATGTCCAAGCCAAGCTCCTCGGATTTTCCGGTCACGAAGGAGACGTTGCGAGCGCCGGATCTGGCGGCGTATTGGCGCGCCTCATCGATCATGCCTTGATCGGGGTCGACGGCGATGACTTCATCGGCAAATCGAGCAAGCKGAACACTGATCTGGCCCGTTCCACAGCCAAGATCGAGCAAGACGGCCGGCTCTCGGCCGGAAAGGTAATTTTGTGTCAAGAAATCGAACATCGCGGCTGGATAGTCTGCTTGGTAGCGCGCAAAATAGTAAGCGGCTCCCGCAAACAGATCCGCAGGCGCGGTGGTCATTATTTGACGGTCTGTTGTGCTCATTTCCGGTATTCCTTGTCTTGATGGATCGACTGTTTCCGTTTTCATGGTGGGTCGTGTGAGAGATGGGCGGAAAGGATTTCCGCGACGATCGACAAACCGGCATGAAGCTGCGCGTGATCCTGGGGACCTGTAATCGCCACGCGGATCGCATTGGGAGGTGGCTGATCGTCCACCGAAAAAACCCTGGCGGATCTAATCTGGACGCCAGCAGCCAGAGCGGCYTCGACGACTGCGTCACAGCTCGCCTTGGCAGGAAGTTCTATCCACAAGTGCAAAGCCCCCGGCACGGTTTTGGCCCCGGATCGGCCAAGATGCTGCAGGGCCAATTGTTGCCTTGCCGTGACTTCGACACGCGCGGTGTCGACGATTTGCCGAGCGTTGTCCCCTTCGATCCAGTGCGCAACGAGCTCGCAGGACAAAGAGTTGGCAAACATCGACGACGACCTTAGATGCGGCCTCAATACATTGGCCGCCGCGAGGCCCTCGGGCAGCGCCAGATAGGCCAATCTGAGGCCCATGGCGAAACACTTGGAAACGCTCATAATATACCAGGTGGTATCCGGGGCGTGGGCGTACAGAGATGGTGGTGCTTCCGGATGGAGACGGCCGAGCACATCGTCTTCGATGATCGCAATGTTGTGCGTTCGCGCCACGCGGACAATTTCGGCTCGCCGACTTTGTGACATGACTGCCGTGGTGGGATTCTGGACTGTCGGGGTGCAGTAGAGAAGTTTGGGACTGGCTCGCCGGCATACAGCCTCGAGCGCGGCCGGGTCGACCCCTTCCGCGTCCATTTCGACACCAATCACGATAAGGCCGAGCGACAAGGCTATCGGGCGTATCAGAAGATAAGCCAGCTTTTCGGCCACAATGACGTCACCCGGTTTGCACAAGTGCCGCAGTATGACGACGAGCGCGTTTTGGGTGCCGTTGGTCACCAGGATGCGATCGGCGGGGAGGATCTCACCGACGCGCGGGCTTATCCATATGGAGCCGATCTGGCGATCGCGTTCCTCTCCACCGGGCCGATTCTTGCGGATCCGCCAGTGGAGCTGCGATTGCGAGGCCAGTTCGATGAGGGATCGAGACAAAGCCTCTCCCAGAAAAGATGGGCACGGCGGYAGCGCGGTAGAAAGATCGATTGCGCTGGTTTGGGGACGGCTCATGAGGCGCTCCCTGGTTTTCGTGGGTGCCGACAAGGGGCCAAGAAAATTGAGGTCGTGGCTGTCGTTGTTGCGAACGGCGCGCGACCTCGGGAGCGACAGAGCCAAACGCGAAGCTGCATCATGCAACTGGGCGATGGACGAATGAGGAAACAAAGCGCGATTTGACATGGCTTATCGATTGTTCAGCCCTACCTCGCCCTGCCGCAATGGCTGAGCACGGTCGCCCGGACACAGAGGGCACGTCGGTGCTCGCGACACTTCGCGCCGGCCTCAAGACGCGCCCCGAAATGCGAGCGCCGCGGATGCAACGACGCAAAACGCCGTCACGACCAAATACATGAAGCCCGCGGTTTTAGGCACACGGACCGGCGAGACGTGGAGAATGGCGAGCAGGATGAGGAGGAACGCGAACAGCTTGGCGAAAATACTTTCGGGGAGAGTGGGACGAAGCAAGAAGACAATTGCCGTCACCGGCATGACCCAGCTTGTCGGCACTCCGACGAACCRCCCTGACGGAGACCCGACCACGTTGAAGAAACTCAGCCGCAAGGCGCTGGCGACGACGAGAACGGCTCCAGAAACAACGCACAGTGGCGATCCGTGCCCGACGACGATCAAGGTCACGGCTGGAAATATTCCAGCGCTGACGAAATCGGCGAGCGAGTCCAAATTCTTGCCGACTTCTCCCGTTTCCGCCGGACGGCTGCCTCGCATTCGCCGCGCGACGACACCGTCGAAATGATYAGCCAAGAGCGCCCATAAAACGATTGYCACGCCGATCTCCGGAAACCCGGCGATCGAGAAATCGATGCCGATCGAGGAGAGTGCGAGGCCCATGGCGGTCATTGCATTTGCCGGATCGACAAGTAGGCGGATCATCGAGACCTCCCTCGCTGATTATGGCAGGCGCTATGCCCGGTCGTGGTGGAGCGGCTGCGCGGCATCAGCAAAGATGCTGTGCGCGCTGCGCAGATCCTCGGCACTGTCGATCTCGCACCACTTCACGCCATCGCAACAGGCCGCGGCTAGTTGGAGCCCGCGCCTTTCCACGAGATAGGCAAGAAGTTCCTCTATGTGCGCCTGCGTAGCACCTGAGCCGATGACCTCGTCAAGCGCGGGAACGATGAGGTCCCTGAGGGTAGACGCGGCCAAACGCAGTAGATTCATTGTCTTGAAGAGCTTGGGCCCGCTTTCGGCAAGATCTGCCGCGGTCTGCTTTGTGYGGAACGTCGAGATCAATCCGCTCGCCGAAAGCAGCGCCGCAGACCCTTGCATCGTAGCGTCGAACGTTACAACGGCGGCAACGTCGGTGGCATCGACAATATTAAGGCGGTGGAGTGCATCCTCTTCGAAGAAGACGTCGCCTTCGAGAAGATAGCAGTCCCCCGAAAGCAGCATATTACGGGCTAGCCAAAGCGAATAGGCGCTGCCGGTGCGGTCGAAAACCGTTGACTCCACATACGTGATCTCGACGCCGTGGAAGCGGTTGCCACATGCGTATTGAATAGCGTCTTTGCGGTAGCCGACGACGACTATGACCTCTTCCACGCCGATTGCTGCGAGGTTTCGCAGCGCGTTGTGCAGTATCGATGTGCCGTTGACTTCGATCAGGGGCTTCGGCCGCAGATCGGTCAGCGGGCGCAGACGTGAGCCCAGTCCGGCGGCGAGAATGACGGCCTTCTTGGGCGCGGCGACAGGCATGTCGATCCCCCTTTCTTCGATCATTTCCAGCCGTTGAGGACATCAACCAGCCGGGTTAGTCCGGTTTCGAGTTCTTCGGGAGGAATTCCATAGGACAGACGCAGACCGAGGGGGTCGCCGAAGGCGGTGCCCGATACAGCTGCGACGCCGGCGTCGGCAAGGAGCGAGGTCACAACGTCATCTGCTGTCGCCGGACCATTCTTGAGTGYGGGTCGCAAGTTGGAAAGATCAAGATAGAAATAAATGCCGCCCTGCGCCCGAGGCGCGGGGATCCGCCTCAATGAGGAGAGGATGCTGAGACCGATCTGTCGGGAACTTGCCAGCTGCAAGGCAAGCTTGCTCTCATGGCGGCCGTCTCCCCGCTCAAGGTGAGCCAGCACCGCATGTTGGGCGATCACATTGGGATTTGAGGTGGTATGGGACTGCAAGGCCCTGACGGCATCGACCACTTCCTTTGGAGCCGCCAGATAGCCAATCCGCCAGCCCGTCAGGGCCAGCGACTTGYTGAATCCGTTGACAACAATTGTTCGAGACCTGACTTCGGGCACAACCGAGACAATCGGGTAATGGGCATGATGGYCGTAGACGAAGTTGGCATAGCATTCATCGAAAATGACCCAGAGGTCGCGGTTGATTGCCAGTCGGGCGATCGCCGTCAGCGTATCGAAATCGTAGACCGCACCCGACGGGTTGGCGGGCGTATTGACGACGATGGCACGGGTCTTTTCGGTCAATGCCGCAGCGATGTCCTGGATCCGCGGGACGTAGGCGTTGGAACGCGTGTCGACGAAAACCGGYTYGYCACCTRCAATCACGACCTGGGCCGAGAACGTCGTCCAGTAGGGACAAGGGATAATCACCTCGTCACCTGGATTCAGCAGCACCATCGTCGTATTGAAGAGCGCTTGCTTGGCGCCTGTCGTTACCGCGATCTCGTCGGATTTCCRGGTTTGACCCRTATCGAAGGWGACCTTCCGCGCCAGCGCCTCGCGCAATTCCATCATGCCGATCGTATCGGTGTAACGATTGACGCCGTTGTCGACGGCATTGATCGCGCCTTCGCGAATGGTCGGAGCGAGCTCGCTCCAGATCTCGCCAGCGGTCAGGTCGATCAYCTCTTGGCGGCTGTGGGCTGCCTGTTTTGCGGYGGCCCGCGCCGCGGCGGTTCCRGATGAACCGAACGAGCTTGTGCGTCGAGCAAGCATCGGCGCCTCCTTGCCTTGATTTGGGAAGTCAGGCCCGTTTTATTGGGCACCGCTCGCAATTTGCGGCAGATATTTTTGTTCGGCCGCGGAGAGCTCTTGATATTTCAGCAGATCAAAGAGGTCTTCGAGCGTCGCAACGTCGCGCTCGATGCCGGCGGTGCTCTCGTCGCGGATGATGCGGTCGCAAACCTGGCGCATGGCCGAGATCGCAGCGCGCATATTATGGTTCGCCCAAATCACGGTTGAGATTTGTGCCGCTCTGTATTGCGCGACCGGCGCGTTGTAATATTTCGTCGGGACGATCACTACCGGAAGACGGTTCCTCCAGGCGCGGCTGAAGGCGAGAATTTCGGCTGCGTCTGGTTTGCGCGAATGGATCAAGATCGCGTCGGCGCCGGCGTCAGCATATGCATGCGCCCGCGTCAGCGCCTCATCTTGACCATGCCCTGCGATGAGTGCCTCGATACGTGCGACCACAACAAATTCCGGATCCGGCACGTGGTCCCGAATAGCCTGCAGACGTCCGCAGAACTCACCGATCTCAGCGAGTGAGTGCCGATCTGCGACAAACGAGTTCTTTTTTGGGAAGCTCTTATCCTCGACGCAGACACCGGCCGCCCCGCGTTGGTGCAGCTTGCGCGCGAACAGGCGCGCGTTGTTGAAATTCCCGAATCCGCTGTCGCCGTCGACAAGAACAGGTATTTGCGTGGCCTCGACGATTCTGTGAACARCATCGACGATCTCAGTCCAGGACGCTTCGTTCGCATCGCGATAGCCCAGGCAGGACGAGATCGACAATCCTGAGGCCCACAGACCTCGAAAGCCGGCGGCCTCCGCGACCGACGCCGACAGCGCGTCATGGGCCTCCATAAGGAAAGCGATTTCATTCGAACATACCAGAGTCCGCAAAGYCGATGCGGTGGATGCTTGGCGAGTTCCATTGTTAGAGTTCGCGGTTACGGTCACATCTCTTATCATAATTATGAATCCGGTTGCCGACCTTAAATCAATAACGAAGACGACCCAATATTTTCTACAATCTTCCTCCAGACCACCAAAGCATCATGGCACATTACACGATATGACTAACAATAAAAGCCAGTTTTGTGAAACTTACGTTACATCATTGTTCAACGACTGCTGAACCCCGAAGCACTAGCAGACAATCGACCACAACCGCTTCTGGCGGTCGAACCCCTCAACGATATTGCTGTTTTGCTGTCACGGCGGAAATCGGCTGACGCGGCCACTCGAGCCGACCGCATCGCCGAGCAGGCTCGATTTCGCGAGCGTCCGATGAGCGYCGTCTGCGCGCAGCCGCTCAGTTGAAGGGTTGAACGCCGCCATCCAACGAGTCATGCCGACGGAGAATATGGATTGTTTGATCAGCGGGGCGGCTTGATCAGTTCGCAAGGATCAACATTAAGAGCTTTTGCGAGCCGACCGAGGACACTTACGCTCGCGGAGACGCGGCCGCGCTCGATTGAGCCCACATAACGCATGCTAAGCTGCGCGAGAGCCGCCAATTCCTCCTGCGTCAGGTCCTGATGATAGCGCACGCGACGCATGTTGATCGCCATCACCTCTTTGAGGTCCATGGCGATATACCGACCAGAACTGGAACTATCGTTCTAGGAACGATCGTTCCTATTCGTTATAGTGAGCCGTTCAAAACACAAATGGGATCGTTGGGAGACGCGCCCGGAAGCCGAAACTCGCTCAAAGCCACTCGGACACCGAAATGCAAGACGAAGTTCCCTGGTCAGATAGCCTCACGGCTTACGACAAAGAGCATTTTACGACCTATATGCGGTTCCTGGATGCCGCCGCCGACAGTGCYAGCTACGAGGAAATGGCGCAGCTGATCCTCGGCATCGATCCCGAACGCGAACCGGAACGAGCCCGCAATGCGGCCCGCAGCCATCTTGATCGGGCGAACTGGATGGTGACGACAGGCTACCGAGAATTGTTCGCCGGCTGACTGGCGTTCCGGCAAAGAAAAAAGACGGCAGCCCGACAACGGGGCGGTGCCGGTGGCGAGACATGGACCGGGGCGCTTCGCCTATCCTGCGGACGGGAGCATTTGTGCCAGCATACGCGATGCAGGCTGGGGCAAGATCCGGCAGAGGCCCCGTTTCCTTCAGCCAACGCGACCCCGTGGATCGACGAAAATGTCACCCAGAAACTCGGGAACGAAGGACTCCAGCCGGAAATCCCTGCTGAATTGCGAGCCAGGGACGGCAACTTGCTCGGCGGAACGGCGCAGCGCACCTGGCAATCCATCCGCCGCAACAGCCCGAAATCTACCGGAAGCTTTTTCATCGCCCAAGCATGTTCGCAATGCCGTGTCGGACGAACGGAAGATATTGCCCCAAGCGAAGCCCCACATGTCTTGCGAATCGGGCCGCCGGGTRCTCGTTCGAGTAGATCCCGACCAGTAGATTGGTAGCGTGATAAAGAGGTGCGGCCCTCAAGCGCAGGCGGCTCTCATAGCTGCTCAACATGTCGGGGTCGGCAATGTCGTGACCGTTGCGAATAGCCGTCAGTATTCCGTGGGCGAGTCGCTTTTGACCGTCGAGGCCGATGTTGAAGCCATGGGCGGTCACCGGGTGCATGCCGACGGYAGCGTCGCCAACGAGTGCGGCGCTTGGAGCCCAGAAGCTGTGCGCCCAGGTCGTGACCAACGGATAGATATGGCGTTTGCTTGCAAGGGTCATTTTTCCGAGGCGCCCTCGACACCGGTCCGTCAATTCGATCAGGAACAGATCGTCGTCTAAGGCAAGAAGTCTATTGGCGTCATTTGCGCGCAATGTGACAAGCAATGACGACTCGCCTTCCATCAGCGGCAAGATCGCTATGGTCTGATGGTGATCGAACCATTCGATTGCGAGCTGATGGTGGGCGCGTTCGTGCCTGACCCGGCAAATCACCATCGAGCTRCCAAGCCGATTGATGTCGGCGGCGATGCCGAGCAGGTCGCGCGTTCGCGACAGACGCGAATCTGCTGCGACGAAAAGCCGAGCGGTCAACCGCCTGCCGTCGGAAAGATTTACGACCGCTCCTTTGGGGCTGTTGGTTACAGCGACGACCGAGTGGCCGCATAGCAGCTGGACACGGTGGTGCGAGCGGATGATCTTGAACAGGGCATCGCGGATCCGACAATTTGGGATCAGAAATCCGAGTGGTTCTGCAGATCCTCTTGGAGGATCGAAACACAGAGCGAAAGGGCTCGATCCGTTGAGCACGCGCGCGCCTTGCACTGGTGACTTGTGATTAACGGAGATGGCATCCCAGGCGCCGAGCTCGCGAAGGATGTTGATGGAGGCGAAGGTCAGCGCGATCTCGCGACCGTCGGAAGGCGGCTTTGCCAGGCTTTCGAAGGGCTGCTGCTCAACCACCGCCACTTTGAGATCGCTCTTTGCAAGCGATGCGGCGAAGGAAAGTCCAACCGGTCCGGCTCCGGCGACGATGATGTCGAAACTGTCGTCGCAACTGGCCATCAGCGCGCTGCCATCGCGTCGGCTATCGCGTCGGCTATCTGGGTGAGCTGCTGGTTCTGTTGAGCCGCAACCCGTGGACCGGTTGGCCTGGCTGCCGTTGTGCGCCGCATCGCCTTAAGCCACGGGCCGAGCCAGGYAGATTGCCAGCCAGAAAGGGGGATTCTCACCACCGCTATTCGTTGAAGGTAACGACCATACTGTCCGTTAGACATACATTGTCCCTCTCCCTTGATTGGTCGACGTAACCACGCCGGTCAGAAGATAACCTTGATCTGGATCAGCCAGACGCGGCAAAGCCGACGGCGGCGGGTTTTATGCTCGACTGGTCAACGGCCCAAGAAAATGCCATGTGGTCACGTCATCCTGGACTGACGGGCGCCCCTGCGGCGCACGTTCGGCAAACTTAATCTTGGCTGATCCGTTTTTCGCGCCAGTCGGCTCGGCAGCATTTCTAAGCAAACATCGGACGCTCCTATCCGCCGTGCGAGGTACTTTGTCACGTGAGCCGCCCGCACGAAGGAACGGGCGACAAGTCCTTCGAGCGGTAGGGCTGATTGAACGTCGCTTGGCGAGATCGCTGTGGGAGCCTTGGCGGTCTGGCCCCGACCAAGTCGACCCGGCTGACCACCGATATCCGTACGATTGCCGGCACAGTGATCAGGTCAGCGTTCCAGCTTGTCGTCCCAGTCGATGAGGATGCGCTCAGYGGCCCCGTGGAGATCCTCGTATTGACCACTGCTCAATGCCCATAGAAAGCCGGATAGCCCAAGCGCGCCAAGGAACAGCGCTGCTGGTACCAGGTAGACGAGCGTCGTCATGAGGGCTGCCCCCATGGGCGAATGCCCGCGCGCGTTGCCGAAGGAGCCGTCGTGGTGGGTGCAAAGCCTTGCAGGCGCAGCGCGTTTCCAATGACAAGCAGCGAGGAAGCGGACATGGCGATCGCCGCGATGAGCGGCGTCACGTGTCCGAGAATGGCGATCGGCACGGCAAAGGCATTATAGACGATCGCGATGGCGATGTTCTGGCGGATGAGCCGGCCGGCCTTGCGCGAAACCTCCATGGCGAGTGGGACCGCGAGGAGGCTTTCGCGCAGGAAGACGAAGTCCGCGGCCTTGCGGCCGATGTCGGCCGCGGTCGCCGGGGCGATCGAGACATGAGCCGCGCGCAGTGCCGGCGTGTCGTTGAGGCCGTCGCCCACCATCAGCACCTTATGATCGGCACGGGTCAGCGCTTCGATCCACTCGACCTTGCCCGAGGGCAGCAGCGCCGGCACGAAATTCTCGATTCCCAACTTGTCGGCAACCTCGCTGCAGGCCCTCTCGGTATCGCCGGACAGCATATCGACCGACACGCCCGCCCCCTTCAACTGCTGGATTGCCGCCTTGGCATCCGATCGAGGCGCGTCCTCGAAGGCGAAACAAGCGACGATGCTCCCATTCCTCGAAAGCACCGTGYCGCCATAGCCGCCAAATTTGCCTTCGCCACCGGTGCGAGCCTTCCAGCCTGCCCATCCGCGCCGTCCAAGGCGCCAAATGTCGCCCCCCGCGACCGCTTCTATGCCGAAACCCGGTTCTTCGCGCACGGAGAGAAGCTTGTGCTGACCGGAAGAAGCTCCATGGGCCGCAATGGCTTTTGAGAACGGGTGGCGGGAATGTGATGCCATGTCGGCCGCGATCGCAAGYATGGTCGGATCGATCGCAGATGCGTTGATGAGCCTTGGCTGCCCCAAAGTCAGTGTTCCGGTCTTGTCGAACACGGCCGTATCGATTGCGGCGAGACGCTCCATGGCCGAGCCGTCCTTGACCATGACGCCGGCCTCGAACAGGCGCCGGGCCGCCACGACCTGGACGATCGGCACAGCAAGGCCAAGCGCGCACGGGCAGGTGATGATGAGCACGGCGATGGCGATGGTGACGGCGCGGTGCCAATCGCCGGACACGGCCATCCAGCCGAGGAATGTCGCAAAGGCCGCCAGGTGGACGACGGGCGCATAGAGCGACGACACCCGGTCGGCAATCCGCCGGTAGCGCGAGCGGCCGCCTTCGGCGGCTTCCATCAGCCGAACCATCTCCGCCAGGAAGGAGTCCTTCGCGGCTGCGGTGGCCTGCATCGTCAGCGGACCAGTGAGGTTGRGCGTGCCTGCCTGGACACGCGCTCCCGTGCCTACGGCCTTGGGCGCGCTCTCGCCGGAGACGATCGAGCAGTCGAGGTCGGAATTTCCGCTGATTATGTCGCCGTCGACCGGTATCCGCTCTCCGGCCGCAATAAGCAGGCGCATTCCCGGCATGAGTTCGGCGACGGGCACGTATTCGCGCGTRCCGTCGTGCCGCAGCACCACCGAGCCGCGTGCCGCGAGCCTCGAAAGGCCGTTGACGGCCGTTCGCGCGCGCTCGCGCATTACGTGGTCCAACGTGCGGCCGATCAGCAGGAAGAAAAGCAGCGATACCGAGGCGTCGAAATAGGCGTGATCGCCGTGGTTGATGGTCTCGTAAAGGCTCATGGCATAAGCGAGCGAGATTCCAACCGCGATCGGCACGTCCATGTTCATGCGGCTGTGGCGCAACGCATTCCAGGCCGAGCGGAAGTAGATCCCGCCGGCGAAGGCGAGGGCGGGAATTGCGATCAGCGCGGACAGCCAATGGAACAGGTCGCGCGTTGCGCCCCCGGCGCCGGACCAGATTGAGACCGACAGCAGCATGATGTTGCCCGCGRCAAAGCCGGATACGGCAACAGSCCGGATCAGCTCCGACAAGGTCCTGTCCTTCGCGCCGCTGTCTGGGTCGAAGAGGTGTGCCTGATAGCCGAGGCGCGCCAACGTTGCGAAGAAAGGCGGAACCTGGGCGCCGCGCCAGCGGACCGACACGCGTCTGGTGGACAGATTGACCCGAGCGCCTTCGACTTGCTCCAGCTTTGCCAGGGCGGTCTCGATCGTCTGTATGCAGAGGGCGCAATGGACCGCTGGCACCGAAAGATCGGTCTGGCAAAGGTCGCCGCCCAGCGGGCGGCTTGCCAGCCTGATCTCGGCGCTGGACGGCAGCATAGAGGCTGCCTCGCCGAAATCGAGAGCCATTTCGGCACCCGGCGCACAGCAGCTCATTTTAGGGCTCCCTTAGAAACCATAATCCGGCGGACGTCGCGATAGGGCTCGGCAAGCCCGGCATCGGCGTCGATCTCGACGATCCAGACGCCGTCCTTTGGCGTGTGCCGGGCGGCAAATTCCCCTGTCGTCGAAGGAGCGCCGCCGGAAGCTGCGGCGAGAGTGACGGCTTTGTCCTCGGCCTCATAGGCCGGATGCCGGAACAGCACCCGCACGCTGTGCAGCGGCACCGGCTTTCCCTGGGCGTCGACGAGGCTATAGCGGACTTCACCTGCGGCTATCGTCAAGCTGCCTCTCCAGCCAAGCGCTGYCTGAGCTCGTCCTTCCTTGGCTTTGTCGTTGAACTGCTGGCTGGCAACATAGGTGTTCTCGACGACCAGGCCGGTCCAACTCCTGCGGGCGAGCGTTGYCATGGTCAGGTTCACTCCGATCACCACCGCRAAGAAAGTGAGAATGGAGGTCAGCATGTGTCTGCCGGTGAACTCGCGCGGATTTTGYGTATCGGTGCTCATTTGGCCTTCTCCGGCGCGTTGAAACTGGCGGTGTATTCGGCAGATTCGGAGCCTGCCTTGTCGTCGATGCGGAACTCGAAGCTTTGCACCGGCTTCTTGATCTGGCCCGCCGGCTGCCGAATGAAGACCTTGAGCGTCTTCAGCCGGTCGGGTTCGACGGCAAWGGAGAACGAACGGCTCGGGGGCTGGTCGATGCCGACGATGCTCATCTCGCCGCCGTCGAGGCCCTGCAGCGCAATCTCGATCGTTCTCGGCTCGGGTATCATGTTGAGCAGCTTGACGGTGTAGCCGTTCCGGATCGAGCCGTCGGAGAGCGWCACGAACTGCGGATTTCTGTCGTGCAGGACATTCAGCTCCAGCCGTTCGCGCGTCAGCAGCGAATAGACGAGCACCAGGCCGATCGCCGACCATGCACCGAGATAGATGTAGGTGCGCAGCCGGAAGATCTTGCCCAGATGGAAATGTGCCAGGCCGTCGACAAAGCCGCCGCTCACCGTTCGCACCAGCGCCGGTTCGACCGGGCCGGTGCCGCCGGCGGTCGCCAGCGCCATGTTCGCGTTGTAGTCCGCCAGCGTTGCGTAGGAGATCAGGCCGCGCTCGCGGCCGAGCTTGTCCATGACGCCGTCGCAAGCGTCGATGCACAGCGCGCAGGTGATGCACTCCAGCTGCTGGCCGTCGCGGATGTCGATCCCCATCGGGCAGACCGCGACACAGGCGTTGCAGTCGACRCAGTCGCCGACCGCCTGTCCAGCCGCCAACGCCTTCTTGGCATGACGCGAACGTGGTTCGCYGCGCCAGTCATTGTAGGTCACCGTCAACGAATTTTCGTCGAGCATGGCGGCCTGGATGCGCGGCCACGGGCACATGTAGGTGCAGACCTGCTCGCGCATCAGCCCGCCCAACACATAGGTGGTGCCGGTAAGCACGGCGATCGTACCATAGGCGACGGGGGCGGCCGTGCCGCTCAAGACTTCGCCAAGCAGCTTCGGCGCGTCGGCAAAGTAAAAGATCCAAGCGCCGCCTGTGGCGACTGCGATGACCATCCAGATAGCATGCTTGGATCCGCGCAGGAAAAGCTTGCGCGCGCTCCAGGGGGCGGCGTCCAGCTTCATGCGGGCATTGCGGTCGCCTTCGATCGCGCGTTCCACGACCAGGAACAGGTCAACCCAGACAGTCTGCGGGCAGGTATAGCCGCACCAGGCCCGCCCGACCGTCGACGTGATTAGGAAAAGGCCGACGCCTGCCATCATGAGAAGTCCGGCGACGTAGTAGAACTCCTGCGGCCAGATCTCKATGAAGAAGAAGTAGAAACGGCGGTTTGYCAGATCGATGAGAACGGCCTGATCGGGTGCGAAAGGTCCCCGATCCCAGCGCAGCCAGGGGGTCAGGTAATAGATGCCGAGCGTGATCGCCATCACCAGCCATTTGAACTGGCGGAAACGGCCGGAGGCGCGTTTCGGAAAGATCTTCCTGCGCGCCGCGTAGAGCGGCTGTCGCGTCTTGGCGGAGTTGACCGCTTCGGCCTCGAGCCGTTTTATCTGCTTGTTATCAAGCACGAGAAGCTCCGGTGACCAGCGACGATGTTCGCGGCCGACACTCGACCACGGGTTCTGGCCGATGGTCGGGTGACCCTTGCCGCATGGCGAGCAGCGTCGCGTTGAGGAAGTTCAATCGCGGACTGCCGCAACGCGGTCGAGGCCCGGCTCGCGCCGGGCCTCGTCGCTTGGCGGGGGGAGGGCCGAGAACAGGCCGCCGCCTATTCTCCGCCGCCAAGCGAATGGACATAGACTGCAAGTTCCTTGACCTTGATCTCGCCGAGGCGCTCGATCCAGGCGGGCATCACCCCGCTCTTCGGGGCTCGTACCTGCGAAGCAATGGCAGCTTCGCCGGACCCGTAGAGCCAGATCGCATCGGTCAGATCGGGTGCGCCGAATTCTCTGTTGCCCTTTGCGTTCTCGCCATGGCAGACAGCGCAGTTTTCCGCGAAGACCTTGGCGCCGGGCTCACTCAGGCTCTTGTCCTTGACGGCCCCCGAAAGGCTGGCAACGAAAGCGCTGACCTGAGCGATCTGCTCGGGCTGGAGCACATCGGCAAAGGCAGGCATCTCCGACTGGCGGGTGTCACCATCCGCGGTGAAACGAATGCCATGCGTGATCGTCTGCTGGATCTGCTCCATCTTGCCTCCCCACAGCCAATCGTCATCGTTGAGGTTCGGAAATCCMTTCGACCCTTGCGCGCCGGATCCGTGGCATTGCACGCAGTTGACCCTGAATGCCGCGCCGCCGGCCGAGACGGCAAACTCGCGCAGCGCATCGTCGCCCGCGATTTCGGAGACGCTCTTGGACTTGATCGCCGCGACATATTTGGCCTTGGCGGCCTCGGCCGCCGCCATCTCGTTCTTGACGTCGTTACGGCTGGAGAAGCCCAGAACRCCCCTGGTGGCGGAGCTCAGCATCGGCCAGGCAGGGTAGGCGATGGTGTAGGCGAGCGCCCAGGCGATGGTGACGTAGAAGGTGATCACCCACCAGCGCGGAAGGGGGTTGTTGAGTTCCCTGATGCCGTCCCACTCATGACCGGTGGTTGAGACGCCCGACATTTCATCGATATACTGCGTGCTCATGATCAGTCGTCTTTGAAGGGGATGTGTGCGGCTTCATGAGCCTGACTGTGACCGCCCGGTCGGAGCGCGAAGGCAACGCATCCAGCAAAGAAGAGCACCATGCCAAGCAGGCCACAGCTGTCGGCAAACTCGCRCATCAGGTTGTAGTCCATCGGTTTGTTCTCCTCAGCGGTAGCCAACGGCTTCGTCGTAGTTCTTGAAGTCGACAAGAGTGCCGAGCATCTGCAGATAGGCGACCAGGGCATCCATCTCGGTCACCTGCTGCGGATTGYCGTCGAAGTCGCCGACCTTGGCTTTCGGATAGCGACTTTCCAGGCCGGAGGTGTCGGCGTTGGGATCGRCCTGAGCCATCAGATCGGCATCGGCGTGYTTGATCATGTCGTCGGTGTAGGGGACGCCGACGCGCCGGTTGGCGACGAGATGCGTGGAGAAGTCCTTCACCTCGATCGGCTTGTCTTTCAGGAACGCGTAGCTCGGCATGATGGATTCCGGCACGACGGAACGCGGGTCGGTCAGATGCTGGACGTGCCAGCTGTTGGAATAGCGGTCGCCGACGCGGGCGAGATCCGGCCCGGTGCGCTTGGATCYCCACTGGAACGGGTGGTCGTACATCGACTCGGCCGCCAGGCTGTAGTGGCCGTAGCGTTCCACCTCGTCGCGGAAAGGCCTGATCATCTGGCTGTGGCAGAGGTAGCATCCCTCGYGCACATAGATGTTGCGCCCGGCGAGCTCCAGCGGCGAGTAGGGCCGCACGCCCTCGACCTTCTCGATCGTGTTGTCGAGATAAAAGAGCGGCGCGATCTCGACGATGCCGCCGACGGTCACGACCAGCAGGGACCCGACGAGAAGGAGCGTGGCGTTCTTCTCGATCAGAGCGTGYTTGTCTATCAAGCCCATTTTCTGACCCCTGATCGCGCAGGCTGGAGGGCGGCGATAGAGCCGGGCATCGGATCCTCTTCACGTCGGTAGCCACGAATGGTCATGGTGATGTTCCAGGCCATGATCAGCATGCCGGCGAGGTACATGGCGCCGCCCGCGGCGCGCATGACGTAGTAAGGGTGTATGGCGGCGACCGTTTCGGCGAAGGAGTAGACGAGGAACCCCTGCTCGTCGTACTCGCGCCACATCAGCCCCTGCATGATGYCGGAAACCCACATCACGGCCGCGTAGACCACGATCCCGAGCGTCGCCAGCCAGAAGTGCCAGGCGACAAGCCGCAGCGAATAGAGCCGCTCGCGGTTCCAGAGTTTCGGGACCATGTAATAGATCGCGCCGAACGAGATCATGYCGACCCAGCCGAGCGCGCCGGAATGGACGYGACCGATGGTCCAGTCCGTATAGTGCGAGAGCGAGTTGACCGTCCTGATCGACATAATCGGCCCTTCGAAGGTCGACATGCCGTAGAAGGCGACGGCRGCGACCATCATGYGGATGATGGGATCGGTGCGCAGCTTGTCCCAGGCGCCGGACAGCGTCATCAGGCCGTTGATCATGCCGCCCCAGGACGGCATCCAAAGCATGATCGAGAACACCATGCCCAGCGTCTGTGCCCAGTCTGGCAGGGCGGTGTAGTGGAGGTGATGCGGCCCGGCCCAGATGTAGAGGAAGATCAGCGCCCAGAAGTGGATGATCGACAGGCGGTAGGAATAGACCGGCCGGTTCGCCTGCTTCGGCACGAAGTAATACATCATGCCGAGGAAGCCGGCCGTCAGGAAGAAGCCCACGGCATTATGCCCATACCACCACTGGGTCAGGGCATCCTGAACACCCGAGAAGGCCGAGTAGCTCTTCGAACCGAGGAATGAAACCGGCATCGACAGGTTGTTGACCACATGCAGCATCGCAATGGTCACGATGAAGGAGAGGTAGAACCAGTTGGCGACGTAGATATGCGGTTCCTTGCGCTTCAGGATGGTGCCGAGGAAAAGGATCAGATACGCGACCCAGACGACTGTCARCCAGAGGTCGAGATACCATTCCGGCTCGGCATATTCGCGGCCTTCGGTGATGCCCAGCAGATAGCCGGTCGCGGCCATGACGATGAAAAGCTGATATCCCCAGAAGACGAACCAGGCGAGATTGCCGCCAAACAGCCTGGCACGGGACGTGCGCTGCACGACATACATGGATGTGCACAGAAGGGCATTGCCGCCGAAGGCGAAGATGACGCCGGAGGTATGAAGCGGCCTCAGCCGGCCGAAATTGAACCAGGGCTCGATGTTGAGGTGAGGGAATGCAAGCTGAAGCGCGATCACTACGCCGACCAGCATGCCGACGACGCCCCAGAACACCGTTGCGATGGCGCCGTAGCGGATTGGTCCATCCATGGAAGCTGCAGGGTCGATTGGAACTGCCGGCTTGAAGTCGGTGTTGCGCATCAGGATCGCGGTGAAGCCAGCCACGGCGAAGAACAAAACCCACATGTGCTGACGAAATGGTTCATCCACCCCGAAGCCGGCGGCTACGAGGGCGCCAAAAGCAAACAGGCTTAAAAGGACGATCTCTTTGCCAAATTTCATCGCAGGACCCGATCTGGAATGCTGGCGGACGCCAATCCGTCGCATCAATTACGCAGTCGCGGCCTGTTTGCCCTGATCCATGTCAGAGCCGCACGATTTTGCCACCGGCAGCGTCGAATTCGGTGCGATGAGAAGGTGGCGATTGAAGCAGGAAACACGGTACGGCGAAGCCGGCTTGCTGAAACAAGGCCGCCTCCCCGGGCCGCTGCGGCGTGGTGGCAATCGCGGACGATCTGATGACGCGAGTGGGTCTGCGAAATGTGGACGATGGCTTGCCGACGAAGACAGGATTGGCCAAGCGCGACCGCCCCGAAGCCCGGCAAATGGCAACACCAAGACACGCGGCAACATTGCTGGCCAAATCAAACATTTTGTCAATCTGTGCCAAGGCCTTCGTCGCCGACGCTGCGAGCCGCTCGGATCGGACGGGACCGCTGGTCGCCTCTGGCGATGCCGGCGATCGGCTCGCTATCTACTTCAACCGCGGCACGCTGATGTAGAGGGGCAAGCAGATATTTCATGACCACGTCAGGCTTTCAGCGGAACGCCGCGGACGGAAAACCTTGCTCAATTTTCTTGGAATTGCTGGCTGGTCATCCATCGCTAGGCTCTTGTCCCCTCGTTCTCAATAAAGCGATCGTATTCATGATCCGACGAGGTTGCAGCCAGGCGCGGGATGAAATCGCGCCCTCATACCGCAATCGGGCCGTCATCTGTGCACCGTACTGTCCCGATGGCCAAAGGGAACATAYGCCCTCCCCCGGCGACAACGTCGTCATTCGACRTGAATTCACGGATTGTGACCGATGCAATGTTTGCGCGGGCAATCGTCGGGCGACTTGCAAGCCAGGTGTAGGCCTGGCTATACGGGCGGTCATCGCGCAACTTCAAAGGGAGATGGTCGGCTGGAAAGCGCGAACATGCTGTCGTCGGCAATTTGGATTCGAATAGAAAGCGTGGATCAAGCCCGCACAGCAGTTTTTCACCGCGGCTCGACYCACTGAAACCGTGGCTGACTCCATGAGGTGTTTAAGTTGGAAAAACCGGAGAGAGAAATTTGACAACCGGTAGCAAAATCCCGGTCCGGATCGAGTTGGAGGCCATTAGCTCACACACGGTCGAGCGTTTCGAAAATTCTCTTCGAAAGCATCCTGAGATCGAAGAATGCTATGCGGTGAGCGGCAAGACGGATTACCTTCTATATGTCTGCGTAAAAGACATCCGGGGCTACGAAGAGATCCACCGGGAAGTCCTTTCCAGGCTACCTGGGGTAAGAAAAATTAGGGCGGATATTCCTCTACGTCGTGTCGTTCCATTTTGATGGATGGCGCGGCCCGAGCGCGTCCACGAAATCTTCATTTAGGTGGAGGTAAGGCGCTTCTAAAATGCCGAGAGGCTGGCTCACGTTGCTGGCGACTGATACGAGAGGAAGATACGTGTTGAGAATGACGCGGGCCGAGCTCTACGATCTGGTCTGGTCGAAACCGATGACCGAAAATCGCAAGGCAGTGTGGCATTAGAGACCAGCATGTGGCGCGATGCGTATGAGATCGTTCGGACGCGTGCCGGCCATTGGCAAAGAGTAGAGCACGGCAAGTCGGTGGAAACCGTAACGCTCGATAACACGAACCCTAGCCCGTCGAGGTGCGTCTGCGAGCGGGGCACGATGCTTTCTCGTTCAACGCCTATAGCTCGGGGAGCCTGAGACGGGGACAAATCCCAAGGTGGCATAGCGCTTGCTGGCGGTATCAGGGGCATTGAACTCCACACCGGAGCGCAGCGCTGTAATGTTTAGAATCGCCAGTTCAGCCAATCTCGTAATCCGGTGTTCACCGGGGGGTTCCCGGCGAGCAGCAGGAACAGACATTATTTCCACACCGAACCGTGCTCGCGGGCGCAGGCATGTGAGGCCGTGGCCAAGGGCTAGTGTCGAAAAAAAGCCRCCGGAGTTCTCGCCAAGATTTCCTCAACTTGGGCCGAGGCAATCGGCATCGGCAGCTCATGATGTTTTCGTTTCCTCCACAGCTGCCCATGAGGGAGAAACGTCAGGTCGCCCGAGCCATAACAGTCCTGTCCACGACCATCGCTCAGACGCCGCCCGCCTCAACAGCCCGGCCTATGTTCGAAAAAGGGCCGCTCTCCTTCTTCTGATACCGGCTCCTATGGTGGAGCTCGTGCATCGCGGCCGTCCAGACAATCTCGGTGTTGGATCGTTTTAGCAGGGACGTCCCATGCCGCTGCCAATCCTAGCGCTTGCCATTGCCTCCTTCTGCATCGGCACCACGGAATTCGTCATCATGGGCCTGCTGCCAGAGGTCGCGGCCGACCTTGGCGTCTCGATATCCTCCGCCGGCCTTCTGGTCACCGGCTATGCGCTGGGCGTCGTCTTCGGCGCGCCGATCGTGGCCATGGCAACCGCCCGCCTGCCGCGCAAGCCAGTGCTTGTCGGCCTCGCCACCCTCTTCGTCATCGGCAATCTCTTTTGCGCCACCGCTCTGAACTACTGGCTGCTGATGGCGGCGCGTGTCTTCACCGCTTTCGGCCACGGCGCCTTCTTCGGC
The DNA here is from genome assembly GCF_001854815.1 of Mesorhizobium sp. LCM 4576. Taxonomy (NCBI): domain Bacteria; kingdom Pseudomonadati; phylum Pseudomonadota; class Alphaproteobacteria; order Hyphomicrobiales; family Phyllobacteriaceae; genus Mesorhizobium; species Mesorhizobium sp. LCM 4576. The sequence goes on from NZ_MDDT01000049.1 coordinate 61,475, forward strand.
ATCGGCTCCGTCGTCGCCGCGAGCCTCGTGCCGCGCAACAAGCGGGCGAGCGCGATTGCGCTGATGTTCGCCGGCCTGACGCTGTCCAACATCCTTGGCGTTCCCGCTGGCACGGCGTTAGGCGAAGYCTTCGGCTGGCGCGCGACTTTCCTCGCCGTTGTCGGCATCGGTCTCATCTCGGTCGCGGCCATCACCTGGCTGGTGCCTTCGGACGTCGCGGAGCCGAGCGGCGGCGGCCTGGTGGGCGAACTGCGCGTGCTCGGCAAGCTGCAGGTCTGGCTAGCGATGCTGATCGCCTCGCTCGCCTCCGCCAGCCTGTTCGCGGTGTTCACCTACATCAAGCCTTACCTCACCGACGTCTCCGGCCTGTCTAGGGCGACCATCACCTGGGTGCTGCTCCTGTTCGGCGCCGGCATGACCATCGGCAACATCATCGGCGGCRGRCTGGCGGACTGGAAGCTRATGCCGACGGTGATCGCCACGCTGCTTGCCATGGYCGTGCTGTTTGTCGTCTTTACCAAGCTCGGTGCGATTGCCGCGGTAGCCGTGGCCATCGTCTTCCTGTGGGGCATGCTGATCTTCATCGTCGTGCCGCCGCTACAGATACGCGTCGTCGAGGCGGCTGCCGAAGGACCGAACCTTGCCGCCACGCTCAACCAGGGCGCCTTCAATGTCGGCAATGCCGGCGGCGCCTGGATCGGCGGCCTTGYCATCTCCTGGGGCGTATCCTACGCGAACCTCCCGCTGGTGGGCGCCGCGCTCGCGCTGCTGGCCGTCGCCGTGGCCGTGCTGTCGCAGTCGCTYGACCGCCGCGCGGTGGTACAGGCTTAGTCATTCGCTGATGGGATATACGCACGATTGTCACGAATGTTCAGTATGTAACGTGTATGTCGGAGTTCACCAGTTCTTGTCAGCGCACCTTGGCAGCCAGATCCTGCAGGACCCTTGTCGCCGTGGCGCGGGATGCCTGGGTGATGGCGATATAATTCTCCGCGCTGAGGCCGCCTTTAAAGCCGTCGATACCTCCCCGGAAGTATCCGGGCGACGGCTTTTTCCTGGCGTTTGTTGGCATGGGCTTGGAGAGCGACGATCGAGGCCCGGCTGAAGTTGTTGGAGCGCCTAGGCGCGACTCCCATCGAAATAAACGTCCATGAGAGCAGCACCTGCTCCTGACCCAGCTTACCGCGCGCCAACTCGGGGGTACCGCACTGCTGCGAAGATGTCTGAACTGGCTTCAAGCGCGGGGCGGCATTGTCGCCTTGTCGATCCTTCGGTGGATGAGCGACACGAGCGAAAGCAAGTCTTCTGCATCTTCCTTCGACATGGCCCAGTTCACCTTCGCCTCGTGCGCCGTAGGATTCCGAAACATTCCGAATGTGCCCTTCAGCAGGTTCACGAATCCTTTCTGCTCGTCCTGCTCGCTTTTCGTCTCCAGCGAGTTGATTGCAAGCATCGGCTTCTGGCCGCCGAAGACGTGGTCGACTAGAACGGCGCCGTCGTCGAGCAACCCGGTCCGCTTCCTGAGCTTGTCGGCAACGCTCTTTGCGGCCTCGAGGACGGCGTGGAAATAATTGTCGTGCAGGAGTTCTTGCCTGCAGAAGGAAAGCACGTCGGAATGTACCCCGCGCGACAGCAGATCGGCTCGAAGTTCCTTAGCTCTGCGTTCGGCTTCGCCCAGCGTCGCGRCCTTGGCCGCAGGTCCCAGCTTTCCGGCCGCGTCGATAGATATTCCGGCGAAGGCCAGAGCGCGGTTGACGTTCGCCCTCATTGGCTCGAAGCGTTCAGGCTCCCGCACGAACCGCGTTGGCTTCATCGCTTTCCGGATGAACCCAAGAATGCGGATGCGGTCCCCTCGCGTGTTCTGCTCGTGGGCGAACGCGTTGTAGAGACGGTGTCTCTTGGTGATTGAAGGATCTGTGTCCCTGATCTCGCACGTTCGTAGCAGGAAGCCGACCTCGGAACCCGTAAGCCCTGCCGATGTGTCCCCCAAAGCATCGGCTATCGCCTGCAGCTGATCCTGCGTGAAATGCATGTCCCCACGTCCGACCTATCGGGCCGCCCAGCCGCTTCATAACAAAGCGCATAAAGATTCGCGAGTCGCGAGACGTTGCTATCCCTCAGCCACCACATCTACGGAGCTGCAGCTATGGTCGCACTGGTTTTGCTTCGAGCATCGTGCGCAAGGAGGGRAATTCCTATGATCCCCTCCCGTYGATCCGCCGACTATGCCGACGTGAGATTGATTGTTGAACCTCCGGCTGAAGCCGTCGGTCGACGCAAATCACAAGGTGATCTGCAAGGTGTTGGAGGCCGCCTAGCGACCTCCCTGCTTCCGTTCCTTGATAATCTTGAGCATTTCTTTGTAACGCGCTTTCGCCGTTTTCATCGCCTTCCTGTCAACGCCATTAGTTGTCTTGGTGAAGGCATGCAGAACGAAAACCGTGTTCTCGTATTTTGCACAGTAAACCGCTCGATAGCAGGGCTTCCATTTTCGATTAGTTCGATTGCGCTAGGTCCAACGCCTTCTTTTATATTCGTGCGTTCCGAGAAGGGGCGTTCTCCATTTTGAACGGCCTGCAGATCGGCACCAAATTGCTTCTTTATATCTTTTGGCAGTTCCTGAAAGGCTTTCTTCGCTGCTTCATTCACAAACTCAAACTTCTTCATAAATGCTCATTTTCTTATCGACACTCCTACTTCCCCCATCCGACCTGATGGGCTTTGCGCTTCGCTGGGCGATAGACACACTTGCCCAGGGACGYCCAATGTATCACACGCGCAAAAATGTCAGCAGGGTCGGTCGCGAGTTCCCTTCCCCACTCCCGAGGCCGGTTGCCCAAAACGTCGCTGTGACGGGC
>NZ_MDDT01000050.1:0-5208 GCF_001854815.1 Mesorhizobium sp. LCM 4576
CAGCCGCAACCAGCCTCTCGGCAAGTCTTGTCCGGCGAGCGATTATCTCTGATCCATCATAGGAAAGGTGACCGCTGTCCCGGTAAAGAAATTTGCCATCGATCTCCGTCTTGCATGCTGTGCCGTCGCACAGAAAGTCGTGATAAGAAATGACCTCTACGCCAGCCTTCAAGGCCACTTGATTCAAGAGCTCAAGAGTGCTGGACTGACTTCTGCGGTATTGTGCGACGTATATTTTACAGTCGCTGTAACGCCCGACAATAACAATTCCACGTGCCTTCCTCTCAAGACAATCACCGATGTCGATGTTCCCAACCGGTGGAGGAGCAAGAACGACCACTCGCTTGCCCAGGGCGCGAACGGCTTCGACGAGAGCCTTGATGCCATCAACGGCCTCTTCAATGGAAAGATTGACCTCGGTGAAAGTACCTTTGGTCCTCTTAAGCAGCATGAATTGATCCGGCGCCGCGACGCCAAACGGGCTTGAAATGACAACGGTCTTTATTTCGGGCCGAGCTTTCAAGATACGCAAAACGCTGTCATTGAAGCGAATACAGCTCTCGCCGAAGGCGCGGGAATAGGGCGACGCTGTCGACGGCTTTGAGAAACCGGCTATTCCGACAGCAGGCAGGCACGCGCTCATCGTGAGCTGAGCCAGTCCCGTTTCTCCGATTGTCYTGGCCAAGCCGGGAACCACCGCCATGGCAAATGAATCACCCCAGACCAGCAACTCGGGCTTGTCGGTCGTTTCGCAGTTGCGAGGGATTTCCTGAGGAGGCGATCCGGGCCTGAAATCACACGCCGGTCCCAAACCCTCGTTGATCCGTCGGATATAGGCAAAGTCAATGTTGCTTTGGGTCGCCGCAATGGCAAGCGAGGGCGACAAGCCGAGCAGAACCGATACAGCGAGGAGACCCGAAGACAGCCGTAAACGGGACGTCGCATAGCCGCGCCGGAACGGCTCCTCCACGAAACGGTGAAGAACCCAGCTCGCGACAAATGAGAAAGCAACTGCCGCATAGATCGCAAGGGCAGGTGTATCTGCGAGCCAAGCGGCCCGGACAAAGCCGAGCACCGGCCAATGGATCAGATAGAGCGAGTACGAGACGTCTCCTATCCTCGCCATGCCTCGAACCGCCACATTATCTTTACTGGGTGCAAGCAGGAGGACCAGCGTTGCGAGACAAACCACAGCCGCACCCGCGGCCGGATGAGGGGAACCAATGGGGACAACGGCAATAAAGAGAAGCAATGTGAGCGCCGGTAGGCGCAGCTTCGAAAGCTTGGCAGCCACGTTGGGGCTGATGGGAAGCAAGGCACCGAATGAACCCAGGGCCATTTCCCAAAATCGGGCCGGCAAAAGAAAAAATGCGGCGGATGGATCGCGGGAGGCTAAATAAAGACATAGCGAGAAGCTGGCAACGAGGAGCACGCCTACACCGGTCAGCCACCATCTCCTCGGAGCCAAGGCCAAGAAGGCAGGGAGGAGCAAATAAAACTGCTCCTCGATAGCCAGCGACCAGAAATGCAGGAGGGGCTTCGTTTCGGCCGCGCTACCGAAGTAGTCGGACTGAAACCAGAGAACGATATTGGCAGTGAATGTGAGGGCCCCGAGAACCTGGTTTTGGAACCCTTTCAGCTCCACCTCCGACAGGAAGAAAGGCGCAGCGATCGTCGTGACCGCGATGACGAAATAGGCCGCCGGCAACAGGCGTTTGGCACGCCGGTAGTAGAAATCCCAAAAACTGAACCGTGATTGCTCAACATGCGTCCTGACGAGGCCCGTGATCAGGAACCCCGAAATGACGAAAAAAACGTCAACGCCAAGATAACCTGCGGCACCCGGCCCAAGACGGGCGTGATAAAGAACAACCAGAAGAACGGCCAAGCCTCGCAAGGCCTGAATATCGGTTCGCAAATATCGCGGCATGGACTACCTGATATAGAGGTGACTTTTGCTAAAATGAGAGTGCCACGGCAGTGACGAAGACAACCGTGATTTCATCCTATCGGTTGATTCCCTCGCGTCACCGAATTCCGAAGTCTGGACGTCACTTCAATGCCAACGAGCGCCATTTGCATACGTGTGCTCGACGTGCTTTGAAACCAGTCAGATCGAGATTTGCCCCAATTCAGAAAATTCGAAAAATCAATTGTTTCGATGGAAATCATCCACACCGTGGATCGAGGGGTAGCTGCATCACGATTGAAGGGCAACTTTTTCTCTCACCATGGCAGAAGTGATTGCCTTGGCTGTTGCACATTCAATCATCTATTGTTGTATGCAGTCGACCACCCACCCGCCGAATCGCGGATTGGGGATCGTCTTTCTGATTTCCAGACAATCATTATCGTCGTGGGCTTTGTGGGTCAGCTCCTCACATCAGCCTGATAATGGCGTGTGGTAGCGCAGTTATGCGRCTCTCCAGTTTCATCCAGAGGCCACGTCGAGACCCGTACGAGAAGAACACGGGAGCTGAGTCTGATGAACGTTTTCCGGTGATGAGACATGGTGGAATTTGTTATGCTCTGTCGTGAGCGAACCGCTCAAAGAAAGCGAATCTCGCCTCAAATGTTTTCCGGCAGATAAATCTCAAACGGCAAGAACGTCTGCCATGGCGTCTCTGCAGTGCCTGTCTCGATTGCCCTGGCCATCAGCGTCACCAACTCCTGGCAAAGCAGGCGCAGGGGCGTGGCAACCGCCATCGTAATGATGTCGTCCGCGAGTGCTGCTCGCGACTCTGGCGTGATCTCGTTGACGATCGCCAGGAGATCCCGACCATCGCCCTCTTCCCGGAGTGCAGCGATGGCGCCCTCCGTGCCGCCGCCGGCGACATACAAGCCGACAAGTTCGGATTCGCTTTGTATGATATCGCGAGTGGCCTCGTACGTGGTTTGCCGCGTATCGACGTTCAAGCGCRTGTMCAGCACCTCGAACATCGGCGCTTTCTCACGAAAGTATGACCGAAAGCCGGCTTCTCGCAATTCGGGACCCTGAAAACGATGGCTGACGACCAAGACCGCCACCTTGCCCGGCCTTTTTGCAACCTTGGAAAACATCCAGGCGGCAGTCCGTCCAACCTTGCGGTTGTTGAGGCCCAGATAGCCCTCGCGCACGCCGGCGGCAAAATCGGAAAGCAGCGAAAAAACCGGGGTTCCGTTCGATTTGAGTTCTTCGACAGCTGCCGTGACGGTTGGATGATCCGGTGCCATCATCGCGATCGCGTGGCAGCGTTCACCCATGTCCTCGAGCAGCTCGACCAGGTCGCCAGGCCTATGCGACGGCGCGAATTCAACGACTGGAACGCCCCGGAAGGACTGTGCCGCGCTGACAGCAGCTTTGATCTCTCGCGCGAAATCCTGATAGAAATGCTCGGCCGGCATTCTGAGAATAAAGCCTAATCGGTACTCCGGCAAAATCCGCTGCGCGCGCTGCTGCATCAGACCAGCTGCGTTGTAGCCGATGGCGCGGGCCACCTCGCAGACCCGTCGTGCGGTCTGTTCCCTCACCAGTCGACGGCCGTTCAAAACCCGATCGACGGTCGCTACGCTAACCCCGGCTTCGCGGGCGAGATCTGCAATTGTGGGGCGCTTGGTCATGATTCGAGTCTAACAGGAAGTCATGGGGAACATAGAGGACGGGTCACGGAATTTGACAGAATATGTCAGTCTGCGTTGATGCCGGCGATGTCGCAGTAGACTCCTTCTTGGCCGGATTCGGCGATTATGCTCGTTGGCAGTTCGACGCAACTGCTGATCACGCATCGACCGAAAGAACAGATATGCAGCACGAGGTCTTTCAGGTCTCGGAGCCAAAAGGGATTGATCCCCCAAACTGCCCGATCATCAGGCGCCCCCGTCTCACGAGACGATCCGTCAAAGCGCGCCCCTGACGTATCCGCACCGGCAAGTGTTTTGTTGGGCGCAAGCAGCTTAACTTTCCCGGCGCCCACATACCATAGCAGCCTTTCGGCGACGGGCGAGTTCAAGAAGATTTCGAACAATCGCGGCTGCTTCGATACACGCCCGGAATTATTCCATAGCGTTTCAGCTTGTCGTAGAAGGTTTTGCGGGGCACCTGCAGAAACTCGGTCGTCCTCCTCACGTCGCCATCGCATTCCCGCAATGCGTTRCGGATAACGGCCGCCTCATAAAGACTAACCTTTTCGGAAAGAGAGAGACTTAATTCATCGCCTCTTTTTCCAGGGAGCGAATTCCGCGCCCCTTCAAGTCCCAATGCAACCCGATCCGCGAAATGCGCGAGTTCGCGGACATTGCCGGGCCAATCATGGCCCATCAGATGATTACGCGCGGCCGCGGTTATCTCCCACTCTGGCTTGCCGAAGCGTTTGCACGCTCGTTCCAGGAAATGCGCAAAGAGGATCGGGATGTCCTCACGCCGCTCGCGAAGAGGCGGAATATTGACCGTCACGACGTTCAGACGGAAATATAGATCTTCCCTGAAGTCACCGCGGGCGGCCGGATCGCTCAGATCAACCTTTGTCGCAGCTACGACACGAACATTGATGCTGCGGGTTTCGTTGGTTCCGAGTGGCGTGACCTGGCGGGTTTCGAGTACCCTTAGCAGTTTTATCTGGAGTGCAGGCGACATCGACTCAATTTCGTCGAGGAATAGCGTGCCGCCATTCGCGTATTCGAGGCGACCGATCCTGCGCCTGTGCGCACCGGTAAAAGCGCCTGCTTCGTGGCCGAAAAGTTCGCTTTCGATGACACTTTCGGGCAGCGCCCCACAGTTCAAAGCCACGAATGGCTTGGTGCTTCGTCTGCTCCAGCGGTGAAGCAAATCCGCGACCACCTCCTTACCCGTGCCGGTTTCACCCTCCACAAGGACGTCAACATCCGTATCGGCGATCTGTCGAATCGTTTCTCGCAGCCATGTCATACTCGGCGCGTTCCCTAGGAGAGGCATATCGCCCGCGGATCGGACGACCGCATCCCTGAGGCGCCTGTTTTCCAGGACCAGGTGCCGGTTTTCGGAAGCGCGATTCAGCGTCACCAAAAGCCGTTCGGTGTCATATGGCTTGGAGATGAAATCGTAAGCGCCGTCCTTGATGGCGGCAACGGCGAGTTCGACGTCRCCGTGCCCAGTGATGAGGACAAAAGGGATGTCCGGATCGATTGCTTTCACCCGGTCAAAGAGCTGAAGCCCGTTCATTCTGGGCATGCGGATGTCGCTGACGACGGGAC
>NZ_MDDT01000051.1:0-58613 GCF_001854815.1 Mesorhizobium sp. LCM 4576
TTTTCGCCACTCATTCGGCACGCCTCAATTCGATGGTGAAGGAAGTACCCCTCTCGTCGCTGGCATCGAGTCGCAACGAGCCGCCGAGCTCGCGGGCRATTTCCTCTGAAATAAGCAGGCCCAGGCCGAGCCCCTTTTCCTTGCTTGTGGTAAATGGCATGAAGAGGCTCTTGCGAATTTCAGGGGCGAGGCCGGCACCGTTGTCTCGAACCGAAATGGTGACTGTTTCCTTGTTCTGAGCAAGTGCTATCTCGATCCGCGGCTCCGGCAGGCCCTTCAGGGCATCGAGCGAATTCTGCAAGAGATTGACCAGGATTTGCTCCAGCCGAACGCAACTTGCCACCACCGTCGGAGACGGATCTGTCCGTTGCCGTTCGATCGTCACTCCAGATTCGCGGATTCGGCCCGAAAGCAACGAAAGCGCCCCGTCGATCGCGTCCTCCGCAGATATTGGCCCCACGGAACCGGTTGCGCGGCGAGAGAACGACCGCAGCGTTTCGGTGATCGCCCCGATACGTCCCGTTATAGCGATGATCGATTTCAAATTCCTGGCGGTTTCTTGCGGCCTGTCGCCCCGCAGAAGACGCGATGCATTTTCGGCATAGGTGCGAATTGCTGTGACCGGCTGGTTAATCTCGTGAGCAACTCCGGCTGCGATCTGTCCAAGAATTGACAGGCGATTTGCCTGAGAGAGTTCTTCACATAACCGGCGCACCCTTGCCTCGGCATTCTCGCGCTCGGCTATCTGAGCTGCGAGCGCTTCGTTCGAGCGGCGGAGCTCTGCCGTACGCAAGTTGACGCGATGTTCCAGTTCCGCGTTCATGTGCGCAAGCGCCTGCTGTCGTTGTCGGATCGCCCGGCGCCGTCGAACAATAACGGCAACCRCAAATGCCACGAGCACGAGGGCAAGCAGTGCTGTCGCGCGGGCTGTCATCATCGCTGCGGAAATCTCTGCATCGGCAGGAATGAGCAGTGACAGCCGCCAACCTGGGACCACTTTGCCGAGATCCTGCGAAACCGTGACAAAGCCGGCTTCCTTGTCGACGGTACTTGCGGTGACCAGGTTGCCGCCGCGGTGCGAAAGCGGAACTGGCTCGAACGCCGCGCCAGGCAGCTGCAGATGATCGCGCGCGATTTTTGCCTCTTTTTTGGAAAGCGGCGAGAGAGCGCCAAAACGCCATTGAGGCACGCTCGTTGAAAGGACGACGCCCCGCTCGTCGCTCGTGAAGACCACGAACCCGCTCTTGCGCCAGCTCGACTCCACACGGTCGAGCTCGACCTTCACGACGACGACGCCGAGTGGCCCCTCCGGTCCATCGATCCGGCTCGACAAGAAGAGGCCTGGGCGCTTGCTAACGGTACCAAGTGCGTATTGCGTGGCCATGCCGGTCGCCATGGCTTCAACGAAGTAATGACGGAAACGGTAATCGCGGCCGACAAAACTGGTGGGCTCGCCGGCATTGCTCGCAGCAACCGCCGTCCCCTCACTGTTGATGACGTAGATGACCGAAGAGGCGGCCTCGTGCGCGATGGCTCGAAGCTTTTCATCCAGGGCAGCTTCCCCACCAGTGCCCGGACTGCGAAGTATCTCCTGGACCGCACCGTCACGAGCCAAGACGCGCGGAATCAATCGCTGCTTCTCGACATCTCCTTTCAAAGTGTCGGCTGCAAGTGGGCGCGCGGCAAGAGCACGATCGCGTAGGTCTGACGCAGCTTTGGTGCCGGCAATACGGCCGGCTRCAAGAACAAAAAAGCCGAGCCCGGCACCAAKAAGTGCAAACAAAACCGCAAGCCAGAGAAATCTGCCGGTGCCCAGTCTGCCAGGGAAGTTGAACGGGGCCTTATGCAAGCCACCCTCGCTGATGCCGTCGTTTACTACCGCGTTCGCCACCTTAGTGCTGGATTTCGCCAAATGGAACCGCCCAGTGCGGAAATTCACACAAGTGGATGGGGCTCAACCTCCCTGAAAACATCCGAAATTGCGCGATCCGCTCGGCCTATCCGTTTGGCATATGTCTTGCGACGAACAGCGCAGCAGCGTTCGACCGGAGCGCAGCGGCCGGGAATAACCCGGGGAGGAGAGGCAGTGCCGAGATCCGGTCTGGGAGAGAGATTTATGTTGACCCCAAAAGGCCCCAACGCAAATGTCGCGCCTCGCAAGCCTTTCTATGCACGGCTTTATGTACAGGTGATTGCCGCCATCGGCCTGGGCGTCGTGCTCGGCCATTTCAACCCCGAAATCGGCGAAAACATGAAGCCGCTTGGTGACGCCTTCATCAAGCTCGTCAAGATGATCATCGCACCGGTGATCTTTCTGACCRTCGCGACCGGCATCGCGGAGATGCACAGCCTTCAAAAGGTCGGCCGGGTAGCCAGCAAGGCGATGGTCTATTTCCTCACCTTCTCGACGCTGGCACTGATCGTCGGCCTCATCGTGTCCAATGTCGTTCAACCAGGCGCCGGCCTCAACATTGATCCGGCCTCGCTCGATATCCAAGCCGTCAATCCCTATGCCGCAAAGGCCCACGAGCAGTCCGTGACGGGCTTTCTGATGAACATCATTCCGACCACGATTGTGGCGGCCTTTRCAGATGGCGACATCCTTCAGGTCCTTTTCTTCTCGGTCCTGTTTGGCATTGCGCTCGCGATGGTTGGAGAGATGGGCAAGCCGATCACTTCCTTGCTCCAGGCTCTCACCGTGCCGATCTTTGCACTCGTTGGGATCCTGATGAAGGCTGCCCCGATCGGCGCGTTCGGCGCCATGGCATTCACAATCGGCAAGTACGGCATCGGCTCCGTCGTCAATCTCGCGATGCTTGTCGGGACGTTCTACCTCACGGCCTTTCTCTTTGTGTTTGTCGTTCTCGGCGCAGTCTGCCGTTTCAATGGCTTCTCGATCGTTTCTCTCATCCGGTACATCAAGGAAGAGCTCCTATTGGTTCTTGGAACGTCCTCCTCGGAGGCCGCGCTGCCCACTCTCATGGAGAAGATGGAGAAGGCTGGCGCCAAGCGTTCAGTCGTGGGTCTGGTCATTCCGACGGGATATTCCTTCAATCTGGACGGCACCAACATCTATATGACGCTCGCGGCCCTGTTTATCGCCCAGGCGACGAATACGGATCTCTCGATCGGCGATCAGATCCTATTGCTGCTCGTTGCTATGCTTTCCTCTAAGGGGGCGGCGGGGGTTACCGGCGCCGGATTCGTCACACTGGCCGCTACTCTTTCTGCGGTGTCGTCCGTTCCGGTGGCTGGCATGGCATTGATCCTCGGCATCGACCGCTTCATGTCCGAGTGCCGGGCCCTTACGAACATCATCGGCAATGCCGTGGCAACGCTCGTAGTCGCCCGTTGGGAAGGCGAATTGGATCAGGCGCAGTTGGAAGCCGCGTTTGCAGGRCATCATCTTGCCGAGACATTGGCCGGCCAGCCACCCGTCCCGCAGCCGCCAAGTGAGGCCGCCTCGTTGCGACTCGTCTCGTCGCCGGATCGCTCACCACCACAGCACGGGCGAGCCGCAGACACCAAGCGAGGACTCACGGATTGATGAAAACAAACGCGCTGACGGCAGACCAATCGCGCTTGAGCAAACAACGTTCATCAATGTGCGCCGAGTTTTTTGCGTGGAACACCCTTCACCGGCACCGTGTCGATCATAGAGATTCAAACGAGTCGACCCCGGAAATCCAGTACGAGGATCGGGAGGTCCTGGCCGGCTATTGGCGCGAGCGGTAGAAATACTGTGGCGCCGCATTAGCCGTCGTTGAAAAGCAATCTGGCGCAGTTAAACGCCGGTTCGCAACCAGCCTCCAATTTGTCGATGAACAAATGGCGAGGCATGCGTAAGCGAAGCATGGCCTTAGAAACAGACGGTATCATCGTGCCACCTTTAAAACAATCGCGCGGATCAAGATGAAGTCGATGGCACAATTTTGCTAACAATAGAAGAAAAAGAATTTTTCTTATACGAGGTAATCGGGTTTTGAATTACCTCAGATAAAATGTGACATTTCAACTTATAAATTGGAGGTAGCGAAATTGGCGGGGAGCAAAACACTAGAAAGTTGAGGGCGGATGATTGAGCCCTCATGTCAACTGGAGAGGATATGTCGGGAACAAAACTAAAAAGCGTGCTTTCGTCGTTTTCGCAGGTGCCAGGGGAACTAAAGCCTTTGCCCTCCGATCGCCATTCATTGGACGATAGCTGCGTCCGGTTGCATACGACCGAGAATCCATTTCCGATGCCGGAAGTCGTAATGCAAAGTGCAATTGCCGCCCTCGAGCAGCAGTATCTATATCCAGAACACGACAACATCGGCTTGAGAGAAGCGGCGGCTGATGCCTACGACCTCACCAAGGATCAAGTGATTGCCGGAAACGGATCATCCGAACTGCTGGGACTCATCTACAGAGCCTTCCTCGCCCCTGGCGACAGCGTGGCGATGCTATCGCCAGGCTTTTCGTTCAACCGCAAACTCGCCATGTTGCAGGGGGYTCAAATTCTTGAATTCGGATGCGGTCAATCTGATGTCCTGCCGGTAGAAGAATTGCTCTCTGGTCCCGCAGAAGGCGCCAAGTTCATTCTTCTAGCTAACCCGAACAATCCAACTGGAACATTCGTTTCGGTGGCCGATATCGAACGCCTCGCGGCGCARTCGGATCGCCTGATTGTTCTGGATGAGGCCTATGTCGACTTCGCTCCGGATAATGGCCTGCGCCTTATCGATCATTATCCCAATATTCTGCTCCTGCGGACATTTTCAAAAAGCTACGCCGCCGCCGGTATCCGTATCGGCTTTGGATTTGGTCATCCCGAAATCATTGGACGGTTGCGCAACATCCAAAATGTTTTCAACATGAACGTGATCGGCCATGCGGTTGGCGTCAGCATCCTTGCGCATCGCGACGCCTATGAAGAGAACCACAGACACATCAAGCAGGAACGGGAGCGCGTATCCGTCGCGCTCTCGCAACTGGGATTTTCCGTAACGCCTTCGCATGCAAATTTCTTGCTGGCCCGCGTGCCGGCAGGACAAGACGGTARGTGGTGGCAAAAAGCGTTGAAGCGGCGGAAAGTACTAGTCGCCGCGTTTCCAGAGTCATTTTTGAAAAAACATATAAGAGTAAGCATAGGCACAAGAGAACAAATGGACATACTGTTGTCTGAGGCTTCCGAAATTCTGGGAAGACCGAAGCAGTAACGAGAATTCAGTCGCCTGTAAAAAACATTTTTATATCGCGCGGAAAGCGGTTGCTTCGCAGAAATATGTCGTTGCTCTGATCGCTTCGAGCCCGGTCCGAAGCAAGGACATTCTGCGTCAAAACGCCGGAGACAATAGAGTGAACAACGTCTTGCCTTGGAAGCCGACCTTCGGAATCTTCGATCACTTGGATGAGGACGGTCGCGACATCGGCCTACAATACGCCGATCGCCTCAAGCTGGCGGAGGCCTGCGATCACCTCGGCTTTTATGCATATCATCTTGCAGAGCACCACTRCACCGCCCATGGGAGAGGTGCGTCACCAAATCTCTTCTTATCGAGCGTCGCACAGCGCACCCGCCAACTGYGAGTGGGTCCGCTGGTGATGCTCCTTACCCTTTACCATCCGCTTCGGGCGTTCGAAGAGATCTGTATGCTCRACCAATTGAGTGGTGGCAGGGTGGAGCTCGGCATAGGGCGAGRCTCACTCGCGGCCGAATTAGGTTATTTTGGGATTGGCGCGGACGCAGTGCCGGGCCGTTATTTGGAAGCCAGCGAAATCGTAATCGCCGCCATGAAAGGCGGGAAGTTATCCTATCGAGGCCGTCACTTTGAGCTGAATAGCGTTCCCTTGACGCTGAGACCCCGTCAGCGCCCGCGTCCTCCGACATGGGTCGCCACCAATCGACCCGAGTCGGCAGGTTGGGCCGCCGCGAACGGCGCAAACCTCGCGTGCGTGGGACATAGCTCCTCCGTTCGCAAAGTTACCGACGCCTTCCGCGCCAAGCGGGAGGAAACCACTGACAAAGGTAATCCGTCGCCATTGCTAGGATTGGTGCRCATGATCGTGATTGGGCGTTCTGACACACATGCCTATTCGATCGCGGCACCTGCTTATGAAACATGGCTCAAGAGCGTCAAGTTTCTTTACGACCTCAATGGCATTCCGACTCCACCAAACCTGCCGCTGACCTTCGAAGCAGCGATTGAAAGTGAACTGTGCATAGCGGGAAYGGCAGCTTTTGTGCGGGACGCTCTTCTTGGTCAGTTGGAAGTTGCTGGGGCCAACTATCTTCTTTGCCAGCTCGCGTTTGGGGATTTGCCATTGGAAGCGTCTCTATACACTGCAGTGACGATTCATTCTGAAATCATGACCCGATTTGACTGACCATGAACCCGTGGCGTAGGGCGGCTCGAAGGAGTCGCCMGCGGCGTCTTACCAGCAACTAGCGCGCTGCCGACCATAGGCTTRCAGCGCGTGGCCGACGTGGRATTCTATCGCTATGTCTGCCTAGGTCGGACGCCGTTTCCGGACGATGATTAGAACTGGTTTCTGGGGACGCGATACTCCACGGGACCACATTGCCCCACGTTACAGCCCCTCGCTCAACATCGCTGTTCACACAGACCGTTTGCCACTGCCCGTCTTGCAGGCGGCAATCCACTGCATCGCCGAGGTTGGATCTTCCAATATGGCGGCCCGTTTCGCAAAGCCGTAAAAGGCAGCGCGGGCTGCGCTTAAGGGCTTGTTCCCATCGTAAGCGTCACAACATGCTTTAAGGGCAGTCTCGTGGATCAGGTCCCTGYGATCTTCGGGCCACTCATCGAGAAAATCGATGGCGTCCTCGAGGTTCGCAATCTCTTGCACGACATAGGCGGCACGCTTCACGAAAATAGGACTGCCGAAGACCTGCGCCTTCATTTCGTTTCCTCCCAACCCTGCTGAACGGCCACTTGCGAGGCGGACCTCATCGACAACCCGCCGACCATTGCAGAATGTGTTGTCAGCCCGATGACGCTTCAAGAGGAAAAGGCGGCAATTCATCCTCGGGAGGAACTGGATCGATCACCGGTCTATGCCGCAGAATTGGCCGCGTCGACAAATTTCGATCGTTCTGGCGGCCGCCGATGAACGGCGAACCCAGTCGCCCAAACCGGTCTTTCACCGCAACGAAGCAAAAGACAGCACGGCATCGCCTGGCAGCGCGCCGATATAGAAAGCCGCAAGCTCGGGGCTGGATTAATCCAGCCCAAGCCTTTTCTTCAGTTCCGCATTTTCCTTGCGCAGACGATCCGCAAGYAGACTCTTCAGCCGCTTGTTTTCTTCCTCGAGCGCGACAAGATCCTTCAGCTCGTCGCTGTCCCTTGCAGGCATCGCCGCTTTCTTCCAAAGATAATATGTCTGTTCCGAGATGCCGGCCTGCTTTACCGCGCTCTTGAGAGTGGTGCCGCCGCCGATCGACGTCCCGATCTGAGCGAGCTTCTGGCCGCGCTCCCTTACGGAGTAGACCTTGCGGCCTGTCCGTGCCGATGGCGGAGCTTCAGTGGTCGCGGAGGTCGGCTTGGCGCCGTTCTTGCGGCCAGGCGCGCTCGGCTCAGCGTTTGGCTTTCTCGACCGCGGTGTTCTTGCCCTCGATTTTGACGTCTCCGCTCCGGCTGCCGGTTCGGTAGGAATTACTGCTGTTTCGGTTTCCATGCGATTTGCCATGAAATTCTCCATTTGCGGTTTGTGCAAAGGTTCAGCATCAATGGCCACGACAGTAGAGTCAACAAGCTGACGATTTGACGGTTGAATCTTCTGGAGTCCCTCTGAAGTTTCGGCCATCGCCGCGGCGATGTCAAAATCACCCCAGATGGATCGGGTGGTTTTTTGATAACGGCGCTTCTGTTTGACTTCCACGGTGAATGGTCGCGTTTGCCGCCTCATAGTTCCTTCCTGATGAGAAACGAATAAAAGAATGAAGTCGCCGCTCGAGACTCCTGGCGCTTCCTGGTTCGCGCGGAGCTTTATCGTAAAAGTCCCTCGACGAGCAAGTGACACCGGTCGAGCCAGTGTTCGCAAGCGGGCCGAGCGCAGGCCTCGGCGCCAGAAGAATGGCTGCAAGCTACGGGAGTGGGTGCATTCGGCTCGGAAATGCTTGAGCGTCCGAAGCTGCAGGGCGGTGCAGTATCGGATCAAATGTCGCATCTTGCCGTCGGGGAACTCGGGAACTCTTCTTGAAATTGAAAAACGGCTGCATCTCGATCGAGTTCAGTGCGCATGAAGAACTCGCCAGCAGATGATTACGCTGGACCTCGCCAGCGGTTTAGCTTCTGCCCACAACTATCTGCCTGGGTTAGCAGCGCACTCACCGTGGCAGCTTGGCTTGAGCCGCGAGGCCGTGATTGAATGAGCTGCAGAGATCCAGCCTCGCGGCCGATTCCGAAGCTTTCCACAATGGCGAAGAGAACATCTCCACTCGTACCCTTTCAGCACAAGACATTCCGTTCTCTGTGGTCGGCAGCCCTTATTTMGAATCTTGGGACGCTAGTTGAAKGTGTGGCGGCTGYGTGGCTGATGACGGGTATTGCCAGCTCCCATGGAATGGTGGCGCTCGTACAGGCATCGACCACCTTGCCCTACATGATCTTCTCGCTTGCAGCCGGAGCACTCGCGGATAACTTTGACCGTCGCCGGATCATGCTAATGGCGCAACTGCTGATGGTTTGCGTATCAGCGTCCCTGGCGCTCTTGACCTACGCCGGGGAAATCACACCCTGCACCCTTCTGGGTCTCACGTTCCTGATCGGCTGTGGTTGGGCATTGCACGATCCGTCGTRGCAAGCCTCAATGGGAGATATCCTGCCTCGCGAAGACCTTCCAAGCGCAGTTGCACTCAACGGCATGAGCTACAACCTCATGCGCAGCATCGGGCCGGCTATTGGCGGCATAATCGTGGCGACCGCCGGGGCAGCCTTCGCGTTTCTCTTCAATGTATTTTGCTATGTCGCGCTGATCGCCGCCCTCTTAGGCTGGAAAACTATACCGGCGCGACGAGYGCTGCCGCGGGAGGCTTTCGGAAGCGCGATGGCGGCAGGATTCCGCTATGTGCTTATGTCGCCAAACCTTCTCAAWCTGATGTGCCGGAGTTTCATTTTCGGACTCACCGCAGTCGTCATTCTGGCTCTCCTGCCGTTGGTTGTTCGCGAACAGGTTAAGGGCACTGCGGTCACCTACGGAGTCATGCTTGGCTTTTTCGGTCTGGGAGCGATCTTTGGCGCGCTCCTCATCGGACGAGCCCGCGAAGTTCTCTCCAACGAATGGGTCGTTCGCGGTGCGTTCTTTACACTGGCGATCAGCTGCTTGCTTCTGTCGTGGAGCGAGCACGTTTGGCTGAGCTGCCTCCTCGTCATGCCAGCCGGTGCGGCATGGATCCAGTCATTCTCGCTGTTTAACGTCACCGTTCAGCTTTCGGCGCCTCGGTGGGTGGTGGGACGAGCCCTCTCTCTCTATCAGACGGCCGCATATGGCGGCATGGCAGCGGGAAGCTGGGTCTGGGGCCAGTTAGCGGATCTGCAAGGCGTTTCGGGAGCCTTGGTCGTCGCAAGCCTGGTTCTTGTATTTGGCGGACTGCTCGGCGTTATTTTGCGTCTCCCGGATCTTGAAACGCTCAAACTCGATCCGACCAACACCTTCTGCGAACCAACCCTGCAGCTTGACCTGCGACCACGAAGCGGTCCGATCATGATAATGGTCGATTATCGCATTCACCAGAAAGACGTTCCAGAATTTCTCAATGTGATGGCATCATGGCGAAAAGCCCGACTGCGAGATGGCGCCAGGCAATGGGCGCTGCTGCGTGACCTAGAAAAGCCCGAACTGTGGACCGAATGTTATCATGTGCCAACTTGGGTCGAGTATGTTCGCCACAACAACAGGCAGACCCAAGATGACGCCGAAATCGTTGCGCGCCTTGAAGCCCTGCACTGTGGCGACTGCCCGCCTAGAATTCACCACAAGATCGAACGGCAAACCGTGAGCGTACATGACGATATGCCGCTCCGGCCCCATTTCGACAGGACTTGAGCAAACCGCAAACCAATAACTTGCCTCAAGATAAGGCGGCGCCGGAAGCCCCGTTTGCTCAAAACGATGGAGCAGATCTTGGGCCAGCTATGCGCCAAGCGCGCAGCGTTTCTCGTCTTCGTCTATGAGGCTAACGCCACGTCAGATTTCGGCGATCTATGCTACACCAATGGATAAGCGATCCTCGTCGGGCTTCAGCAAGTCCATGACGCGTGCTTTTCTGAGACGCCGCGAGGCTTGGACAAAAGTCACGGGATCTATCGCGAGCCTTTTTCGTGAAAATCAAACGCCCGTCATGTGTGGTGGGCGATCTCGACATCGCACAGGCGCTCGATCTGCTTGTGCAAGGCCGGCAATGCGTCGGGTATCACCGTTCGRCAAAGCGCTTGCACCAATGCGCTGGCTCCTCAGAACTTCGCGCCTCAGATCTGTAGTCCGCTGCTTCGCAGGTGTCGAGTTGCTCATCGGGCGTGTCGTCGAACGAGACGTGGTTGAGCCTGTAGAGTTTGGAATAGAGACCCCCCATTTCGATCAACTGGTCGTGCTTTCCGGATTCGGCGACTTTGCCATTCTGAAGAACAATAAGGCGGTCAGCGCCTCGGACTGTGGCAAGGCGATGGGCGATGACGAGGCCAGTGCGGCCTTCGAGGAGCCTGACCATAGCCTCCTGAATCAGCATTTCCGTATAGCTATCGATATTGGCGGTTGCTTCGTCGAGTACCAGAATCTTGGTGTTTGCGACAAGCGCACGGGCAAAGCTGATAAGCTGGCGCTGGCCCAGCGAGAGATTGCCGCYGCCTTCACACAGATCGGCATCGTAGCCACCAGGAAGGCGCACAATGAAGCTGTGCGCACCGACCGCCATAGCGGCCTCGATAACCTCTTCCCGCGTGGCTTCAGCCTTGTGGTAGCGGATGTTCTCGAAAACCGTGCCGGTAAAAAGGAACGGCTCCYGGAGCACCATGGCGATCTGACCGCCAAGTGATTTCTGGGTGAGATCGCGCACATCATACCCGCCGACCAGCACCTGGCCCTCCTGAACATCATAAAAGCGGTGGACCAGGGCCATCGCACTGGATTTACCTGAACCGGTCGGCCCCACCAGGGCGACGGTTTCGCCGGGATTGACCCGAAACGACACGTTCTTCAATACCGGATGCTTGGGATCATATCCGAAAGTAACGTTCTTGAACTCGATCGAGCCGTCCATCTCGGGCGAAAGCACCGTGGCATTCGGTTTGTCCTGGACCTCAATCTTGACGTCAAGAACGTCGGTCAGTCGCTTTCCCGACGCCATCGCCCTTTGCATGATCGAATATTGCAAGGTGAGGGAGCGGATCGGATCGAAGAAGCGCTGGATGTAGAAGAGGAACGCGACCATCACACCCACATCGATGCGATCGCTCATCACCATTGAGCCGCCGATAACGATGACGACAGCCATGGCGACGCCCGTCAGGCTATCGACGATCGGCACCATGATCTGGCCGTATTTGGCGACGGCCAGGTTTGTCTTGAGATTGGCGCGGGCTTTGTCGTCATAGAGCGTTAGATTGACCTGCTGGCGGTCCAGGGACTGCACTGCCCTTACGCCATGAATGGCCTCGGCCAGCGCGCCGTTGGAAACCGAATTGGCCTCGTTGGCAGCCATGAAGGCGCCGCGGGCGCGCGGCAGCCAGAAGATGCGCACAATGAGGAGAACAGGCACCAGCGAAAACGTAAGGATCCCCAAGCGAACATCGAGCCACAGCATGACGAAGACGATGCCAAAGACAAGAATGATGTCGCCCAKGCAAAACACCGAGGTTTCGAGGAATTCCTGCATGGAATTGACGTCGCCCTGCAGACGCGACATCAGCCGTCCCACCTCCGTCTTGTCCATAAAGGAAAGCGCCACGTCTTGCAGATGGCCGAACGTGGCGCGCCGAATATCGAACAGAACTTTCTCCGCCATTTTGTAGACCATGATCTCTTGCGTGCAGCTGGCGCCGAAATTGACCGAAATGGTGAAAAGGAAGGCGCAGGCGGCTCCGAGCAGGGTCGAACGATCGCCGCTTCCCGGCTRCATGCCGTGGTCGATAGCAAAGCGGATGATCAGCGGGACGAGAAGCTGCGTGCCGGTGAGGATCAACATCGCGGCAACCGAGACTATCAAGTTGGTGCGGTAGGGCCGCACGAACGCCCAAATGCGTCGGACAATATTCTTGTCAAACGCCTGCCCGAACATCTCCTCTTCGATGCGATGGGAACCGACGGCCGCATGGGGCGGACGCCGGTCGTCGCGGGTATCGTCGCGCTCCGTCTCGACTTCGCTACCCTGGAGCATCAGCTCACCCCCTCTTGGTTGGGGAAAATGTCATCAGAAGCGCGCGCTTGGAGATCGTAGAGGGCCTTGTAGCGTCCGCCCTTCGCCAGAAGGTCCCCATGAGTGCCACGCTCGATAATTTCGCCGTTCTCGATAAACAGGATTGTGTCGGCGTGCATGACCGAACTCAGCCGGTGGCCGATGATGATGGTCACGCGGTCCTTGGCAAAGTGCCGCATCGCGGAGCGAATGCGCTTTTCTGTGGCGGCGTCGATCGCGGCAGTCGAGTCGTCGAATATGATGACCGACGGGCGCAGCATCATCGTGCGAGCGATCGCTAGGCGCTGACGCTGGCCGCCCGACAGGGATATGYCGCGCTCACGCACCACCGTTTTGTAACCGGCCGGCAACCGGAGAATATAATCGTGAAGCTGAGCCGACTCGCTCGCGCGCTCGATCCGCTGCGCGTTGGCCCAGGGATCACCATAGGCGATGTTGTTTTCGATCGTCGTGGTGAAAATGAATGCATCCTGCTGCACGACCGCGACGGCTCTGCGAAGCGTCGCCAGGGTGACCTCGCGGATATCCTGACCGTCAAGCGTGATGACGCCGCTGGCGACGTCGTAAAAACGAGGGATCAGATGAGCAATCGTCGACTTGCCCGCGCCGGGCGGGCCTACAATTGCAATGGTTTCGCTCTTGCGGGCTTCAAAACTGATATTCTTCAGAATTGGGCGGTTCTCTTCGTCCGGGTAGGCGAATGAAACATCGTCGAACCGCAAGGTGCCCTCGCTGATTTCGAGCGGTTTGGCGTCTGCTGCGTCCTTGAGCGGGATATCCAGGTCAAGTAACCCGAACAGGCGCGAACCACATGTCGAGGCTCGGGCAAAGCCATCGACAATCAAGCCTATCTGGCGAACCGGCATCTGGAGGATCGTCATAAAGGTAAGGAACGTGGCAAGTTTTCCGACGCTGATTTCGCCTGSGATGACTTTGTTGCCGCCGATCCACAGAACCAACCCCATGGCGAAAAAGAACGAGAAATTCATCGCGGAAATATTGCGCACGTAAATCTCGGCCCGTTCGTGCATGAGGCCAAGCGCACTCTTCGATGCGCGGTCGAACTTCAGCATCTCGTAGGCCTGCGCTGAAAACGCGCGGACAACCCGGACGCCGGTGAGATTTTCTTCCATTACACGGCTGAGGTCGCAAAGCCTCTCCTGCAGGTCAAGCCAGGTGGCGCGCAGCTTGATCTGTGTGATTGATGAGCGCCATCCGACGAAGGGCACAAAGCTCAGCGCGAGGAGACCAAGAACCAGGTTGATGGAGATCAGCATGTGGGCGCCGACCCCGATCAACATGACGAGCAGCACGGCGCGAACCAGAGCGGCAGAGAAGTACACACGCACGCCTTCCAGATCGAGCATGCCGATCGTGATCAGATCGGCTGAATGCGCCTGGTCGTGAAAAGAAAAGCTGAGCCGCTGGATCTTCTCATAAAAAGCGACCCGCAGTTCATACGCGACGTGATGTCCGACCGCCTCGGCAAAATAGTTTTGAGCCAGYGTGAAGAGGCCGCGCAGCACGCAAATGGCAAGCAGCAGCAGCGCCGAGGTCCGCAGCCCCTCTTGCGCTGCCGCTCCGCTGACACCCCCGCCGATGGCTGTCTGGGTCTGGTCTATGGCCTGGCCGAGGAGCTCGGGGATGAGCAATTGGAGCGATGCCGCAACGAGTGTCGAACCAATAGCCACGGTGACCTGCCAGGAGTGCCRCAAATTCATCCDGGTAATGCGGGCGATCGTRCTCAAGCCCTGGACCGGACCGGCCGCTTCTCCATTGGCGAGCGAATTCCCGGGCTTCGTCACGCCGCCGATAGCCTTACTGTTCGGGGGTGCATTCCAGTGATATTGGGCGGTTTGGAGGGCCTTGAGGCGCACGATTCCCACGTCAAATGCCCAGGACATGCAAAGCTGGTTGTCATCTGCTAGACGCCTGTCCCAACCAGTTGAGCCGCGGCTTCGGCTGCCGGCATGTCTATGACCATGATTGCGTTTGCTGCAAGGAAGCGGCGTTCGTTTTTGGTCAGCGTTGCCGACTCAATAGCCGCGAAGTGCGGGCCGCTTGAGCGCTTGATGACCTGTCTGGCGTAGGTGCGCAGCATTTGGTCGTCGAACCGGCAGCCGAAGAAGAAGAAGCCGCGCTTGGTGCRCCGCTCCTTCACGGCGCGCGGGATCGGAGTCTGGATATCGATTTCGGTTAGCGCTTCGACGTAATCCGAATCTGCGATAAGGAAGTTTGCCGCCGGCTTGATGCTGCCGTGCGGGGTATAGAGGACTGTCGTTGCCGCCGATTCTGGTTGGAGTTCCGTTCCAGACAAATCGTACGTTTTCGTCCAAACGTCGCCAACTGCGTGCGCCCGCGTGACGCCTTGAATTTCGACGACATCAGTGCGGCCGGTGTCTATGAAGGCCGCGCGCATGGCGCCATCGTACCAGCTATCGACGATCAGCGAGAGGGGAAGTGTCGCGAGCCAGGCATGGAAAACGGTCGGCGCCACTGGGCCTGCGAATATCTCAGCCATCCAGGCTTGGAGCGTCCGCCGATGCCGGCGCTGCTCGATGAATTGGGCGACCGACCACATATTGGTTCGAATCTTGGAAGGAGCGGGCGCCCGCGCGTTGAATGCTGCGGCAACGGCTTGCGGCGTGTGCGGTACCGGTGGTTCCTCGTACCTAAGCCGAAGCAGGTCGGGACCCAGATACGGGATGATCTCATCGGCGCAGAGAGCCTTCTTCAGCAGTTTAAGCTGCTTGGCGGCATGACTGTCCCGGTTGATCATGAGATGGCCCAAGGCGAGGATCTTATTCWTGCTCGGTTCCCGTTGACGCTCTCAGGTGCCGACCTGCGGCATCAATCCTCGTCGGAGATCTTTCTTGCCTCGACRGTGATCGGCAAAGGTGTATCTCGCGGAAGGTCGGGCAGAACGAGCCGCCAGCCGTTCCTGAGCGTTATAGACCCTCCCCATAGCTCTTCATTCTCGACGCCGATGATCGGCTCTTCGAGATCCTTCTTGGGCACATACGCCGATAGGCCGGCGTCGGTCTTGCGGATCATAACCTTCATCGGCCTGTTCCCTTTCTAGTGACCACAAGTGATTTCGGCACAAGGATCCCCGGATTTGTCGAGGCTGATCAGTTCGTAGGCGCGCATGCCAACGACGGTGCCGCGATCGAACCATTCGACCGCATAGATGTAGAACTGCTGGAGAAAGGTGCCGATGTCGCGCACATAGCCTTCATCGCCCTTCCGCACGAGGTTTGCGCCTATCTCCCTACCGGGATAGGTGCCGTCATTCCTTATGTGGCGTGTGGCACGGACCCGCTCGCCCGGCATAAATCGCGGAGGCTTGCGGATCTCGACCTCCTGTTCGCGTCCGAGGCCCATCCCCTTTCTTCCTTCCTTGCGGCTTCAGTTCGTTAATAAAGGAGGTCATGGCGTGGTCCGGAAGCGACCCCGACCGTTCCGCTAACCCGAGTGGGTTAGGCGGGAATGCAGGTCCCCGGCACCGGGCATACCGAGGCRCATTGCTGGGTGTCGAAGGCCTCCTTGCACTCGGTGCACTTCTTCGGATCGATCACATAGATCTCGCCCTTGAATTTGATCGCGCTCGATGGACATYCGAACTCGCAGGCACCGCATTGCGTGCATTGCGAGGCGATGATCTTGAAGGCCATTTCTCAACTCCTGATTCGGTTGGGACGAGACGCTCAAGCCGTCGCCGCCAGTGGTTCGCTCCCAAACTCGGCGGCGTAAAGCGCGCTGATAGCGGTCTCGATGTAGTCGTAGCCATAAACATCCATTGCCCGGATTCCAGCTTCCGCGAGCTGATCCTTGGGGCAATCTCCGATCTTGGCGCACAGCACGATATCGATGCCTTTGAGCGCAGCTATGACGCCTTCGAGGGTGGCGTCCGCGCCCCGGCCGCCGAGGCAATACTGCTCGACCTTGCGATGCCCGATGAAGCTGATCCCCCTGTGAGAGACCTCATAAACCTGGAATTCCTTCGAATGGCCGAAATGTTCGTTGATCCGGCCGCCGCCCTTGGTCGCCACAGCGATGTGGAGCGATTTGCCCGAACCCGTTGCCTTGACCGTCTCGACCGCTTGGCTTTTGGCTGCCACGTGATCGCCGCGCTCGCGCGCGACCACCTCCCGATAGGCGTTGCGTTTGCTGGCGTCGTAGGTGATGTCGTCCGAAATCTGGTCGATCGTGAACTCCTGGCCAYGATCCTCRCCAAGCAGRCCGACAGCGTCGGCCCGGCACTGCCGGCAATGGCGCATCAGCTTGACGCCACCTTCAAGGCGATCCTGAAGCGTCTTCAGTTCCAACGCAGTTGGGCCGCGCTGCCCGGTCAGGCCGAAATGCGTACCGTGCGCTGGGTCGGAAATCAGTGGCATGACATTGTGCAGGAACGCGCCGCGCTCCTTTACCCATTTATTGACCTCGATCAGGTGTTCGCCGTTGACGCCGGGGATCATCACCGAATTGATCTTGGTGAGGATGCCGCGCGCGGTCAGCATCTCCAGGCCCAACATCTGCYGCTCGTGCAGGATCCTGGCAGCGTCGATGCCGGTGTGGCGGCGATGGTTGTAAAAGATCCAAGGATAGATCTTTGCGCCGATTTCGGGGTCGACCATGTTGATGGTGATTGTCACATGATCGACATTCATGTCAGCAAGCTCCGCAACATGATCCGGCAACGCGAGACCGTTGGTGGAGATGCACAGCTTGATGTCGCGGACTTCCGTGGCGACGCGTTCGAAAGTTGCCTTTGTCTTCTTCCAGTCGTAACAGGCGTCGCCCGGCCCGGCGATCCCGAGCACCGAGAACTGGGGCACTTCGTTGGCCACCGCGATCACCTTGCGTCGCGCCTGGTCTGGAGTCAGCTTTTCCGAGACGACCCCGGGTCGGCTCTCATTGGCACAGTCATATTTGCGATTGCAGTAGTTGCACTGGATGTTGCAGGCTGGCGCGACCGCCACATGCATGCGCGCGAAATAATGGTGCGCCTCTTCGGAATAGCATGGATGGTCCTTGATCTTCTCCCAGACAGCGGAGTCCATCTCGTCCGGCTTTGCGGACGAGCCGCAGGATGAAGATGCGCAACCGGCGGATTTCGCGGTGGCCAGCAACTGGTCGAAGGATTTAGTGCTGACCAAACTCTCAAGCGAAATCGTCGGTAGAGACATGAACGGCTCCGTTCCTGAGTGGACGTCGCAGTTCAAACCGCAAAAGTTGTGCCAGCTCAAAAACGCGGTTTTCAGTTCAATATGTTGGCTTTCATGCACGATTCCGCCTGTTCGTTACGTCACATTTTTGTCGGGCTTGCGACTTGAACAGGCCGGCTCGCTCCACAGCGGCACCGGGTTCCAGCGATACTGGCCGAGCGCAGGCTTATGGTCGCCGAGATTGGGCGCGGTCTTCCAAAGCGGATAGTGCRCGGCCGATTGGACTGCCAGCATAAAAGCTGCATAAAACATGGTTGGCCATTGGAGGCCTTCTCTAAGGTCTAYCTAGAGGCGGATCGCCAGCGCGATGCCGATCGGGAGCTGCAGCGAGTTCTCCGGGACGATCGGCTGCCCTGAGCCTGCAGGATCGATCAACAACCTGGCCAAGGGGGATTTTTGTGACTGAACAAGAGCAGATGGGCCMGGGCGCTATCGACAGGGCTCAACTTACTCGGATTGAAGCTGTCCACGAGGGGTTCCTGTGCACCACCTGTATCACCGCCGCGCTGCTTCGAGCGAAGCGCCGACAAGCATATTGCCGAGGCGCTGACCATTGACAACGATGACGTTAATCCTCTGCGTCCATTTGATCTCCGGTGYGGAGTGCGAGTTTATCAGGAAGGCGGGGTTGGACCCTTCGTCGAACGCTAAACGAGCATCACTATCCGACAGTATTCAATCCCAAACGAACGTCTGACGGTGTGGCGCTGGCAGTACCAAGGCTTGACGGGGGCATAACGCCTACCAATCCATCACCACCTTGCCCGAGCTGCCGCTCCGCATCGCATCGAACCCTACCTGAAAATCGTCGATCCCAATGCGGTGCGTGATCAGCCCCGACACGTCCAGCGGCCCCTGAACGAGCGCGATCATCTTGTACCAGGTCTCGAACATCTCGCGGCCATAGATGCCTTTYAGATGCAGCATCTTGAAGATGACCTTGTTCCAGTCGATCTCGAAGCCGGTGGGCGCGATGCCCAAAATGGCGATCTTGCCGCCATTGTTCATGGTGTCGATCATGTCGCGGAAGGCGGGTGCGGCGCCCGACATCTCCAGCCCGACATCGAACCCTTCGCTCATGCCGATCGAAGGCATGACGTCGCGCAGCTTTTCCTTCGAGGCGTCGACGACATGCTGCACGCCGAGCTTGCGCGCCAGTTCCAGCCGGACCRGATTGATATCGGTGATGACGACTTTTCGCGCGCCGACGCACTGCGCCACCAGCGCGCCCATGATGCCGATCGGACCGGCGCCGGTGACCAGCACGTCTTCACCGACCAGGTCGAAGGACAGTGCGGTGTGCACCGCATTGCCCAGTGGATCGAAGATTGCCGCGATCTCGTCCGGCACGTCATCGGGGATCGGCACGACGTTGTGCTGCGGGATCGCCATGTATTCRCCGAAGGCGCCGGGCCGATTGACGCCGACGCCCAGCGTGTTGCGGCATAGATGCCCTCGTCCGGCGCGGCAGTTGCGGCAGTGACCGCAGACGATATGCCCTTCGCCCGAGACGCGCTGGCCGACCTTGTACTCGGTGACCGCCGCGCCGAAATCGGCGACGGTGCCGACGAATTCATGACCAGTCACCATCGGCACCGGCACCGTCTTCTGCGCCCACTGGTCCCAGTTATAAATGTGGACGTCGGTGCCGCAGATCGCGGTCTTCCTGACCTTGATCAGCACGTCGTTGGGGCCGATCTCCGGCACCGGCACCTCTTCCATCCAGATGCCCGGCTCAGCCTTGGCCTTCACCAGCGCCTTCATCATGTTTGACATTCTTTTCTTCCTTGGATCCGCCGACATCTGAGTGCGGATGCCCCTGGGCAGCCCCGGGAAAGAGAAACCGATGACGTAGCTCCCGCGCTTCAACATGCGTCGCGTCGAGTGGCGTCTCAAAGGCACCACTCGCACACGGCGCGAGGAGGCCTGACCGTTCGACGTCGCAGGCTTCTAGAACTTCTTCACCTCGATACCATGCCGACGCAGGGCATAGCCGACTTGCCGTGGCGTGAGGCCGAGGATACGCCCAGCCTTGGCCTGAACCCAGCCGGCCTTCTGCATCGCGTCGATCAGCCGGTCGTAATCGGTCACACGCATGCCTGGTGCACCTGAGGCAGGATCGTTCGGACCGCGGCCGTTGACGGGCACCGCTGCGCCCTCGGGGGCGCCGAAGCGCCTATCTCCCAGCGGCATTTCAACCGGCATCCTGTTGCGGCCGAATTCATCGCTGGYATAGCCGTTGTTTGCACGGTCGGCTCCTTTCCAGAGGAGGGAAGACAGGCATTGGCTATTCTGGCAGGCAAAATCTGAAGTGGYGATCGTACTTGAACGCGCAAGAGTGGCCGTCCTTCGAACGCAGTTTTCCAGCTCACGGACGTTGCCAGGGAAGTAGCATTGCGAGATCAGGTCAAGCGCCGGCGGCGCGAAGGCGAGCTCGCAATGGTTCTCGCTATTGAATCGATCGAGGAAGGCCTTCGCAAGGCGTGGAATATCGCCAGGTCGCTCTCTGAGCGGTGGCAGCATGATTGGCACCACATTGATGCGATAGTAAAGATCGGCCCTGAACTCTCCGTTCACGACAGCCGTCTCGAGGTCCTTGTTGGTGGCGCATATGAGCCGGACGTCGACTGTTAGCGTCCTGGTGCCGCCGACGCGCTCCAACTCGCCTTCCTGCAAGACGCGCAACAGCTTTGCCTGGAAGGCAGGCGAAATCTCGCCGATTTCGTCGAGCAACAGGGTTCCGCCATTCGCTAATTCGAAACGGCCGGCGCGCTGCGCGACAGCCCCGGTGAAGGCGCCCTTTTCATGCCCGAACAACTCCGATTCCAGAACGCTTTCAGGCAGTGCGGCGCAGTTCAATTTGACGAAAGCCTTCTTGCTGCGAGGCGAAAGCTTATGGATGGCCTGCGCAAAAAATTCCTTGCCGGTGCCGCTTTCACCCCGCAACAGCACGGTAGAATTGGTCCTTGCCACGACCGCGACGGTTTCAAGCACCTGCTTGAGTGCGGGACTTTCCCCGATGATCCCGTCGATTTTGACATGCGAATGCCGGGCAGGGCGGGTCTCTTTCTCGTCGACCGATTTCTCCGGTCTCCGTTGCTCCTCGACAAGCCGCTGACCATCTGTGCTCAGGCTGCGATGGAGGCGGATGGTGCGGCCGACAAGGTTGGCGACCATCGTCAGGAAGCGTACGTCTTCGTCGCAACGCACGCTGGCGGCGCCGTCCCGGACACGGTCGATCGACAGTGTACCGAGGATTTCATCCTCGGCCTCTATTGGCACTCCGATAAAGGTAACCGCCATGGTGGCGCGACTCGAAGCCGTTGGAAGATCAGCCTGAAACAGTTCGGACTTGCTGACATCGTGTACGACGAGCGGCGTCCCCGTAGCGACGATCCGGTCTACCACGGCCTGCGGTATGACGCTGCGCCACTCTGATTGACGTTCGTGGTTGTTGCCGGCGGTTGCGGCAATCTCCAGCTCTCCTTCCGCGTCCAGGACGACCATTGCTCCATGACGCATTTGYACAAACGAGGAGAGTGCGTTGACGACATTGRCAAGCGTGATCTCCAGCTGCGTGGGAGCGGTCAGGATCTCGGATATCTCGTAGATTCCCCTGATCGGGATGTTCGGCTCGTGCATGGCTTTGATAGGTGCCCGTGCGTCGCGAAGCCCTACCTTGTGCTCCCGATCCCGCATTACTTGACCCATGGAAACACCTCAGGGGTTGTAAGGTGYCCCTCCCAAAGCGCCTTTCTTTCGACTCGCGATATCCTAGTATTCACGAGCCCCTGTTCAATTGCAAATTGTCATGTTGCTGTCGCGTCCAGGTATCGGCTCTGGCAATGGCGCCGGCGTGCATGGGTCATCCGAACTTGAAAAGGACACCGAAGCCGCCCCGCGGATAATTCCACTCGATCTCACCACTGGCCTCGCACAGTATCCGACAGGTGCCGCACTCCATGCAACCGTCGGCGGTGATCTCCACTTGGCCCTCGTCGGTCAATTCATAGCATTGGGCCGGGCAGACGCGGGTCAACGCGAGCAGGTTGGCGCTGGGCTTCTGGTGTCGTCGCACTTTGATATGCGGACGCCCCGAATCGACCAAGTAGCGATTCTGGTAGAGCTTCTCCTCGATGCGTGACGCTGCGATTGTCATCTCGTCTCTCCTAGCGCCAGGCAAATGTCAGGCGGACCATATCGCTCAGCAGCCCCCAGCGCGAACGCGCCTTGATGAAGGCAGTAGTGGTCGCTTTTTCCTTGTCGAGTTTCGGGGTGCCGTCGACCCGCATGAAGTTCTGGGCCGCCTGCGACATCAGCTGCGGGTAGGTGGTAAAGAAATTTCGTGAATTTGTGTGGAGCAGGTCCGGCATGTCTTTGTATTTCTTCAGGTCTTTGATCACGAAAGACTTGTTTAACATGGTCTTGTAGAGAGCAAGGTTCTGTTTGGTCATGGGACGCTTGCGGCTCTTGACCTGCACGATTGCCTCAGCCGCGATGCGGCCAGAGGTCATGGCGAGGTTCGAACCCTCGCGATGGACGGCGTTATTCAATTGCGCGGCATCGCCGACCACCACCCAACCGTCGCCAAAAAGCTGCGGAATCGCCTTGTAGCCACCTTCGGGAATGAGATGCGCGGCATATTCTTTCACCTCTGAGCCCGCGATTAGCGGCCGGATCGAAGGATGATTTTTTAACGTGTCGAGTACGACGTATGGGCTCTCCATGCTCGCAGCGAAATCGGAAACAAGGCAGCCGATGCCCAGTGAGATCGACTCTCTGTTGGTGTAAAGGAAGCCGAGCCCGGCCATGCTGCGGGAGATCGTACCCACGGCCTCGATCACGCACCCTTCACCGGCCTTGAGGCCGAACCGCTGCTCGATGACCTCTTCAGGCAGGAAATGCATTTCCTTGACGGCGAGCGCCACGGATTTCGGCCTCGGCATCTCGCGAAGCCCGGCGCGCGTGCCGAGCAGTCCGCAGACACCTTCTGCGAGAACGACAACGTCCGCGAAAATCTCTCCGCCGATCCGGTCGGTGCGGACGCCGACCACCTTGTCCTTGGCATCGCGCACGAGTTCCGTCACGGTCGTCTCGCACAGAACCGTCGCACCGGCCTCGCGCACCTTACRCGAAAACCATTTGTCGAACTGGGCCCGAATGATCGTATAGCGGTTGGGCTTGGCCTCATTGAAGTCGTCCGACCGATAGTGAATCCCGGTGTGGGATGTATCGTCCATCACCCAAAGCCGCTGTTCGACCAAATGCCGCTCGAGAGGCGCATCATCCCGGAAATCCGGGATGATCTCCTCCAGCATGTTCGCGTACATGATTGCACCCTGAACATTCTTGGAGCCCGGATATTCACCTCGCTCCAACTGCAACACGTTCAGGCCGTGGCTTGCCATGGTGTAAGCAGCAGYGTTTCCGGACATGYCGGCCCCAACAACGATGGCGTCGAATTTTTCCTTGATCATGTCCAGCTCCCTAGTTCGCAAGCTTATCGCGACTGTGGGGCGACAGCCGCCGCGTGAAGGCCTCCGTCAGTGYGGGAAGGAAGCGGATCGCGTCGGTGATGATCCCAAGGTGGGCGAAATCGAAAATCGGMGCGTTCGGGTCGGTGTTGATAGCCACGATGAGATCCGCCCCTTCGACGCCAACCCGGTGCTGGATGGCGCCGGAAATTCCAGCCGCTATGTAAAGCTTCGGCCGGATGGTCTTGCCTGTTTGGCCGATCTGCCGATCAGCCGACAGCCAGCCCTTTTGGACCAACGGGCGCGAACAGCCATGCTCGGCGCCGATTGCTCGCGCGAGATCCTTCACAAGCTGCAAGTTCTCCGCCGCGCCTAGACCGAGGCCTCCTGCAACCACAACGTCGGCATAGGCAAGATTGGCCTWTCCAGACTGGCTATCCGGCAGGAAACCGAGGATTTTGGTGACGATGTCATCCTCGGCTACCGATAGCTTGTGCCGGATGACACGGCCGACCGGCTTATCCATCCGCTGCGGCATGGGCATGACCCTCGGTCGCACTGTTGCCATCTGCGGCCGGTAATTGAGCGTGTAGATCGTGCACAATAAGGAACCGCCGAACGTTGGACGGGTCGCAGCGAGCGAACCGTCCGTATCGACGTCGAGTTCGGTGCAGTCGGCCGTGAGCCCTGTCTTCAAGGTTGTTGCGACCGAACCAGCAAGGTCCCTGCCGAGTGTGGTCGCCCCGAGAAGCAGGATCTCGGGTTTATGGGCATCGACCAGATCCGTCATCGCCTTGGTGAAAGGCTCGTTGCGATAGTCGGCAAGCAGCGGCGCCTCGACGTTGTAGACAAGATCGGCGCCATAAGCGAAGGCCTCGGCTACCGCAGACTGGGTGGTCTCTCCTGGCGGTCCGAGCACGATCCCCGCAAGCTCGACGCCAAGCTTGTCGGCGAGCTTGCGGCCTTCACCGAGCAGTTCGAACGATACCGGGTGGACCTGACCGCGCTCGAGCTCGATAAAGACCCAAACGTGGCGATAGTCTTTGAAATGGTCGGGCAGCTCCTTCTTTGTGCCGGCACGGCCGGAGGCAGGGCGAGGGGCTTCTCGATTCGCGCTCGACATCGTCTCTCCTTGCCGTCATTCACCGCCGTTGAAGGCGAGTTCCTGTTCCAGCGCTGGCCCGCGGGTTAAGATTGCGGCGATAAGTTCGTCAGCAAGATCACGCAAATTCCTCTCGGGGGTTTCGATAAGTGCCGCCTTTTCCGCCCGCGCTGTAGGGGCGAAAACGCGCTTGACGACCGTCGGAGAGCCGCGCAGGCCGCATCTGGTGAGGTCATCAATGCCGGCGTCGGCCGCACTCCATCTCAGGACTTGGCTGCGCGCGGCGTACAGGGCGTCCTCGAGCGAGCCCCGACGGATCTCGTTTGTGCCTTCCAGCATCGTGATGAGACAAGGCAGCCTGCTCTTTAGCATCTGCGCGCCGCCTTCACAGCGGCGCTCGACCTTGATCTCGCGGGCATCAAGGTCAACGGAGGGGATCTTCGCGACGTAGGTGAGTTGAATGAGATCGAGGCGCTTGGCGATGCCGGGTCCGACCTGGGCGGTGTCTCCATCGATCGTCTGCTTGCCGGTGAAAACGATGTCTGGAGTGCCGAACGTCTCGCCAACCTTCGCGATTGCCTGGGAAAGAGCGTACGAGGTCRCCAGCGTGTCGGAGCCGGCAAAGTAGCGGTCGGTCAACAGCACTGCCCGGTCGGCGCCGTAACCGAGGGCCTTACGCAAGGCGTCCTCTGCCATGGGCGGACCCATAGTGAGGACGGAGACCTCGCCGCCGTAGTTGTCGCGCAGTCTGAGCGCTTCTTCGAGGGCGAACAGGTCGTAAGGATTGATGATGGTAGGCACACCCTGGCGCATGATCGTATTCGTGACGGGATGGACGCGTATTTGCGCCGAGTCCGGCACTTGCTTGATGCAGACTACGATGTGCATTGGCGGTCCTTTGGGCTTTTAACCGGGTGCGGGTCTGATCTGGTTGGCAGCACTATTCGTGCCAAATCGTTTTGCGTCCTCCTATTGCTGGAGGCTCCGTGGATTCCTCCCAGGGGCGTGTTCACGACGACCGGATGTGTCGGGTTCTCGACATTGTCGCGTCGCAACCATGTCACTCTCATTCTTTTGGGAACCGCTTCAGTACGGACTCGAACGGGACGAAGGTGCGTCCCGGCCTGGCGGGCTTGTTCGGATCGCGGTCTTTGAGCACCTTGAAGACCCGGTGCGTGAGTGGAGAGGAATTCGCGAAGTCCTCATAGGCGCGTTGCAACGTGGCGCGTACCCGCGCCGCGACTACCTGGTCGGGCAGATCGGATAGATCTTCTTCGGCAAGATATTGGCCCACGCGCTTCATGATATGAAGCCGTGAGACATTCAGCACCTTTGGATCATAAGAGATCCCGAGGAGCGCGAAGAACTCCTCCGCGGCCGACAGGCCCTTCAGTCGCGCGAGGATGTCGGTAACATCGATGGGGTGGCCGTCAGCGGAACAATTCATCGCGCTCTCCCCGGTCGGACAACTGTGGTGCGTTGTGTACGTCGCCCGCCTGGCCTGGAACTGCGATATGCGCGAGGCGTGCCTCGCTGCACATTCCATCGTAGAGCTCGACCAGTTGAGTTGCTGTCACGATCGATTTGGTCTCGGCCGCCTTGCGGCGGACGCGAGCCACGATTGCGGCTGCCAAATCCGGGTCGAGATCGCGACCGCTTTCGCTCAGCACGCGGGCAATCGCGGTGGCACCGGAATGCTTGCCGATGACGATACGCCGGCAGCGGCCCACGAGTGCCGGGTCGAGCCCCTGATAGGCGCGCGCGTCATTCAGCAGCCCTGCGACGTGAGTGCCGGACTCGTGGGTGAAAACATCGGCGCCGACGACCGGCTTAATAGCCGCCGTCTGCCGGCGGGCGGCGCAAGCCACCTGGGCGGCGAGGTCGGGCAATGCGGTCAGCTCGATGCCGGTATCGGCGCCGTCGATGACAGCCATCGCGGCTGCTACTTCTTCCAGCGCGGCATTACCCGCACGCTCGCCGAGCCCGAGGACGGTGACGGACGCATGGCGCGCACCTGCGCGGATCGCGGCCARCGTGTTGGCGGCCGCAAGGCCGAGATCGTTGTGCGCATGAAATTCGAGGTCGATTTCAGACTTTGCCATGAGCCGGGCGACGAGTTCGAAAGTCGAGAACGGGTCGAGAATGCCGACCGTGTCGGCAAGCCTGACACGGCTTGCGCCGGCGCGCGCAGCCGTTTCGATGACGCGGGCAAGATAACCGCTATCAGCCCGCGAGGCATCCTCGCAGCCCACAGCGACGAAGAAGCCACTGGCGGCTGCGCGCCTCACCATATCCTCGATGAGCTGGAGCGCTCCCGCCCGATCGAGGCCGAGCTTGGCGGCAAGTTGAATGTCCGATGCAGGCAGTGACAGATTGACGGCGCCGACGCCGCTCTCGATCGCTGCATCGAGATCCCGCGCCTTCATCCGGCACCAGGCCATCAGCCGAACCGGGAGACGCCGCGCGACCGCGGCGCGAATTGCTTCGATCTCGTCGGCGCCCATGATAGGCGTGCCGATCTCGATCTCCGGGACGCCGGCTGCCACAAGAGACTCGGCGAGCTCCAGCTTTTCCGCCGTCGTAAAGGCGACACCGGGCGCCTGCTCGCCGTCGCGCAAGGTCGTGTCGTTGAGGAAGACATCACGGCTCATGAATGGCAGCCTGTTCTGCTGCCGGTCAGGTACATACAGGATCGAACGTCTTCGGGACTTCGCCCACGCGACCCAGAACCAGGAGAGTCACGCAGCTTCTCCACGATTGCCGGCATGACCTCAAGCACCCGCTCGACGTCTTCTTCGCCGTTGTCGCGCGCAAACGAGAAGCGGACTGCCGCGTGTGGTATCTGCATCGCRCTCAGGACATGGCTGGGTTCCATTGAGCCGGAGGTGCAGGCGGAGCCGGAGGAACAGGCGATGCCCACGCGGCTCAGCAGATGTGGGATTCCATCGCTTGCGGCATGTTCAAAGGTGATGTTTGCGGTATTTGGCAACCGTTCCATCAGATCGCCAGTGACATAGCTGCTTGGGATGCGCTGGAGGATCTCATCCTCCAGGCGGTCGCGCAGCGACTTTACCCGTGTGGTCGCGTCGTCCATGAATTTCAAAGCGAGTTCGGCTGCCATGCCGAGCCCGATTATACCGGGTGTGTTCTCGGTACCGGCACGCCGGCCGTGCTGTTGGTTTCCGCCCTTGATCAGCGAGCGGAAGTGCACGCCACGCTTTATCCAAAGTGCAYCGATCCCTTTGGGGCCATGAAGCTTGTGGCCGGAGAGCGACAGCATGTCGATAGCGGTCGATTTCAGGTCCATCGGAAGCTTGCCGACCGCCTGCACTGCATCGGTATGGAAAAGGGCGCCAGTTTCCTTGGCCAACTCAGCGAGCTCGGCCACGGGAAAGATCGTGCCGGTCTCGTTGTTCGCCCACATGACCGAGACGATTGCCACACGGGGYGAGAGGGCTGCCTTGTAGGCGTCGAGGTCAAGCCGGCCACGACGATCCACGGGGACCGTGTGGACCTTGACACAGCGAGTCTGTTCAAGATGCGCGCACAGCGTCAATACGGCGGGATGCTCGACCGCGGACGTCACGATCTCGGTTCGGTCGGGCGTGACCTCGAGCGCCGAAAGGATCGCTGCATTGTCGCTTTCTGTTCCACCCGAGGTGAAGGTGATCTCATCGTCGAACTGCGCGCCGATCAGYGCCTGCAACTGCCGCCGCGCCTTTTTTATGGCCGCACCGACTGAGGAGCCAAACGCGTGCGTCGACGAAGGATTGCCGAATTGATCCGTGAAGTACGGCAACATCGCTTGCACAACGTCAGGATCGACCCGTGTCGTTGCGTTGTTGTCGAGGTAGACAGGCTTCATACCGAACAGTCCCCAGTTAACTGAAGGACTTGCCACAGCCGCACTTGTCCCGCGCGTTGGGGTTGTCGAAGACAAAGCCGGAAGAGTCGAGCCCGGTGACGAAGTCGACGGTCATACCGGCGACATAGGGTTGGGAGTCTGCGTCCACAAACAGCTTGATCCCATCTGTCTCCGTGATCACATCGCCCTGGCGCGAGACGCTCTCCAGGCCCATTATGTATTTGAACCCGGCGCAGCCGCCGGTCTGGACCATAATGCGAAAGCCCTCCGCTTGCTCGCTGGCGCGGGAAAGAGCGGTCTTGACGGCGGCAACAGCATTGTCGGTGAGCGTGATCATAGCAAGATATCTCCTCAATCCGTGACGTCTTTGCGGATCACGCTGCAGGGACCGTGCCAAAGAGGAAAAATCCGTTTCAACACGCCGCGATCCCTCTAGAGGCGCTATCAATCTTGTTGGCTGAAAAGAGGTCGGACAACCGACACGCACTGTCGGGTTTGTCGAGTACGTCACACAAAGTGTCCGGCCTCGGTTCCCACTGAACTCTCACATAAATCATTGATGAGCTGCGGAACTTTTTTGCGCTTGTTCAGGCGAATTGGCACGACTTTTGAGGCGCTTATTGGCGGTTGCGGCAAAAACCGCCGAGACAAAAATCATGCTGCGAGTGCCCTCGCGATCGATCGAACGGAGCAAGCCAAATGTCAGGGCTGGGGCAACATGTCAGGGCTGGGTCAGAACCGCTCTGCGCGGGTGGAACCGTTCCCCGCCGCTTTAGACGACACGCCCGGTTTCGATGGCGATCACGCTCTCTCGCCAGCAGCGCCCTGCGGACGAGCAGGAGGTCGGCATCAAGCACCACGCTGCGCTCAGTCGACCGGACCACCGGCGGGGCAGCYGATCCTCAACAAGCAGATGAAGGTCGTTAACACATGGACCAGCGTGAGAGACTATCGCCGCACGAAATCCGGCGGGCGCAGCAAGACAATCCTAAGATCCGTGAGCACGATCTCGCCGCCCGACTGGGTATATCGGAAGCGGAACTGGTCGCCGCGCATTGCGGTCAGGGCGCAATTCGTGTCGAGCCGCGTGTCAATGATCTGCTGACCGGCCTCGGGGCGGTCGGCGAGGTGGTGGYGCATACCCGCAATGAAAGTGCCGTGCACGAAAAGATCGGCGTCTACGACAAGGTGGTCACCGGCAACAAGCATGCTCTGGTCCTTGGCGACGACATCGACTTGCGCATCTTCCCGAAAGTGTGGGCGCATGGCTTTGCTGTCGAGAAGCGCAATGGCAAGGACGTTAGCCRTAGCCTGCAATTCTTTGATGCCGCCGGCAAGGCGATGCACAAGGTGCAACTCGGACCCRCCTCAAATCTCGATGCTTATCAGAAGCTGGTGGCTGAGCTGGAATCCTCGAACCAGGAGCCGATCATAGTATTCAAGGCGAGCGGAGCCAACGATGACGCAGAGGTCCCTGACCAAGCCACCACGGTGCAGGATCTACGCGAGTGCTGGAGCCAGCTGACGGACGTGCATCAGTTCTTCGACATGTTGAAGCGACTGAAGCTCAGCCGCCGCGAGGCGGTGCGTATGGTCGGCGAGGTTTACGCTTGGGCGCTCGAAAAGGACGCCATCGGCGCCATGTTTCAACAGGCGGCCGAAGATGAAATGCCGATCATGTGCTTTGTAGGCAATCGTGGCTGCATCCAGATCCATTCCGGTCCAATCAAGTGGGTCAAAACAATCGGGCCGTGGATCAATGTGCTCGACGAGACCTTCCACCTGCATCTCGGGACCCATCACGTCCGCGAGATCTGGGCCGTTCGCAAGCCGACCAAGGACGGTCACGTCACCTCGCTCGAAGCCTACGACGCCGATGGCAAGATGATCGTCCAGTTCTTTGRCAAGCGCCGCGAAGGCGAAGGCGAGCGCGAGGACTGGCGGTTTCTGGCCGAGACCCTGCCACGCATTCCCGGTCCGACCGCTGCATGAGKCAAGACCCATTGCATGTTGTTTTCCGTTTTCGCTCGGCGCTCGCGCCGGAGCTCGGCATTCTGCTGGCCATCGCTTTGCCTGCGGAGCGAGTGAGCGCGTAGCTATTGCTTCCCGTGCTGTCACAGATCGTTCGATCGTCGCAATCGTCTGCGCGCTTGGCGGGGAAAGACATCTCGCCGCTCGAAATTCGACGAGGTACTACCCGAATTCCGCTGAAGGTTGACCGATGTCGGCCACGTGCGTCAGCTGTCGGCGAAGGTTGTTTTGTCGGTCAGTCTGTCCAACATTGCGGCCGTGCTCCAAAACGAGGTCCATGCATCGTTCAAGTAGCCGTCCTCAAAGCACCAAGGTCCTTGGTTAGGCCATTGCTTGCTTGTGATCTGATGCGCAGGCGGGAACAACTCTTAAATCTGGCGACAGCAGCCGGTGGGCAGATGGAGTGATCTCTGCCGCGGATCGAAATGCCCTGGCCGCTTGCCGCGCACTGTGGAGTGCCGCRCCGGATCGCTTTGCTCGGCCATTCCACCACGTTGCGTCAAACCGCTGCAAGGACCAACGATCATTCTGCCCCTGCTTCCACCGCGGAAGGCGCCGGCTTCGATAAGGTCCTGCTCAATGACCACATTWCCTGGAAAACAATTTTCCAATCACGTTTCACCGATACCAAGGCGGAGGCCTCCACTAGCGAGCGGGAGAGCAGGACGCCCTCGGGCCGCGGATGTTTTCCGGCATCCACTGGCACCCGCCTCGCGTCATTGCGCGCGCGACCTGGTGCATGGCGCACCCGAGGATGACACATCCATCGGGTAAATATGTAGGATCGGAACAATCAATTTTGCCCATAACCTGAATAGAGATATGAAAAGGTTCAGGTGGCGTGGGGACGCATGATTAAGGAGTGTCTCTGATGGCTATCCATGGTAGTCCGCGCGACAATGCCCTCTTCGGCACCAATGGTGACGATGTGATCACAGATCCCGACGGCAATGACTGGATTGACGCTCTTGGGGGTAACGATTCCATTTCGGCGGGGCCTGGCAATGACMGAGTCTTCGGTGGCACGGGCAATGATCATGTGTTTGGCGAGGAGGGCAATGACTACCTCTACGGCGACAACGGGCGAGACGGACCGCACATCACTGCTGAGGATAATGACAAGCTCTACGGGGGTCCGGGTAACGACACCCTCTTTGTTGGTGACGGCAGGGATTTTCTGACCGGGGGCACAGGCAGCGACACGTTCGTGTTCCAATTCCACAACCCGATCCCTGGATATGACCCGCGTTTCGGGCCGGACCCCGACAATACCTCGATCTTGGATTTCAATCCGGCGGACGACACTTTGGCCTTCGATGCGGTCGGCCTGGGTAGCGACGGTTTTGGCGCAAACTTCGTCAACCACGCCAGCTCACGGCCTGGCCATCCAGTTGAYACCTTCTACAGCGGCGACGCTGCGGGCGCGAACGGCGAGCATGTCCTCGTGCTCACCAACTCGTTCAGCAACGGCTCCCAAGCTGCGGATGCGATCTCCAATGAGCATACCGGCGACATTATCGTTTACTATAATCCGTTAACCAATTCAGGGAATCTGGCCTACGTCACCTCCGATAACCATGCCGACGATTTTGCTCATCTTAGTAATGTCCAAAGCGTCGCGAATCTGGCCGGGCTTGGGTTGAGCGCATGGGACTTTAACTTCGTCTGATCCGCGGGAACCGTTTAGGACGCGATGCGCTACCGCGTAGATAAATAGATAAACCGCCTCTTTGCTTCGCGCGGATCGCCTCTGTGGCTAGTTGACGGCGCGGCTATCGCGCTTGCCCTTGAAAAGGCCGGAAGATCAGCGTGCCACTGCCTGCAGACTGATGTGCCGAAAGGGCTTAAGTGGCAAGGTTTACTATCTTGCCCTTGCATGGCCCATCGTTCTGCTCAAGCAGCAGYGGCGCCGACGAGGCGCATGATGGCCTCATTGGGGAAGATGCCGACGACCTCGGTGCTCCATTCAATTTCGCCGTTGAGCGGCTCGACCGATATCTCGATGCGGTGCTCTTTGACGAAGCTCATGCCGGCAAGCACGTCATGTTCAGTCTCGTTCCTCGATGATGACGAGCTTGAGGATTTTTGGCCGGATCTGGACGGCAACGATCGGTCTCCTGGGCTGGTGGCGATGAAGGCCGAGACCATGCGACGGCCGCTCTTGCCGATGCGCCAGTAAGTCTTTCATGAAATGTACCCGCCGCCCGCCAGCGCTACCAAGTAGCTGGAGCACCTTCGAGACCGCCGGCAGACGCTCCCAGGGACGTCGAGGACGACAAGCTTGACGTCTTGGAAGCCGCGGCTCGTCAGTTTGCGCAGGAGCTCGGTCCAGGTCGGCTTGGCCACTGGTGCCGACCTCATGCCAAGCACCTGGCGGTCGGTGGCGACGCCRACGGCGATAATCACCGCAACCGAGACGATGCGKCCGCCGCGGCGCACCTTCAGACAGATCGCATATATCCACACCTACGGCCAATCGTCCTCGATCGGCCACTCAATCAAGCCTCCGGCCTCCCGTCGTTTGCGAGGTGAGAAAGCCGAATGGCTGCGGTACTCGGCGACGACCGCAATGCTGGCGCGTCGGCGACCAAAGAGTCTCAACATTATGACAAATCGGCAGAAGAGCCCCAGAAAGAGTGTGCTGCAGTCCCCGTGTCGGGTATTCGACAAAGCTGACAGCAGGTGTCGGTTGTCGGACGTTTTGCCGGGAGACATATGGTCATCCTATGAGCGGCGGTTCCAGTGGTGGCTGAGCCATAGACCGGTGCAGYACCATCGATACGGCCGAGCCGGCACGCAACTTGCTTAGATGATTTCGGGGCGCAAACAGCAATGCGTCACGGAGCTCAGCGACGATTGACCAGTCTCTCAACTTCAAGGGGATAACCAGTGGGTTACGCTTTAGAACCGCGGCACCAAGCAGGAGCCTTTGCTGCTTGAAT
Organism: Mesorhizobium sp. LCM 4576; assembly: GCF_001854815.1. Classification (NCBI taxonomy): domain Bacteria; kingdom Pseudomonadati; phylum Pseudomonadota; class Alphaproteobacteria; order Hyphomicrobiales; family Phyllobacteriaceae; genus Mesorhizobium; species Mesorhizobium sp. LCM 4576. Next base: position 33,055 of record NZ_MDDT01000051.1, read on the forward strand.
GCGCAACCGATCTCTTGCGCTGGTGCGCAGTTTGGTTGCATCGCGCAACGACACGCTAGAGCTGGGACTTACCGGGTGCTGGCCAATCGACCTTGAGATCGGGCTGCAATCTCAATCTAGCGCATGAACGCCCAGCGTTCAGGAGAAGAGGCCAAATGGAAAATCCGGTTCCAGATCATGTCCCGCCCGAAATGGTGAGGGACTTTAGCCTGTTCACTTCGCCGGGCATGTCACCGACTCCCAACGGGGATCCCCACGCGGCAGTCGCTTGCGTCCATTCCGGYCCGCCTATCTTTTATTCACCCCTCAACACGCGCGACGGCAGGGGCACCTGGGTGATCACCCGCGCCAGCGACCAGCGCCGGGTGCTGCAGGACACCGAAACTTTTTCCAGCCATCGCAGCATCTTTGCCTCCGCCCTGGGTGAAAACTGGCCGATGATCCCGCTTGAACTCGATCCCCCGGCCCATGGCGCCTTTCGCTCATTGCTCAATCCGCTGTTTTCGCCAAAGCGGGTGGCGGCATTGGAGCCGGCTGTCCGTGAGCGGGCAATCAGGCTCATCGAGGGGATCGCCGCATCGGGCACAAGCTGCGATGTCATGAAGGATTTCGCATTTCCGTTCACGGTAAACATCTTCCTTCATCTCCTAGGGCTCCCGGATGACCGAATCGACACATTTGTCGGATGGGGGAGAGATCTGCTCCACGGCGACGATGTGAAACGGCCGGCCGCGGCCCGGACGATCGTATCCTTCATTGATGAACTTGCAGCCGCCCGCCGCAATGACCTGCTTGACGATTTCATGACGTTCGTCGTGCAGGCACAGGTTGAGGGCCGCCGCCTGACGAAACAGGAAGTACGCGGCGTCGGCGTGCTTGTCTTTGTTGCCGGGCTCGACACTGTTGCAGCAGCCATAGGCTTTGACCTGGCCTATCTTGCGCGCAACCTCAAGGATCAGGAATTGCTGCGCAGCGAACCAGGCCGGATCGTGGCCGCGGCTGAAGAATTGCTGCGCGCCTATCCGACCGTTCAGTTGATCCGCGTGGCAACGAAAGATATCGACTTCGAAGGCGCGCCGATCCGCAAGGGAGATTATGTTTCCTGCGCCACGATGATCGCCAACCGCGACCCGGCGGAATTCGAATGCCCCAACACGGTCGATCTGGCACGAGAGGACAACCGCCATGCCACCTTTGGCTATGGTCCCCACCGTTGCCTTGGCTCACATCTTGCCCGACGCGAGATCGTCGTTGGGCTGGAGGAGTGGCTGGCGCGCATCCCCGCCTTCCGGATCAAGAACGGTACGGCGCCCATCACCTCTGGCGGCCATGTGTTCGGAATCGAAAATCTGATTCTAGACTGGTCCTGACCAAGCCCCGCCCCGAGCCGAGGTACAAAGACAATGGAGGCAGCGCCATGCVCATCATCGTCCAAAATGCCAAATGCCAGGGTCACGCGCGATGCGCGGCGCACGCGCCACACATCTTCAAGCTCGATGACGCGGGTTACATCCTGCCCGGTAACATCGAAGTTGCGGAAGGGGAGGAACTGACTGCATCGCGGGGCGCGCGATCCTGTCCCGAACGTGCACTTAAACTCGACCGGGAACCCTGCAGCACGAGTTGAACCTGACTCATTCCACCAAGAGTACGGCGGGCATGAAAGGGATCGCCCAAGCGGCCCAAACGGGACCCGAGCCAGGCGCCTTCCGTTCTACCACCGTCCTCGTCCAACTGCGCAGGGGCATCTGCGGCATCGAGATGCCCCGCAGAATGCGCAAACGCCAAGGTGCGGTTCGCAAAACACCTCTTCCGATCACAGAATCCGTGGCAGAGCCGATGGAACAGACGAAAATTGCCCAACTAATCGACCGTGAGGCGATCCGCGACTGCCTCTATCGATACTGCCGCGGGATCGACCGCGCCGATGAAGCGGCGCTACGCAGCGCGTACTGGCCCGATGCGCATGACAATCACGGGGCCTATTGCGGTCCTGCAGAGGGGTTCATCGAGTTTGCACTCGGCGTCTTCAAGGCCGGACCCCGCAACATCCACCAGATCACCAACATCCTGATCGAATTCATCAGTTCGTCAGAGGCTGCGGTCGAGAGCTATTTCACCGCGCTACAACGCGCACCAGATCAAGACGGAGACGTGCGCCAGACGCTCCTGTGCGGCCGTTACTGCGATCTGTTTCACAAGAGGGAAGCTGAGTGGCGGATTGCCGAACGGACGGTGGTCTACGATTGGATAGAGGAGCAGCTCCCACCAGCGGGCGTTGAGGCAGAACGGTTCGGCCCGCGCCGGCCGATTGGAGCACCGCATCCGGACGATCCGGTCTACAGGTTCGGAAAGCGTCGCATTCCTTCTCGCCATGACCCTTCGGAGGCGTCGAACGATACAGCCGCATCCGCCGAGGAGACTGAAGGCCCTGACAACTTTGCGATGCTACAGCGATCCCGGCGAAAGACGGCCCGGTGAAGGGGCGCCAAATTGCATTGCYTTTCTGCCCGCGACGCCGTGAGCGATCGGATCTCTCCCACGAGCCCGCCGACGACACGGTGTCCACAAATTTGCGGGACCTGGCAGCGCCGACCATCGAGGCAAGCTCCTGTCCTTGGCCGGTCCCGCAGCAGCCTCGGCGACCTAATCGGAAGTTGGACCGCTGCCGCATCGCTGCGTCGTCTTTCCGGTTCCGCAACTGGCCTTCGCCAGGACGCGCTGCGACGCATCTTTGCCGCTCAAAAATTGATTGGCTGAAATCRCTCAAGGGAGCGCGGGAGAAGTCCTCAACATGCAGACAGGACGTATTGTCATCATTACGGGCGCCGCGGGTGGGATCGGGCGTGCCCTGGTCGAAATTTTTGCCAGGGATGGAGACACTGTCGTTGCGGTAGACCTTCCTGGCAGCGGTGTCGTTGAACTGGCCCTCCGTCTCGGCCACCCGCATCTCGGCCTCGAGTGCGACGTCTCGCGGGAGGAGGATGTGCTCGCGCTTTACGGTCGGATCGAAGCACAGTTCGCCCAGATCAGCGTCCTCATCAACAACGCCGCGATGGGACCCACGATGGCTGCGAGCGTCGAGACTGGTGTCGACGCCTTCCGCCTCGCCCTGGCGGTAAACTTGATTGGACCGTTCGTCATGGCCCGCGAAGCGGCGAGGCGCATGAGGCGGGGCGGCGCCATCGTCAACGTCGCTTCGATGGCGGGTGTCGTAGGCAATCCCAAGCGCAATGCCTACGCGGCCTCGAAGGCGGGCCTGATCTCGTTGACGAAGTCGCTTGCATGTGAGTGGGCTTCTCGCGGCATTCGCGTGACGGCGGTAGCGCCCGGCTACGTGCGCACGCCGATGGTGGCGGAGCTGGAACGCGCGGGCAACGTGGACCTAGCGGCCGTGCGCCGCCGCGTGCCGCTGGGGCGTTTGGCGCGCCCGGACGAGATCGCCCTCGCCGTGCGTTTTCTGACCAGCTCGCAGGCACGCTACATCACCGGTTCAGTGCTGGCGGTCGACGGAGGCTGGATGTCGTTCAACCAGCCGGGGGATGCGCACCCGCAGGTGAATGGGATACCCCAAGCCGAACTCTGCTGTCCGGCCGAACGCACCGACGCGCGAATCGTGCTCGTCACCGGCGGCGCGAACGGCATAGGCGCGGCCGTCGTCCGCCGCTTTGCAGCAAACGGCGATACCGTTGTGATTGCTGACAGAGATGGCGCTGCAGCGGCAGAACTCGCTGCATGGCTCCGCGGCAACAACCCGGCCAAAGGCGTGGATGTGGCCGTCGAGAGCGAGGTGGTAGCGCTATTCGAGGAGCTGCGGGCGCGCTTCGGGCGCATCGATGTGCTCGTCAACGGTGCTGCTGCCGCCGACACTTTGGTGTTGGGAATCGAACAAATACCGGAACACATCCAACACGTCTTGGATGTCAATCTTACCGGGGCCTTCACCTGTGCTCGCGAAGCGATCAAGGCGATGCGCGCTGGCGGCGTGATCCTCAACATCGGATCGATCAACAGCTTTCTGCCTTTCGCGCCGCGCCATGCCTACGGTGCCTCCCAGGCGGGGCTGGACATTCTGACCCGATGCCTGGCGGCCGAACTCGGGCCGGTCGGCATACGGACGGCCACAGTCGCTCCTGGCTTCATTTGCACGCCGGGCATTGCTCAGTTGGCGAAGGTCGGCCGCATCGACATGAAAACGATCGCACGACGCATCCCGATGGGCAGGCTGGGACAGCCGAAAGACGTCGCTGACGCAGCGTTCTTCCTGGCTTCGTCCGCCGCCTCATACGTCAACGGCTCCATCCTTTACGTGGACGGCGGCTGGACCTCGTTCGGTGATGCAGGAAACGCCTGCGAACTCGATAACGAGTATTTTGCGGAGGCCGCATGTTGAGTCTCGACTATTCGCCAGGCGACCGGCCGCGGCTCATCGAAGCCGAGTTCGACCAAGGCTTCTGGGTCCGCTTGGGYGCCGCGCTCGCGCCGCTGTGACCGAAGATGTCGTCCTCGGCGAGACGAAACGTCGGTCCTCATCGCTGTCGAAGCAGTTCCAACCGCTCGGTGCGCCTGCAACCGCCGAAAGCCTTGCCGCATGACCACGCCGCCGCCAAGGGCAAGATCGAGGCCGCGGCCAAGCCTTGGGTGGGTACTTAGCGCAACTMCCGACCGTGCCCACTCCCTCCACAGACAAGGAAACACCATGGAATTCGCATCCTTCATCCTGGCGGCCCAGCGTGGTTATCATCAGTCTTGCGAGAGCGTGATCCGCAACTCCATCGAACAGGTGGTCGTTTCGGAACAGGCCGGCTTCGATACGGCGTGGTTCGCGGAGCACCACTTCAACAATTATAGCCTTGTTCCCTCGCCCTTGATGATGGTGGCGCACTGCGCCGGCGTGACGAGTACCATTCGCCTTGGCACTGCCGTGTGCGTGCTGCCGCTCTATCAACCGCAGCGCCTGCTTTCCGAGATCGGGTTCGCCGACATTGTTGCGAACGGCCGCCTCGAGCTTGGCATCGGCTCGGGATACCAGCAATTCGAGTTCGAGCGCTTCGGCGTCAATATCGATGAGGCGCCGGCGGTCTTTTCGGAATATTTGGACATCCTTCTGAAGGGCCTCAACCAGAACATCTTCGAGCACGACGGCCAGTATGAGAACATTCCCCCGACGGCGATTTCGCTGCGCACTGTCCAGAAGCCGACCCCGCCGATCTGGATCGCCTGTGGGACGGCCCGCATGGGCCGATCCTATCGTGAGGGACACAATCTTTTTGTGACGGCATTCCACAACGGCTTGGAGGCTTTGAGCACGCTGCGCGAAGCCATCGAGAAGGCGGCGGCTGTCGAAGGCAAGAATGTCACGGACGCCAAGATATCTTTGCTACGTTGCTGCTATGCCAGCGAGGAYGAGGCAGAGATCAATAGCTATCTCGACAACGCCCGCTTCCAGCGCCGGCTGTCTGAAGCATTGCATCAGCGCCGCCAGCAGAGCCTGGATGGCTATCTGCTAAAAGAAACGCCAACGCAGCAAGATATGTCATTCGCCACGATGCGCCGAAACCTGCCGATCGGCAGCGTGAATCGCGTGATCGATCGCCTACTGGAAGAGATCGATATCTTAAAACCCAACCAGATCGCAATTCAGACCCAGTTGGGGGATTTCGACCAAAAGACGATGCTGCGCCAGATCGAGCTCTGGGGRGACAAGATCATCCCGGCAGTCAACAAGTCGCTCGCTCATAAGGGAGGTTGATGGGACAAAACCAGGAGAATGAAACCCATGCTCGCCCACCACTGTGRCCGCCTTTGCGCTCGCCAATCGCCGCGGTTGAAGCTGGAGTTTGATCAGCATGTGCTTGCCTGCGTGCTTTCGTGTGCGCTCGAGGAAGTCGAGGCCGGCGAGGCGACGGCGACGGAGGCAACCGGTCTTTCGCGCGCCGAGCTGCGCGATGTCCTGGCCCGCAGCTTCCCCACTTTCCCCTTCAAGGCTTTCGCCCTGGAAGAGGTGGGCGAGCCCGAGYCGGACCCGGAGGAAGAACTTTTGCGCGAGCTGCTCCTGGCCCATGCCTTGCCGGGCGACCCGGCAAGCGTCCGGTTTGCCAAGATCATCGCCCGGCGCGCCATGCGCAATGACCATCTCTGGCAGGACCTTGGACTTTTCAATCGCGCCGAGCTCAGTCGCCTGCTTGCCACGCATTTTCCGACCCTGGCGGCCGGTAACACCCAAAACATGAAATGGAAGAAGTACTTTTACCGCAAGCTTTGTGAGGCCGAAGGGTTTTCGCTATGCACCGCGCCCAGTTGCCGGGAATGCAATGATTTCGCAAGCTGCTTCGGTCCGGAGGAAGGCGAAAATCGCCTCGCACGAATCAAAAATGAAATCGCATTGGATTAAGAGCCGCTTTCGTCAGTGGGAGAACGCGGCCAATCTTGATCGCCATCGAGCCGTAGACGCTTTTCCCGACGACGTACACGGGAGGAGGGATGTTCATCGTCTGATCGAGGTGCGCGGGGGTCGACTTGGCTCGAGTGGAGACCTCTTGTTTCGGAGGTCGGGTCGATTATATGTTTGGTAAACCCAGCGAGCGGGCATTGGGCTTGTCCCTGGCACCAATTCGGGTCACGTGTAGTCTCTTAGAGAGATTAGGCAACCCCACAGAAAACACGCTGAAAACGTAGAACCCAAGAACTGCCTGCCCTCCACAAGGTAGGCCGTTTCGCATTGGGTTAACGGGCTGTTAACCCCCGGCCTTTGACACTTGGAACAAAACGTGTTCGACCAGCCGGTCAAAAACTGGCACCCTGTTCGTGCTTTGTTCCGATGCAAGCTGGAGCAAGGAAACTGTTGAAAACAAGTGCGATGGACAGGCAAATCAGCCGCGCTAGCTCAACTTGGGTTCAAAATCAAACAGCCTAGCTGAGGAGGTCAACTAATGAAGGTTCGGGTCAGGCACATAGGGCCAGCGACGCACCCTAGCGAGGTAGTGGTTTCTGTGGACACCACTACCGGCRCCGAACATTTGGTTGTGAATCAACGCTMACTTAAGGACAATAAACTAGAGATTGGCTACCCAATAAATAGTCTCGATTCGAACCTGCTTGTTGAGCTTCCTCGCGAAACCATCAATGGATCGTGGAGAGTTTGGGTGCCACAGGCCTCAGTAGAATAGCCATGGAGGGGCGGGATGATACTAACCGACAGGGAAATTCAAATCGCCTTGCAAAACGAGGCGATCATAGTGGATCCCGCCCCTGACATCTCCTTCTACAGCTCGACCAGCCTCGATCTCACTCTTGATCGACGCCTGACCCTTTTCAAAGACCAGAAGACAGGCATTAACCTTTCCATTGATCCTTCGCAGAAGGGATACAATCACGAAGAGGTAATGGCGGAAATCACTACGCCCGTCGATATCGATGAAGAGCACGGGTTTGAATTCCTGCCCCACCGTTTCGAACTGTTCGTTGGCAGCCCATCGGCTCAGAGTGAACTGCTCGAACCGGCGCGCAAGCTGGACGTCGCCGCTGATGGCCTCCCGCGCCTCGTTGACACCGAAGCAGACCAGCGAGACCTGCAGGCGGTTGCTGAGGAAGCGTAGCGTGTTCAGAACGATGCGCTGCTCGCGATAGGTTCAGGCGAGGATGTTGCGCACCTCGTCGATGACCAGCACCTGTACGCCAATGGCCTCCATGATCCGCAAAGCGGCCTGTTCCATTTKGGCGACGTCGGCGCGTGGGCGCTGTGGCGCRCCGAGAAGGGTGAGGAGTTCAGCGTAGAACCGGCGCTCACCGGGTCGGCTGGTCATTTCCATCGCGAGGACCGGAGTCCTCAGCGTGCCGGTTATGGGGCTAAAGCTCGGCGGGTGCTCGTCCCGGAAGCGCTTCATGATCGTGTCTTGCCCATGCCGCTGTCCCCATAGATTGCGACGGAAGGCATGCGCGTGCCCCCCTCTGACCAGCCTTCTGTTCAATCTTCCTAACGGCCGTCGATCTCGCCATGCGGCGCCTCCCCGATCCCCATTCGCCTTAGGCGTGATCTGTAGAGCAGACGATTGCGTCCATTCCCACGTATTCGACGAATGTTTTACAGTTCAGCCGCGTGCGGTCGCAGACGCGGTTGTTCGAAAGCCGACGCTCAGGCTGCGAGTATTTCCGCCGGTGGGGGCCACGCCTGCCCATGTTTTCCTGTCTTTCAAGCAAGGTCCGCAAAAAACCTGTGTTGGCATACCGGTTGCAAACCGAAAAGGACCCGCACGGTCCTCGCGGTCCCTACGCCAGAGTTCAAATGAAACTTCCAAGCTGAGTGCAACTCCGTCGCGCTTGACTTCCCAGGAAACACCAAAGGAGTCCTGAAGAAATGAACGTGCCAAGTTATTCCGCGGCCTCGCCAGATCAGCGGGCCGTGCGCGGGATATTTTCTCACCTAGCGGATCGCATCGATCGCCGCCTGCGAATACGCCCGCTTGGGATTATTAGCGATTTTGTCGCCGACCAACTCCCGCACCGTATCGCGGAGATCAAAAATAGTGAACAGCGAGCTGAAGCTGTCAAGGCGCTTGGGCGTARCATCAACGCCATGCTAGCGGCAGGGGACCATGAGGCGCACCTGCTGAATCTGACACAGTCGGAGTTTGGGGTAGCCAAGACAGATATCCAATATCTCCTCAATATTGTTTACCAGATGTCTGCATTTGCGGGACTTAACCATTACGATGCCGAGTTAACGGTGGGAGAGCGGCTGAGGCGCATTGCCGCCTTAAGTTGCGAGCGGGAGCCTAGCATAGATGTTCTTTCCTATGAAGATATGATCCTTACCAATCCGGTGGAGAGCGATCCGCGCGTATATTGCCTCGACTCAGCTGGCGTCGAGGAGCGAGATTTTTGCCTGGGTCATCAACTCATTGAGAGAGATTTGCAATTCGCAGTGGACACCCTGCTTGAGTTGCGTGACCAGGTCGGGGCGGATGCGCGCTGGTGTCTTACACTGTGCCTAGAGCGCCTGGAGTCGGCGAATTACATTCTGACGCGCTTTCATGATCATATGTCGCCCGATCTATTTGGCGAATTTCGCGAGTTCTACGGAAAAAACCCTTACAAGAATAGGCTGGCGCCAAGTGGCCGATTCTCGGCCCGCGTTGTCGCGGTTTCTGTACTACTCATCGGTGAAGAAATCTTCCGCAAAAAACCGCAATTCTATAGGGATGTTTATCGGCTGTCGGAATACTACCCGCGAGGATGTATTGGTGCGGTCTTTGACTGGTTGTCTCCAGATAAGAGCAGCACGGGCGCCCAGCCAGGCTGGCTTAGAGGGAAAGCGGCCTTTCCTAAAATAGCAACCGTCTCGCCCGTGATAGAGCGGAAAAGCACTCAAATCCGAGAGCTGTACGCGTCCTGTGTCGATGCGCTGGACCGGTTCACCCGGATGCACCGAAAGTCGGCTTTGAAATATACGATTGAACCCGGTCGCCCCATCGCCGGAGTTGAGGCGTGGGAAAGCATGGACGCTGTGCTTTCACAGCGGCTGTTAACGGCGGCGGATCAAAGCTAACAGGCACAATCGTCTGGGTGAGCRCRATRCCAGCCTCGCAGGCGTCCAATAGGTGAGGTCGATGTTTCAAGACGACGTGATCTTTCGTAGGTTTGAACGTGAGGATGTCGATAATGTATGGCACCTGCATAGGAGTGCATCTGAGGCTGTTGGTGTGTATGGTYCGGAAGGGACGTGGGAGGATGATTTACGCAATATCGGAGAAGCATATATCGAATCTGGCGGAGACTTCGTAGTTGCGCATATTGGTCCCCAGTTCGCAGCTATGGGCGGATTGCAACCTGTCGGYGATGAAATCGCAGAACTCAAGCGTATACGGGTCGATCCCGCCTTTCAACGACGGGGGCTTGGAAGAAGGATTGTTAGCGAGTTGGAATCGCGAGCCGTTGCTCTCGGATTCAAATGCATAGTGYTCGAGACGACAACGATCCAAGTAGGCGCTCAAAGACTCTATGAGACGGCCGGCTATATTCGTCGCGGGGAGGGGAAGTTGCACGGATACGCCGTGATCTTCTACGAAAAGCGTCTCTCCGGCCAGGATGCTCTTGGTTTCTGCTGAGAAATGCCCCACCATCCGCTGCATGTATGTTTCGAGATTCAGGTTGTAAGTGGGCGCGTCTCTATGCGGACAGACAGACCTTCGGTTCCGAGTTCACCGACCGCGTAACTGCCTCGGTCCGATGAGCCGCAGTGTCCGTTCTGAGGATGGGGTGTGACCTGAGACCCTGAACTTCCTCCAGATTTGGGTAGAGTCCGTCGATCACGGAGACGGACGATGCGACCATCACGGTTCACGGAAGAGTAGATCATCGGGATGCTGAAGGAGCAGGAGGCGGGCGCGAAGACGGCTGATGTCTGCCGCAAGCATGGCATCTCGGCAGCGACCTTCTACAAGTTCAAGGCGGCGGGATGGAGGTGTCCGACGCCCGTCGCCTGAAGGCTCTGGAAGATGAGAACGCCCGGCTGAAGAAGCTCCTGGCCGAGGAGATGCTCGACAACGCGATCCTGAAGGATGTTGCCGCAAAAAAATGGTGACGCCCGATGCGAACCGGAAGGCGGTGGCTCATGCCTGCAAGGCGTATGGGGTGAGCCAGCGTCGGGCGTGCCGCCCTGAGGATCGATCGTTCGACCGTGCGCTACACCGCCATCCGTCCGGACGACGCTACGTTGCGCGAGGCGATGAAGGCTGTGGCGGCAGAGCGCCGGCGGTTCGGTTACCGCAGGGGATCCACGTCATGCTGGACCGGCAGGGCATCGTGATGACCCAGAAGAAGCTGCGGCGGCTTTACCGGGAGGAGAAGCTCCAGGTCCGCAAGCGTGGCGGCCGCAAGGGAGCGCTGGGCACACGMAGACCGATGCTCGTTCCGGATTGCGCCAACTCCCGCTGGAGCCTGGACTTCGTCTCCGACACCTTCACCGACGGCCGTCGCTTCCGGGTGCTCGCCGTGGTCGACGACTATACGCGGGAGTGTCTGGCGCTGATCRCCGACACCTCGCTGTCGGGCCTGCGCGTTGTGCGCGAGCTCGACACCATCATGCGCTGGCGCGGGCGGCCCGCCATGATCATTTCGGACAACGGCACAGAGCTGACCCCCATGGCGGTCCTGCGCTGGTGCCAGCAGACCGGCGTCGAATGGCACTATATCGCGCCGGGTAAGCCCATGCAGAATGCCTTCGTCGAGAGCTTCAACGGGCGCCTCAGGCTTCGTGGTAACCTGAAGTCACGTCGGCGCGGCCGGCCGGCGAGAGTGGCGGGAGGAGTTGACGGGGACTTGCCATTGCAGAGCGCAGTCGATCCGCCGGCGTCTCAGGAAAAGGCTCCGACCACGGCCGGGCGCCGGATCAGGGAATTAGAGCAGAAAGTCGGGCAACAGCAGCTCGATCTCGATTTCTTTTCGCGAAGCCTTGCGGCATTTCGAGGAAGATCAGCGCCGGAGCAGCGCTCCTGGCGAGACGGGATCTTCAAAGTCATCGAAAAGATGACGGCCGGCCTGTCGCAAGGCGAATTCAACATCGATCGAATGTGCTGGCTCGCTGGCGTCAGCCGCGCGAGTTATTACCGTCACTGGCTAGATTCGGCCCCTCAATCTCACGTGATGTTATGTCCGACGCTCTCTTCTCATCTTTCCTCATGTTTGACCGGCCGCCTGCGCCGATCGCCGGACGGCGCACGTCGGGCGGCGCTAGGGCGCAGGAGCGCCCCAGCCGCTCCGTCTCCGACGATCGCGAGCTTCTTGTCGGGGCGATCCGTCGCGCGCTTCAAGAGACAGCGCCGGCCGTGGCGGCGCCAGCAACTGCGACCTCGACAGGATTCGTGGATCTCGCTGCCGCGGCCGCTGACATCGGCATTCCGTCGTGCTTCAACTCAAGCCCGACTTAGACGAAGGACGCCGAAGCGCGGTGCGCTCCTTCCTTGAAATAGTTGTCCGCGTGAGTGCCACGCTTGACGAAACACGCCTCGAGTCGACGATCGGCAAGCTCGCGGAGGTCCTCCTGCCCGATGAACTCGCCGACGCGCGTGGAGCACTGGCCTTGGACAACCTCGAGCTGCGTGATCGATTCGTCTCGGAGGTCCCCCAGCTCACGAGCGCCGAGATCGGAGCACAGGCGGGCCTGAAGACCAAGAACCCCTATGCGACCGCAGCGCGCTGGAAAAAGGCCGGCAACATCTTCTCGGTCCAGCACCGCGGCAAGGAGTATTTCCCGGCTTTCCAGTTCCGCGAGGGGCGGCCGCACCCCACGATCAAGAAGGCGCTCGGGGCACTTCCTCCCCGGCTGTCTGCGTGGCAACGTGCCTTCTGGTTCATGTCGACGAACGGCTGGCTGGCCGACAAGGCACCCGCCGATATGCTCGACGATCCGCAGTCCATCATCGCAGCCGCTGAACGAGAGGGCGAAGAGGTGGTTGGGTGAGCGTGTCAAGYGTGCGCCCGCCGCCCTTTCCCTTTCCGAGCATCAACACCCAAAAGGTCACGAAAGGTAGCGTCCTACATCGGACGCGCGGCTCCAGTTTCCGGCCGGCACAGTTCAACCCATGCATTGGCCAGCCGACGCGGTTTGCTCCTTTTCAAGATTCCGCAGGCACATGCGTCCCGACGCTCTACGCGGCGACATCGCGGGAGGCAGCGGCTTTCGAGTCGATTTTTCACGACATCAAGACCACGCCGTCTTCAAGAAAGCCCGCCTCGACGTCATCGAATCGCGCAGAGTAAGCCGCATAGCACCGAAGCGCGATCTGCTCGTTGCCGGCCTGTTCGCGCCGGATCTCAAGGCGTGGGGCATAAGCCGCGGCGATCATCGAAACGCCGAAATCAACCTACGGTCAGACTGTTCTTTGGGCTCAAGYGATTCACGGCGCCAGAGAGGACGTTGACGGCCTGCTTTGGACATCTCGACAGTGCGACCCAGATCGATGCGTAACACTGTTCGAGGGCGAAGGAGATTTCGAGGTTCACGACAGCATCGAGGTCGGCTTCGACGCGGACCTGTTGCTCGAGATCCGAGCTTTCGGCCTGCGCGCCGGCAATACCATCATTTCGTGAGCATACGTTAATGTTGAAAACACATGCTCCGCGGCCGGTTGGCCCCCCTCACGAGACCTATGTTTTCTCACCCGAAGTCCATAGACGAGCTAGGGGGGCGCGGACATCCCGAAAAATGCCTACGCTCGATCAGGGCGAGATCAGACCTCCAACAGGGGTTGACCGGGTGACGGAGGACTGTAGCAATGATGCGGTCGGGCGAAGAGYGGCACTCCCAATAACCGAGCGGAACGCGTCTCAACCGCGGCGGATCGGTCCCGGAATAGAAGCGACGTGGCGACGCATTCGCGACGATATTGCAAAGAAGGATATCCAGTGGTTAGAAAGCCAGGCCTAAAGCAAGTGAGAGCGTTCTGCAGAGCCTGGATGAGAGGACCGCGCCCTGCTGCCCGGCTGACAATTCTGGCTTGTCGCTAATCAAAGATGGATGGCCCTTTTGAAGAGCTGACACGTACCGAAGACTCAAAGACCGCCCATCTTGCCAACCTTTTTGGTGGCCAGCACCATTTGTTTCCCCTGAGATGACATGAGCAGATATAAGGATTACCGCAAGCCCCGTCGGCGTCGAGATGACGACGGCCCGTTTCCTTTTCCAGAAGAGGAAGCCGTCCCAAGCTTCTTTCATCAAATGTCACCTGCGACGACCAAGCCGGTAGACGCAGAGGTCAAGTGGTTCAATGCAAGCAAAGGTTTTGGCTTCGTCAGAATCTCGGACGGAAGGGACGCCTACCTCCATATTCGGGCATTGGAAGCGGTTGGAAGAAGCAGTGTCCCAGAGGGAGCGCGGCTTAAGGTCACCTTGGAAGAGACGCGAAAAGGCCATCAGGTCGCGCAAGTCCTGGAGATCGCACAGGAGACGGCCAACACTTCGACATCCGCGTCGGAAAGCGCCGGCACCGTCAAATGGTATAACGCCGAGAAAGGCTTTGGCTTCATYGCCCCTGAAGCTGGCGGAAAGGACGTATTCGTCCACGCCTCAACATTGGCCCGCTGTGGCGTCAGCGATCTCGTGGACGGACAAAAGGTTTTTGTCGAGTGCGCGCAGGGCAAGAAAGGTCTGGAGGTCCAAAGCATTCGTGTAGCTGCTTGAGACGGCCCAACCCTTTTTGTTGAACGCACGGCGGTGAGCCATTCACTGCGCATAAGCATATGAGAAAGGCGCGTTTGTCGCGGTGCTCGATCCTCTCTTTTAACGAGGGCCGATATGGTTCACATCGTGCTCACCATCCTTGGCATGGTCGTTCAAATTGAGGCTGCGGTTCATCATGGAACGCGGGCGCAACGGAATCGAACAACGTAACAGCACCTATAAGGTGGCAAACAGCGGCTTGACAGAGATTATCATGGCACTGCTTGCCGACGGCCTCGGCCCAGCAGGAATTGCCAAACTGGTCGGCTGCTRCACAATGCAGGTTTATCGGTTCATTTAAGTATCCTATGACTCTTCTGCTGCGATAGCGAGAATGGTCGACTAACGCCGATATAAGCAAATCATGCTGGCCTTCCTCGACAAAGCCGGTAAAAGAGTTCCCGTGTTGTCACGCAATAGGAGTAATTGAATGCCCGAGGGCACCGCAAATAGCCAAGGCCTGTTGATTGAACTTACGGCAGATATTGTATCTGCCTATGTCAGCAAAAACGCAGTTCCCCCCGCGTCACTGCCAGAGCTTATCGCAAGCGTGAATTCGTCATTGTCGAATCTTGGGCAAGCGGTCGAGCCAGAGAAGCCAGCCCAAGCGCCTGCGGTTAATCCGAAGCGGTCGGTGTTTCCCGACTACATCATCTGCCTGGAGGACGGCAAGAAATTCAAATCGCTTAAGCGGCATCTCAACGTCCACTACGGCCTGACGCCCAACGAATATCGCGAGAAATGGGGATTGAAGCCCGACTACCCCATGGTGGCGCCGAACTATGCGGCACAACGGTCGGCGCTGGCGAAGTCGAGCGGTCTCGGCCACAAGGCTGCCAGCAATTCCGAAAGGAAGTCGGCGAGGGCGGCACGCAAATCCAGGTAGTGGGTGCAAAGGTCGATGCGCCATAGGGTGGAATTGACCGGCCAAACCTGTAAGGCCTTCAAATCCGACATAGCTCTGCGCACAGCCGAAGCTAACTCGGAGGCGACAAGGACGCCGGCAATCCTTTCGTAGCAAGTCCTGCTACGGCTAAAGTGATCGCCGGCTGGTCCTGTGCAATCGCGGCCGATCGCGTCACAGCGGCTGCCTGGCTGCTTGAGCTGCGCGACCAGATCGCTAGGCTCGACTGAGCGCGAACTCTATCGCAGGGGTTTCTTGGAAGGTCTGCGCGGTCTCGAAGACCGCTTCGATTTCGCAGGCGAAGTCCAGATAAAATTGCCCGGGAGGGCTTTGAAGACGAAGCCGAGGCGGTATTGCGGCAGCGCTCCCGTCCTCCGCTGCAATCGACAACTCCGCAGCCCCAGCCAGCAGACTTGGCGTTCGACGTGGCTGATGAATAGACACCCGCGCCCGCCGTGATCAGGAGCGCCGGTGGCCGCACAAACTCCCGACTTTTCCGCTATCGATTCTGTCAGATTGGCGACAACTGTAGCTCGACCGAGACAGGCTCTTCGAGCGTAACCGCTGCAAATTTGAGAAAAATCTCGGTTGGCCTGAAATGGCATGATCCTTGTTGTCTTCCATTCGATGTGATCACCGCAGGCAAGAAACGCGACCGCTCGCAAAACCCAAATGGAGGAAAAGGATGATACGACCGGAAAGAGACTCAATCTTTGGTCAGCCCCGGCCGGGCCACCCCTCAGCACTTCGTTCGCCAAAACCATTGCGCACCGCGCCATGCACACAGACTGTCTCCGGCAAGACCTCGGCCTTTTCGATCGTCACGAGATCAGCCGCTTGCTMGCAACCCATCTTCCGGCGCACGCCTGTCAAGACTTTAGGGACTTCGATGCTTACTTCCGCCCGGAAGAGGGTGATATCCACTCCGCGCGTGTTGTGAACGGCTGGGATGATAGCAGTCTCGTTAGAGCCAGGCCGCGCTTGCTAAATCGCTCGACGTCTTGGGCATTCATGTAATTCAGGAATGACTTCCAATAGTTGCGAAGACGCGGTCCGGGCGCTGCGGTAGTTCGTTTGAATTCCTAGAAAGTTTCATCAAAGCAATAGTGGACACTTACRTCGATGGGCTTCGTGAAGACATTTATTGTCTCCTTCTTCCGCTTGGCAGCGGGATCGGCCTTTCCATTTGCTGCACTCACAGGCTGCCTGCTTGCCTCCACAGCCATGGGGCAGGAGAACCTGCTGGACGTTGCGAGATCGCTGTTTAGCCCTATTCCCAAGCGTACTGCATACCTGGACGGCAATCCGGCGACCTTAGAGAAGCTCGAGTTGGGCAAGATGCTCTATTTCGAACCGCGGCTCTCGCAAGCTCACAACATCAGCTGCAACACCTGTCATCAAATCGGCCGTGCTGGCGGCGATGGCCGCTCCACCTCTATTGGCCATAACTGGCAGCGCGGCGGCCGCAATGCGCCAACTGTATTCAACGCGGTGTTCAACATCGCTCAGTTTTGGGACGGACGGGCAGCGGATCTGATGGAGCAGGCCGGCGRCCCGATCTCCAATCCGACGGAGATRGGGACCACTCMCGGGCACGCCGTCGAAGAGCTCAAGGGCATTCCCGGGTACGTTGAGGCGTTCGGCAAAGCCTTCCCTGATGAAATCGACCCCCTCAGATATGACAACATCGCGAGAGCCATCGCCGTGTTCGAGGCGACGCTGATCACGCCCAACGCACCCTTCGACAAGTATCTCGAGGGTAACGAAAACGCACTCACCACTGAACAGAAGGAGGGGCTCAGRCTTTTCGTCGACAAAGGATGCTCGTCTTGCCACAACGGCATCAACATCGGTGGGAGCATGTACGCTCCTTTTGGGGTGGTCGAAAAGCCCGGCTGGGAGTTCCTGCCGCCTGACGACAAGGGACGCGTTGAGGTGACACGGAAGGTCGATGATGACTATGTCTTCAAGGTCCCTACTTTAAGGAACGTCGCACTCACCGCCCCCTACTTTCACAGCGGCCATGCATGGGATCTAGAGCAAGCCGTGGCGGTGATGGGGACGACCCAGCTTGGTACGCAGCTGAGCCCTGAGGAAGTCGACAAGATCACCGTTTTCCTACAGGCGCTCACCGGGGACCAGCCGAACGTAACCTATCCAACCTTGCCGCCGAGCGTCGCGACGACACCCCGGCCGGCGCCGTGACCGCATAATCCGAGAGGGCGGCTAATAGACGCCAGGAAGAGGCCAGACRCCTGCTTCAATCTTGATCGCCAATGAGCCATAGCCGCTTTTCCCGGCGCCGTCCCACGGAGGAGGGGATGTTCATCGCCTCGCGATATTTTGTGACGGTGCGGCGCGCTACATTGATGCCGGTTTCCTTCAGCCGGACGGCGATGTCGTCGTCGGAAAGCACGTCACCGGGCGATTCTTGAGCAATTATCGCTTTGATCCGATGCCGGACAGCTTCGGCGGAGTGCGCGTCACCGCCCTGGCAGGAGGCAATCGCGACGGTGAAAAAATACTTCAGTTCGAACACCCCGCGTGGGGTAAGCATATACTTGTTCGAGGTCACCCGGCTCACCGTCGATTCATGCACGTTGATCGCCTCAGCGACAGTCCTGAGATTGAGAGGCCGCAGATGAGCCACGCCATGTTGGAAAAAGGCATCCTGTTGGCGCACGATTTCAGTCGCAACTTTTAGAATCGTCTTGGCACGCTGATCCAGGCTGCGGATTAACCAATTCGCGTTTTGCAGGCATTCGTTCAGAAACGCTTGATCTTTCGGATTCTGGACGGCGTGTCGCGAGATTTCGGCGAAATAGGTTTGGTTGATCAAAACCTTGGGCAATGCGTCCGGATCAAGTTCGATCTGCCATCCACCTCCGGGCGAGGGCGTGACCCAGACGTCGGGTATGATGGATTCCGGCGCTCCGGATTGGAATCGGTTGCCAGGCTTGGGATCGAGCGCACGGATTTCATGCAACATCTCGAGAAGGTCTTCTTCATCAACGCAGCAATGCTGCTTCAACGCCTGGAAATCGCGTCTGGCAACCATCTCAAGGTTGGCAACCAAGGCGGCCATTGCCGGGTCGAACCGGTCTCGCTGACGCAACTGGATCTCGAGACATTCGCTGAGAGTGCGAGCAAAAATTCCCGGTGGATCAAACTGCTGCAAGGTTGCGAGAACCCGTTCCACATCCGTCTCGCGGGCGTTCAGTTTGCCGGCCAGTTCCACAAGGTCCACCCGAAGATAGCCCGTATCTTCCAGATGGGCTGCGAGCTCGCTGGCAATCAGCCGCTCCTGTGGTGTGAATGCAGTGAGCGCGATCTGACCAGCGACACGGTCGTGCAATGTTTCGGTGCAGGCGGCGAACTCGTCCAGGGCAGGGCGATTATCCGCAGGGGTGTTCGTCGTGTTGCGCAGCGATTTCCATTCCCCCAGTCGCTCTGTGGCCGCCGCGCTCGTCGACCTATCCATGTCTTTTTCGCGTGCGCCGGTGGGTTGGTCTGCTGAAACCGGCACGTCGCCAAGAGCCTCACCGTCGTTTGAAGCTGGCTCCAAAAGCGGATTTTTCTCGAGTTCCTGCTCCACGAATTGATGCAGTTCGGCGCGCGCCAGTTGCAACAGGCGAATCGACTCAATGAGCTGAGGCGATGCCACCATAGATTGCTTCTGGCGTTGAAGCAGCCTTGCCGAGGACAGCATGTTGAGCGCGAAACTCCGATCGAGGAGGCTCTTGGCCGTGCGTTAATGGATTGTCAGACGCTCACTTGATCATGCGGCGGCCTGCAGTGTTTCAAGAACGTTCTGTGGCGATGAGACGGCATAGGGATCGCTCTCGCAGTTGTCGGAGAATCCTTCTTCCTCGAACCACTGCTCCACCGCTCCGTCGTCGATCAGGGCGGCGTAGCGCCAGGAGCGCATTCCGAAGCCGAGATTGTCCTTGGCAACCAGCATACCCATTTTGCGCGTGAACTCGCCTGAGCCGTCCGGGATAAGCTCGACCTTCTGCAGCCCCAAGGACTTGCCCCACGCATTCATGACGAAGGCATCGTTGACGGAGATGCAGTAGATTGCGTCAATTCCTTCCTTCTTGAACTCATCATAGAGCTTTTCAAAATTGGGCAGTTGGTAGGTCGAGCAGGTCGGGGTGAAGGCGCCAGGCAGCGAGAACAGGATGACGCGCTTGCCATCGAAATAGTCGTCGGATGTCTTGTCTTGCCAGCGGTATGGATTCGGCCCCTCGATGGATTCGTCGCGAACACGCGTGCGAAAGGTAACGAAGGGAACCTTCTTCGTGATGGTCATCAAGTTGCTCCTTTTAGAAGAAAACTGGCATGGCTTCTCGGTTTGGGCCGACGCAACGTCGACTCGGCAGGCATGCCGGACATGAGATGAAGGCCTTCGCGGCTTCCAAATCGCTCTTCCATCCGGTGGTACGGGAAGGCCTTGGCCCACCCTCTTCGTCATCCGAATGGCTGGATCGATATCGGCGATTTGCGCAGATCGAGCAACCCCTTTAGGGCAAATGGCGCCGCAAGGGATTTCGATGACTGGCGGCTTGTCGTCGAAAAGAAAGTGGTGGCGATCGACAGTGTCAATCTCGAAATAGCCGTGTGGCGCCRCAACGTTGAGGTCGCRCAAGAGTCTSGCTTCACGAAAGTGGTTCTGCGCATTGTAGATGGTTGCCAGTGGCGCGCCGAGGTCGGTTGGGGTGACCCTTCGATGCGGTGCTTCGGCATTCGCATGCTGATGAGGACCGGCAAGCAGCAATTGGGAGCACGCCGCGCTGTTGGATGTCGGCCTCCGACCAGACCTGCGCAGAAAAGCTAGCGAGCACTGACGTCTGGAGGGGGTAACCTCCCGATGTTTATCCGCAATAGTCACCGTCGCCTCAAGCGCTTGTACGGAGTCACCAATGGTTCGCTCGCTCGTCGCTTTGTTTGTGGTTCGATGGTTCTAATGAGCTGTCGCAAATGCCGTGCCATCTGACTTGCAGCAGGGATGGAAGCGATCTTTACCTTGAGTAGAAGGACCATGCTTTCGGGGTCGCCATGGAGGAAAGCCTTATAAGACGGCGATCTCATCGGGCTGAACTTGTGACATCTCAGGCAGCTAATGCTCGGGAAACATACAAGGCGTTTCCAAGTGACGACTCGACGAACCTTCTTGTGTCAGAAGGTGGACGAAAATGTCGGAAGCTCTACCAAGGGCAGGGGCTGTACCGCGAGAAGGGAGAGGTGGTGGAACGGAGACGATACTTATGCTGAACCGAAGCGCAGCTTCGTCCGCGCGTAGCCGAATGGGAAAGGCCCGGACTAAGTTCGTTTATGTCAACGAACTCTGCGCTCTTTTCGGCATGTCGGTAAGAACTCGCGGCGTCAGCCGGAGCACCTGCAAGCGCGCCTGCGGAGCGCGTAGCAGCCGAGAAGGCCGCAATGCGGGCAGACGGGCTCGCCATTCGTCTTTGGYCAGCTGAAATGRCAGAATGYTGCTCGTTCGGTATTTCACTACCCCGCGTTTCGTTCTCGGATCGCGATGGCTATCTTCCAACCACTCCGGACGCTCCAGAATCCTGAGGGTCACGGCACCATGCTTGCCCAAGAGGCAGCCTTGGGAGAAAAGGCCCGCTGCCGGGAGGAGGTGGCAACGGGCCCGATTCGAAAACGGCGCTAGAGGGGGTGCRCCGCATTCAAGATCGGCATCGCATCTAGAGAGTTGATGGCCGACACCCTCATAGTAGCTTCCGCGTCAGATATTGCAACGCACAATATCATCCCGCAATGCAAGACAAACATCGGCCTGCCACAAAAGAGCCCGCAATCGGGCCGGCCATGACGTTATCCCACAAGACACAGAGATATGAAGATCGAGACGCGGCAGCCGACCCGTGCCGACAGGTGACGCTCAACCAGTCGCGTCGCCATCACGGTGCATTCAATGGACGATATCTGGGCGCACCTTGACTAAAGGTTCACTTCCGCCAGATCGACGACAGCAACCGTGGCGTTCTCGACTATTGCCAGAAGACACGTGCGTCATCCAGCATTGAAGTTCTGGCGGCGCAATTTGGCCGGGGAGGCGTGCCACTCACGAGGGTGGACGACAGCGTTTGTGTCTTTCGGCCCCGGCGTGAGGTATGGCTGTCATCTTTAACGCTGTCCGACATGTTTCGTTGGTCTTGTCAGGTTGGCGACACAGTCTTGGTTAGCCATTCGCTTATTTTGCTCAGGTCAAATAACTGAAAAGGAAGAACAAAAAACTTTCTTCGATCGGTCAATAAAATTGGCATGAGTTTTGAGCCTTGCGTTACGAGGCGGCGAAAGCTGCCGACCGGCATTCATATCGCGGGCAGCCGCGATGAATGGAACGAAGGAAGGAAAGCTACATGTCAGGTCTGCGTCAGATCGCCYTTTACGGCAAGGGCGGCATCGGCAAGTCCACCACCTCCCAAAATACGCTCGCCGCCCTTGTCGATCTTGGGCAGAGGATACTCATCGTCGGCTGCGATCCCAAGGCCGACTCCACCCGCCTGATCCTGAACTCGAAGGCGCAGGATACCGTGCTGCACCTTGCTGCAAAGGAAGGTTCGGTGGAAGATCTCGAACTCGAGGACGTGCTCAAGATCGGCTACAAAGGCATCAAGTGCGTGGAGTCGGGCGGCCCCGAGCCGGGTGTAGGCTGCGCCGGCCGCGGCGTCATCACCTCAATCAACTTCCTCGAGGAGAACGGCGCCTACGATGATGTCGACTATGTTTCCTACGACGTCCTCGGGGACGTGGTGTGCGGCGGTTTTGCAATGCCGATCCGCGAGAACAAGGCCCAGGAAATCTACATCGTCATGTCCGGCGAAATGATGGCGCTCTATGCCGCCAACAACATCGCCAAGGGCATTTTGAAATACRCCCATTCAGGCGGCGTGCGGCTCGGCGGCCTGATCTGCAACGAGCGCCAAACCGACCGCGAGCTCGATCTCGCCGAAGCACTGGCTTCCAAGCTCAATTCCAAGCTCATCCATTTCGTGCCACGCGACAATATCGTCCAGCACGCCGAGCTCAGGAAGATGTCGGTGATCCAGTATGCGCCGGACTCGAAGCAGGCCGGAGAATACCGTGCGCTGGCAGAGAAGATCCATGCCAATTCGCGCCAGGGCACCATCCCGACCCCGATCACCATGGAGGAGCTCGAGGACATGCTGCTCGACTTCGGCATCATGAAGACAGACGAGCAGATGCTTGCCGAACTCCAAGCCAAGGAAACGCCGAAGGCGGCCGCACTGTAACGAGCGTTGTCGACTTGAGGTGCGGCCTTGACCAAGCGCGCCTTTGGAATAACGGCGCCTCGCCGATGAGGCGTCACACGAACCTTGAAAGGGGTCCCATGAGCCTGGAATACGAAAATGACGGTGCTCTCCATGCGAAGCTTATCGAGGAGGTGTTGTCGCAATATCCCGACAAGACGGCGAAGCGCCGCAAGAAGCACCTCAATGTCGCAAAGAGCGGGGACGAGGCCGGCGAGGAAGGGGAGGTCCTTTCCGAATGTGACGTCAAATCGAATATCAAGTCCATTCCCGGCGTGATGACCATTCGCGGCTGCGCCTATGCCGGCTCAAAAGGCGTGGTGTGGGGCCCGGTCAAGGACATGGTCCATATCTCGCACGGCCCCGTCGGCTGCGGGCAATACTCCTGGTCGCAGCGCCGCAACTACTACGTCGGCACAACCGGCATCGACACGTTCGGGACAATGCAGTTCACCTCCGATTTCCAGGAGAAAGACATTGTTTTCGGCGGCGACAAAAAGCTGGAACAGATCATCGACGAGATTGAAGAACTTTTTCCGTTGAACAAGGGCATCACAGTGCAGTCCGAGTGCCCGATCGGCCTCATAGGCGACGACACCGACGCTGTCTCGCGCAAGAAGGCCAAGGAGATCGAAAAGACGATCGTGCCGGTGCGCTGCGAGGGCTTCCGCGGCGTCTCGCAATCGCTCGGCCACCACATCGCCAATGATGCGATCCGCGACTGGGTGTTCGAGAAGAGGGCGATCGAGTTCGAGGGTGGCCCGTACGACGTCAACGTGGTCGGCGACTACAATATCGGCGGCGACGCCTGGGCTTCGCGAATCCTGCTCGAGGAGATCGGCCTGCGCGTGGTCGGCAACTGGTCGGGCGACACCACGCTCGCCGAGATAGAGCGCGCGCCGAAGGCCAAGCTCAATCTCATCCATTGCTACAGGTCTATGAACTACATCTGTCGGCACATGGAGGAAAAGTATGGCATCGCTTGGATGGAGTACAATTTCTTCGGTCCCTCCCAGATCGAAGCCTCCCTGCGCAAGATTGCCAAGCATTTTGGGCCGGAAATCGAGGAGAAGACCGAAAAGGTGATCGCCAAGTACCGCCCCTTGGTCGACGAGGTAATCGCCAAATACCGACCGCGCCTCGAAGGCAATACGGTGATGCTGTATGTCGGCGGCCTGCGCCCCCGCCACGTCATCACAGCATACGAGGACCTCGGCATGGTGATCGTCGGAACAGGTTACGAGTTCGGCCACAACGACGATTATCAACGCACCGCCCACTACGTGAAGAACGGCACGCTGATCTATGACGACGTGACCGGTTATGAGTTGGAGAAGTTCATCGAGGGGGTTCGCCCTAATCTCGTAGGCTCGGGGATCAAGGAAAAATACCCGGTGCAAAAGATGGGCATACCGTTCCGTCAGATGCACTCCTGGGATTATTCGGGGCCCTATCATGGCTATGACGGCTTTGCCGTTTTCGCCCGTGATGTGGATCTTGCCATCAACAACCCGGTCTGGGGCCTATTCGAGGCGCCTTGGAAAAGACGTCCGAGCCGTGGGCGGGCGATGGCTGCCGAATAAATGAAGGGCCCCTAGGCTGGTCTCCCCAGGAGACAATAAACCCCGCGACCCCGTGATCCGCGGAAGACCAGAAACGTTTGATGTTCCTGTCCCGCCGTATGGCGCGGTCAGATAGAAAAAAGAGGTAACCACCATGCCGCAGTCGGCCGAAAAAATTCTCGACCATGCGCCCCTCTTCCGCGAGCCGGAATACAGGCAGATGCTGGCCGAGAAGAAGCTGAATTTCGAATGTCCGCACCAGGATCAGGTCGTTACCGATCAACGCGAGTTCACCGAGACCTGGGAATACCGGGAAAAAAACTTCGCTCGCGAAGCGCTTGTCATCAACCCCGCCAAGGCCTGCCAGCCGCTCGGCGCGGTGTTCGCGGCCACGGGCTTCGAGCGAACCATGCCCTTCGTGCACGGTAGTCAGGGTTGCGTGGCCTACTACCGCTCGCACCTGTCGCGCCATTTCAAGGAACCTGCTTCGGCGGTTTCTTCCTCAATGACCGAGGACGCGGCAGTGTTCGGCGGCTTGAAGAACATGGTCGACGGGCTCGCCAACACGTATAAACTCTATGACCCGAAAATGATCGCCGTATCGACGACTTGTATGGCCGAGGTCATTGGCGACGACCTGCACAGCTTCATCGAGAACRCCAAGGAAGAAGGCTCGGTCCCGCGCGACTTCGACGTGCCCTTCGCGCACACGCCGGCCTTCGTCGGCAGCCACGTCGACGGCTATGATGTTACGGTCAAGGGCATTTTGGAGCACTTCTGGAAAGGCCAGGAGCGAACGGAAGCCCTAGGAACGATCAACATCATTCCGGGCTTCGACGGCTTTTGCGTTGGCAACAACCGGGAACTCAAACGCCTGCTCGATCTGATGGGCGTGTCCTACACGTTCATCCAAGATGCCTCCGACCAGTTCGACACACCATCGGACGGTGAATACCGCATGTATGACGGCGGCACGAAAATCCAAGACGTGAAGAATGCACTCAACGCCGAGGCGACACTTTCGCTACAGCATTACAACACCCGAAAGACGCTGGAATATTGCGAGGAGGTCGGCCAGGCCACAGCCTCGTTCCATTACCCGCTGGGTGTCCAGGCGACCGACGAATTCCTGGTGGAGGTCTCCGCGATCTCCGGCAAGGAAATCCCCGAGGCAATCCGACTGGAGCGTGGCCGACTTGTTGACGCCATGGCGGACAGCCAATCCTGGCTGCACGGCAGGAAATACGCACTCTACGGCGACCCGGACTTTGTTCACGCCATGGCCCGCTTTATCATGGAGACAGGCGGCGAGCCGACTCACTGCCTCGCCACCAACGGCACGAAGGCGTGGGAAGACGAGATGAAGGAGCTGCTTGCATCCTCGCCCTTCGGCAAGGAGGCTCAGGTCTGGGCGGGCAAGGACCTGTGGGCGATGCGATCGCTGCTCTTCACCGAGCCCGTGGACCTGTTGATCGGCAATTCCTATGGCAAGTATCTGGAGCGCGACACCGGCACGCCGCTGATCCGGCTGATGTTTCCGATCTTCGACCGGCACCATCACCATCGCTTTG
>NZ_MDDT01000052.1:0-11709 GCF_001854815.1 Mesorhizobium sp. LCM 4576
CGGTTAGCCTCATGTGCGGCAAGACAAGGTCGAGGAGGAAATCGATGGCCCACGCGAAAGACATCACGAAGGACGATCATCCGACATCCAGCCGGGCGACGACCCAACTGTCCAGAATCAAGAAAACGCTTCCGCTGCGTGTGCTTTCAGATGCGGATTTCGCACACTGGCAGAAGCGGGGCTTCGTTATTGTGCGCAATGCGGTGCCGCAGGAAAATGTCGAGCGTCTCAAGGCGCTGCTTTGGCAATTCGAGGAGAAAGACCCCAGCGATCCGGCGACCTGGGACGTCACCCAGCGGCGCGATTACGCGCTGAAGGAAATCAACAATGCCGGCATGGTCGAGATCTACAACCATCAGTTCCTGTGGGACAACCGCATGGCGCGCCGCGTCTACGACGCTTTCGTCGACATGTGGGACATGGAGGATCTGTGGGTCGCCATCGACCGCGCCAACCTCAACACGCCCAACAAAGGCAAGCGCGCGTCTCCCGGCTTCATCCACTGGGATGCCGATACCTCGCTCGAGCCCAAGCCGATCTCGGTGCAGGGTGTGCTCTCGCTGGTCCACCAGGACGGCGGCGACATAGGTGGCTTCCAATGCGTGCCCTATCTGTTCGAGCATTTCGACGAGTGGGTGAAGACGCAACCCGCCGACCGCGATCCGCATCATCCGGACATGAGGGGAATCGAGGACAGGATCGAGAAGCTCGAGCTTTTCCCGGGCGACCTGATGATCTTCAACTCGCTGCTGGCGCATGGCGTGGCGCCGAACACGTCCGACGACAAGGTGCGGATGGCGCAGTACATCTCCATGTTCCCCGCCGATGAGGGCAATCTCGTCGAGCGCGAGGCACGAATCCGATCCTGGCGCGAGCGCGAGGCGCCGCAGCGCGCCGGCTTTGCGGGTGATCCGCGCGGCTGGGAGAAGAGAAACGCCGAGACGGCAAAGCTGACGCCGCTCGGCGAAAGGCTGCTGGGGCTGGTCAGCTGGAACGGGTGATGGCGGGAGATCGAGACGGCGGGATGTGCCCGCCGTTGCGTCGCCGACCGAGCTGACTTTTCTTCCCGCCAATTACCGGGGTGCTGATTACGATCACTCGCTCCCGAAGGCGATGGACTTGCCGACGATGATGCTGGCAGGCTGGAGGATGAGCCATGCTATGAGGATGCTAGTGATCATGCGGCGCTACTAAGTTTCGGTCCAAGCGAGCCCGGCTTGCTTTGTTTTTCAGGTTCGCAAGCCGGGCTATGCACCGACCGATGGGCGGGGGCTTGGGGTTTATCAGCCGGCGCGGGCGCAGACTGTCGATTTGCCAGCAAGTCCGCAATCGACCGAGGTCCTCGCTTCCAATGGCATAGGTCCGAATAACGAAAAGATATAGCCCCTTATTCCGTAGGGGCAGCTCGGTCTGGCCAGGGCAAGAATGGCAGCAGGGTAAGCCCTTTTGACCTAAAGCGCGTCGCGACCTTTCAGATTCCTCCCTGCGCTTTAGGCTTTTGACTTTGCGCATGTCTTTGTCCCGAAACCGGTTCCCACTTTCGGGAGACACGCTTTAGGCGAGCAGATCAATCGCGGACCCGGGTCCTCACTGCGACTTTCTCAGGTGGCGGCAGCGGCGGCGACCAACGCGGTGGCGGGCGCTGTCGGATTGTCAGCAGGGAGTTCAGAAAATACAATATTTCAAGAAGCTAATGGCGCGAGTGACGGGGCTCGAACCCGCGACCTCCGGCGTGACAGGCCGGCACTCTAACCGACTGAGCTACACCCGCGCACTGACGAGCACGTGTCAGTCGTGTTCGTCGTTGGGGCGCTGGATAAGGGGTTCGCCTGCGGGTGTCAAGCGCGGCATTCAAGCATTATAGCAATCAGGAGAAGGTTTTTTGACAGCGCCATCGAGCCTGGGGAAATCCGCATTGCAGGGCGCACGCGATCCCTTCATTTGGCCTTGCGAATGCGGCCCTAACTGCTTAAAGGTCCGCGCTCAAGCGGGCGATTAGCTCAGTTGGTAGAGCGCTTCGTTTACACCGAAGATGTCGGCGGTTCGAGCCCGTCATCGCCCACCAATCCGCTGGACAAGCAGGAAGTAGAACGGGGCAGCGGCCTTGCAGAGCCGCCACCCCGTCATGAGCCGGGTTCAGGCCGCTATTGCCGGACGTAGCAGCGCTTGTGAGCGCCCGGGGCGGGATCATCGCCGAAAGCGTTGTTGCCGCAGCGAACGCCGTTCCTGAAAACATCCTGCGTGTACTGGCCCCGTGCGCCGTATCTGACCATCGCGCGGCCGCGGAAATCGCAGAACTCGCCCTCCCTGGCGCAGGCGACCCATTCGCCGCGATCCGGGCGTGAGCCGTAGTCATTGTCTCCGTAATTGTCGTTATCGCCATAGCCGCCGCCACGCGCGACGAAATAACAGGCCTTCTCGCGGCCGGGAGCGGGGTCRCCAAAAAGGCGATTCGAGCACGGCACGGCCTGACGGCGAAAAACCGCGAGGTTGTTCGGCCCCGGGCGCCGTAGACCACTTCGGTGGGATAGGGCAAGCGGCATATGCCGCCTTCATTGGCGCATCGCCGCAGCTGCTGCGCCGAGGCGGAGGCGGGGAAAAGGGCGGACGCCGCGGCGACCAGTCCGGCCAGGCATATCAAGGCCAGCGTCGCCCGGATCGAGACGTGAAAAGTTTTTAACACGAATTGTCTCCCGGTTTGGTTGTGCGCCGGCATCCTACCGCAGGCGGATTAAATGCGCGATGAATGCCTGATCGGGAGGCTGTTCCTATCTCGATATGTGGGCACGCGGCGCGGCTGCCGTCTTGCTCAGTATTTGATGATTCGCCGCTCGATCAGGACGACGAGGCAGAACAGCGCGATCGACAGCGACGACGACAGCACGATCGCCGCATAAAGCCGGTCGGACTGGTAGTTGAAGGTCGCCTGGATGATC
Organism: Mesorhizobium sp. LCM 4576; assembly: GCF_001854815.1. NCBI lineage: Bacteria > Pseudomonadati > Pseudomonadota > Alphaproteobacteria > Hyphomicrobiales > Phyllobacteriaceae > Mesorhizobium > Mesorhizobium sp. LCM 4576. The sequence goes on from NZ_MDDT01000052.1 coordinate 2,937, forward strand.
AGCGCGCCGAGCCCTTTGTCCGAGCCGATCCACTCRCCAACGATGGCGCCGATGAYGGCGGTGGCCGACGCRATCCTGAGCGAGGAGAACAGCATCGGCAGCGCGCGCGGCAGGCGCAGGCTCCAGAAAATCTCCGAGCGTGTCGCCGACAGCACCCGGAACAGCTCGTGCTCGTTGTCGCTGGCCGAATCGAGGCCACGGATCATGTTCACCAGCGTCGGGAAGAAGCAGATCACCGCGGCGATGACGATCTTCGGCGTCATRCCGAGACCGAAGATCAGGATGATGATCGGCGACAGCGCCAGGATCGGAATGGTGTTGAAGAACAGCACGATCGGGAAATAGGCGGCCTGAAGCACGCGGCTGTGGACGAAGAGCACGGCCAGCAGCACGGCAGCCAGATTGCCGATGACGAAACCGGCCAGCGCCTCGATCAAGGTCGGCCGCAGATTGTCGATGAGGAGCGAAAAGTTCTTCTGGAAGACGCCGAATATCGCCGTCGGCGTCGGCACGATATAGGCCGGCACGCCGAGCAGCGGCAGCAAGTATTGCCAGGCGAGCAGGATCGAAGCCGCGCCAAGGACGGGGAGCGCAATGGTCATTTGCGGAGAGAGCGGCGCCTGTCTCACGATGCGCGCTCCAGCGCCATGCGCAGATCGGCCATGGCGGCGACGATCGCCGGATCCTCGCGCTTGCAGCGATTGCCTTCCTGCTTGAAGGGCCGCATGTCGAGGTCCTTGACGACGCGTCCCGGATTGGCGGCCAGCACGATGACGCGTTCGCCGAGATAGGCGGCCTCGGCGATGGAATGCGTGACGAAAAGGATAGTCGTGCCGGCGCGCCGCCAGAGCGCGAGAAGCTCGTCGTTCAATCGGTCGCGCGTGATCTCGTCGAGTGCGCCGAAGGGTTCGTCCATCAACAGCAATTTGGGCTCGCCGAGCAAGGCACGCGCGATCGCCACGCGCTGGCGTTGGCCACCGGAGAGCTGATGCGGCAGGCGCTCACTGAGGCCGCCGAGGCCCATCAATTCCAGTAGTTCCGCGCTGCGGTCCTCGATCTTGCGCGTCAGCCTGCCCTGGCCGACACCGAGCGGCAGGCGCACATTATCGCGCACCGTGCGCCAGGGCAGCAGGGTCGAATCCTGGAAGACGAAGCCGACATCGCGGCGCGAGCGCACCGTGTGCGGTGTTTCGCCAAGCACGCTGATCGTACCTCCGAGCGGATCGAGCAGGTCGGCCACCACGCGGAGCAAGGTCGACTTGCCGCAGCCGGACGGCCCCAGGATCGATAGGAAGGAGCCGGCCGCGACGGTGAGGTCGAGGCCGGCGAGCACTTTGACGGCCGTCCGCCGTCCGCCATAGCCGACATCCAGCTGTCGCGCTTCGATCGCGTCTGGCATCACGCGGCGGGCGCGTCGAGCTTGGGCCGGTCGGCGGCCGAGAGTTCGAGTATCTTGGTGGTGTAGACATCGGCGGCCGCTGGGCGACCGTTCGGATACTGGCCGACCTTGTCGAGCAGCGCCAATTGCTCCTCGATCGAGGCTGGATCGAACGTACCCCAGCCGTCCTTGGCGGTGGCGCCGTCAAAGGAGAGTTTCAGCACCAGGTTGACTGTCTTTTCCTCCCAGCCGAGATCCATTTCGGGATAGGCGGCGACCATCTTCTTGACCGCTTCCTGCGGGTTGGCGTGGACCCAGCCCCAGCCTTTGCCGACGGCGCCGATGAATTTCGCCAGCGTCTCAGGATCCTTTTCGATTGCCGCGTCAGTCGCGAAATAGACATCGGCGTAGGAGCTCAGCCCGAGATCGCGCGTCAGCAGGTCGATGCGGTCGTCGCCGACGACGCTGAGCGCCTGCGTGTTGGTGATCCAGCCGCCGATCGCGTCGACATCGCCGCGAACCAGCGGCGCCTTGTCGAAGCCGACATTGACGATGGTCACCTCCGACGGATCGACCCCATTCTTAGCCAGGATCTCGTCGATGACAAAGCGCGCCGTCGGCTGGATGCCGATCTTCTTGCCCTTCAGGTCCGCGACGCTGCGGATCGGCTTGGCTGGCTTGGACGTCAGTGCGTAAGGACCGGTGCGGAAGCCGCAGGCGATGATCTTGATCGGCACGCCGCTGGCGCGGGCCGAATAAAGCTGTGGCGTTTCCGAGAACTGTCCAAGCTGCGCGGCGCCCGAAATGACAGGCGGAACGGTCGAAGCGTTGGGGCCGCCGGGGCTGAATTCGACCTCCAGCCCGGCATCCTTGAAATAGCCGTTGGCGACGGCCGCGATATCGCCGATCTGGCCGTTGGACATCAGCCAGTCATACTGGATGACGACCTTGCCGGCGGCTTTCGCGCCGGGGGTCAACACCAGCTGCATGCCGGCGGACGCAGCCGCCACGGCTGCCATGCCGCCTTTCACGAAAGCGCGACGATTCAATTCGAAGTCACTGTTCCCACTCATTTTTCGCTCCTGTTACAGACTTTTCTCGTCTCTTCTTCAGGCGCCGCTCCCTTCGGCGCGGCGTCGTCTACGGCTGTTCGTCGTGGTAGTCGCCAGGGCCGCCGTCGAGCCAGGCGTAAAGCTCCCAGAGCGTATCGTCCGGGTCGGTGAAATAGGCGCAGCGCGCATTCCAGACGTAGTCTTCGGGTGGGCCGTAGAAGGGCACGCCCCTGGCGCTGAGTTCGGCATGCATGCGGTCGATGTCGGCCGGCGCATCGAGCTGCACGGCGACGCAGACCTTGTGCGCGCGACGCGGCGACTTCAGGTTCGACACGCCTGTATGGCGGTTGATGTGGTCGAGTTCCCAGGCGGCGAGCGTGACGCCCTCGCCATGGAAATCGGCAAAGCCCTCGGCGCGGCGGCGCAGGCGGAAGCCGAGCTTGTCGACGTAGAAGTCAACGGTACGCTCGATGTCTTCCACCAGCAGGCAGACGTCGGAGATGCGCGTGATGTTTGCCGACATGGCTATTTCGCTCCGCCAGCTTTGTGGATAGGCAACTTGACGCCGACGCGGTTGGCGGCGCCGACGATGTGAGCGCGCATTGCTGCTTCTGCAGCCGCAGGATCGCCCGCCACAAGCGCCTCGTAGATGCGCACATGCTCGCCGACATTGATCTCGACGAGGTCGTGCAGCGGGTTGGTCATGCGGGCGTAGTGGATCGAGTGGCGGATCTGCTCGCAGACGAAGGAAATGAAGGTGTGGATGTAGCTGTTGCCGGTGGCGCGCGCGATCTCGCGGTGGAAGAGCAGGTCGGCGTCGATGCTGCCTTCTTCCCAGCGCTCCTCGCCGCCCATGCGGTCGAGCGCCGCCTTGATCGAATCGAGATGTTCTTTGCCGCGCCGCGCCGCCGCCAGCGCCGCCGACTCGGCCTCGAGGATGCAGCGCAGCTCAAACAGCCGCTCCATATTGTGCGTGTCCTTGAGCGCCTCGCGGTCGATGCGGATCGCGGCGCGCTGCTCGGGCGCCAGCACGAAGGCACCGACGCCTTGGCGCGCCTCGATCATGCCGTCGGCACGAAGCTGGGCGATCGCCTCGCGCACCACGTTGCGGCTGACGCCGAATTTTTCCGACAGCTCCTGCTCGGTCGGCAGCCGCGCRCCGGGGTTCAGTTCGCCGGATTCGATCTCGCGGCTGAGGAAGGCCGCGACCCGGTGCGGCAGCGTTTCGACGGTACCGATGGCGGCCAGTCTCTGCTTCATGGAAAAGTCTCCGTCACGGGCAACAGACAGCCGGGATTCATCAAGCCCTTAGGGTCGAGGGCGCTCTTCAGTGCCGCGACCATGCGGCGATGCGTCGGCGAAAGCCCGGCCCAGAATTCCTTTCGGCGGCTGCGGCCGATTCCGTGCTCCGCGCTGATCGAGCCGCCGAGGCCGATGGCGATTTCATAGAGCCCGGCGATGATCTCAGCGCCACGCGCACGAGCCTCGCGCTCGGCAAGTTCGAGCGGCGGCAGCACGTTGAAATGGATGTTGCCGTCGCCGGCGTGGCCGTAGGCGAGAGGAATCCAGCCGGAGTGGTCATTCGCGACGAAGCGGCGGGCTTGCTCGATCAAGGCAGGGATGCCGGAAATCTTTACCGACAGATCGGTGCGCACATGATAGCCGCGCTTCGCCTGGCCTTCGACAAGGCCCTCGCGGATCGCCCAAAAACTCCTGGCCTGCGCGGTGCTCGCGGCGAGGACCGCGTCGGTCACCAAGCCATTTTCCATGGCATCGCCGAGGAAACCGGCAAGCAAGCCGTTGAGGTCGATGGCGGCGCTGGACGACAATTCGATCAGCACATGGACTGGCGCCGAGACCGGCGCTCTCATTGCGGGGTCGACCAGCCGGGCAAGCTCGATGCATTCCGAGCCGATGATTTCGAAGGCGGAGATCAGATCCGAACAGTCGCGGCGCGCCCGATTGAAAAGCGCGACGGCCGCCTCGAACGAGGCCAGGCCGAGATAGGCTGTCTCTGTTTTGGCCGGCTTCGGAAACAGCTTGACCTCGACGCCGGTGATGATGCCCAGCGTGCCTTCCGAGCCGATGAAAAGCTGCTTGAGGTCATAGCCGCTGTTGTTCTTGCGCAGGCCGCAGATGCCGTTCCAGAGCTCGCCATCCGCCAGCACCACTTCGAGACCTAGGATCAGGTCGCGCGCCATGCCGTAGCGCAACACGTTGACGCCGCCGGCGTTGGTGGCCGCATTGCCGCCGATCTGGCAGCTGCCTTGCGCGCCGAGCGCGAGCGGGAAGAGGCAATCCCGCGCCTCGCACGCGTCCTTGATCGTCTGCAGCACGCAGCCGGCATCGGCTTGCAGCGTGAAATTCTCGGTATCGATCTGCCGGATGGAGCTGAGCCGCTCCAGGCTGACGACGACCAAGCCGCCGCCTTTGCTGTCGATGGCGCCCGACACCAGTCCGGTGTTGCCGCCCTGTGGGATCACGCCGAGCCCAAGTTCGCCGCACAAACGCATTACCGCTTGAACCTCGGCCACCGAAGCTGGCCGCAGCACGGCGAGAGCCCCGCCGCGATAGTCGCCGGCCCAGTCGCCCAGATACTTCGCCATTCCGGCCGGATCGGCGGCGATGCCGTTCTGTCCGACGGCGCTTTCCATGGCGCCAAGGATTTCCGGTGAAAGGCGTTGGAGAGTCATGAGCGTCTATGTCTGGATATTGGGTGATACATATCATCCTACAACTTACCTCAAGTCAATCGCCCCTCGTGTTCGGCGATCACGTCATCGGCTCAAGTAAGGGAGCTGACCGTGTCGGTCGGGAAGGCCGTGTCTGTTGTGCTAGGCCCTGCCTATGCGTTGTCCTGGCCGATTGCCGACCGCCAAAACCACCGCGATGGTGGCGGCAGGGGAAGCCGCCCCCGACCCGATCGATCCGGTGAGGAGAAAAGATGATTGAACTGCCTTTTGCCCGCGAAGAGTACCAGCAGCGGCTCGGAAAGATCCGCGCCGAGATGGCCAAGCGTGGTATCGAACTCCTGATCGTCAACGACGTCGCCAACCAGCATTACATCACCGGCTATGACGGCTGGTCGTTCTACACGCCTCAGGTGGTGCTTGTTCCGATCGAGGAGGTCGAGCCGGTCTGGATCGGCCGCGCCATGGATGCTGCCGGCGGCTTGCTGACGGCCTGGATGAAGCCGGAAAACGTGGTCGGCTTCCCGGAAGACCATGTTCAGCGCGCCGACCGTCATCCGATGGACTGGATCGCGGCCTGGATCGTCGCCAAGGGCTGGGGCAATCGCCATATCGGCATCGAGCTCGAAGCCTATTATTTTTCACCGAAGGCGCATGCGCGGCTCGTCGCCGGACTGCCCAAAGCGAAATGGCACGACGCCGATCTGCTCGTTAACTGGATCCGCGCGGTTAAATCGCCGCCTGAAATCGCCTATCTGCGCAAGGCGTCAAGGCTGGCCGAGGCGGCGGTCGCGCGGGCCTACGAAGTCATTGCGCCAGGTGTGCGCGAGTGCGACGCGATCGCCGCCATCCAGGCGGCGCAGATCGCCGGCAGCCCGGATTTTGCCGGCGACATCACCGCGCTGCCGCCGACGATCCTCGGCGGCGAAAACGCCTCCGCGCCGCACATCATGTGGAGCGACCGGCGGTTCGGAAAGGACGAAACGATCGCGCTCGAGCTAGCCGGCGTCTGCCGCCGCTATGCCGCCGGGCTCGCCAGGACCATGCAGCTCGGCAAGACGCCGGCGCGCGTCGCGGACACGGCAAAGGCCGTCATCGAAGGCATGGATGCTGTGCTCGATACCGTATGCCCGGGCACGACCGCTGAAGCGGTCGAAGCTGCCTGGCGCAAGGTTATAGAGCGTCACGGGCTCAAGAAGGAATCGCGCATCGGCTATTCCATCGGCGTTGCCTATCCGCCGGATTGGGGCGAGCATACGATCAGCCTGAGGCCCGGCGACAAGACGGTGCTGCAACCCGGCAATGTCGTTCATTCCATCCTGGGCATGTGGATGGACGGCTGGGGCATCGAGATCAGCGAGACCATCCTGGTGACCGAGACCGGCAACGAGACGCTGACGAAGTTCCCGCGGGATATCCATGTCAAATCCTGACCGGCCGTCTTCAGCGAGCGACACCGCTCCCGACATCGATGCCGGGATTCTCGATCGGATGATCGAGATCCGTCGCCATTTGCACCGCCACCCGGAGCTCTCGAACCGCGAAGCGGGCACGCAGCGCTATTTGCGCGAGATGCTTGCAAAGGAGGGGATCGCCGAGATTCGCGATGTGGCCGGCTACGGGCTTGCCGTCGATATCGTCGGCACCGGCCGGCCTTCGAACCGAAAGGTGGCTATCCGAGCCGATATCGACGCCTTGCCGATCGAAGAAGAGTCGGGCGTCGACTTCGCGTCGGAAAATCCGGGCGTGATGCATRCCTGCGGTCACGATGCCCATGCCGCGATGGGCTTCGCGGTCGCCGCGCATCTCAATCGCTCACCCGACAGTTTCGGCGGAACGGTCCGCCTCATCTTCCAACCTGCAGAAGAGGACGAGCCGTCTGGCGGCAAACGGGTGGTGGAGGAGGGGCTTCTCGACGATGTCGATGCCGCGATCTGCGTCCACGTCGACCCCTATACGCCATCCGGCAAGGTCGCCGTCGGCYCCGGCCCCTACACTTTGGCGTGCGATACGTTCGACGTGCTGGTCACCGGCTCGGCGGCGCATGCGGCAAAACCCTATGAGGGTATCGACGCGCTAGCTATCGCCTGCTCCATGGTGGGCGAGCTACAGAAGATCGTCTCGCGCGAGACCGATCCTTACGATCCGCTGGTCATATCGGTGACCGCCATCGACGGCGGCAACGCCTACAACGTAACCGCCGGCAAGGTTGCGTTCAAAGRCACAATACGCAGCGGCAGCGACGCCACCCGCGAGCGTGCCTGGCGCCGGCTCCGCGAGGTGCTTGAAGGAATAGCTGCAAGCCACGGCGCAAACGTAAAGATCGACATCCACCGGGGCGAACCCGGCGTTATCAACAATACCGGGATGGCGGCCCTGATCATGGCCGGCGCCAGGGCCAGCATCGGCGTAGATAATGCTCTCAACGTGCAGGGATGGAGCATTGCCGACGACTTCGGTTACTACAGCGAGAAACGCCCGTCGGTGTATTTCCGACTCGGCATCCGCAATGAGGAGGTCGGGTCGGTCTACCCGCTTCACCACGCCAGGTTCCGCGTCGACGAGGCCGCGTTAAAGAGCGGTGTCCTTACTCTGGTTTCGGCGGCAACGATGTACCTGGCCGGGCAGGAAGATCCCGGCGCTTAGCGTTTCGCCGGCGCCGGTGTCGGATCAGCCGGTCAAAGATACTGCGCGACCTTCTTGCCGACGGTCAGGAAGCGCAACGGGTCGACTGCTTCGCCGTCGTGACGCACTTCGTAGTGAAGGTGCGGGCCGGTCGAGYGGCCGCTGCTGCCGGTCTTGCCGATGATTTCGCCGGCGGCAAGCTTCTGGCCGACGGTGACATCGATCTCACTCAAATGCCCGTAGCGTGTGRCAAAGCCGTTGCCATGGTCGACCTCGACCATGCGGCCGTAGCCGCCGGCCCAGCCGGCCCTGGTGACGGTGCCGGCGGCCGTGACCTTGGCCGGCATGCCGATCGGCGCCCTGAAATCCATGCCGGTGTGCAGGGCGGCGCTGCTAAGGATGGGGTCGGTGCGCACGCCGAACGGGCTGGTCACCGTATGGCCCGGGGCGGGGTTGGCGAGCGGCAGCTTGCGCGCCTCCTTCTTGACCTGGTCGAGCGCGTCAAGCGCTTCGTCCAACTCCTTGACCTTGCTGTCGAAAGCCATTGAGGGATCAAGCGGAACCAGCRGGCCGCCGACATCGCCCTTGTCGAACTCGCTGTCGACCGGCAGCCCCGCCGCTTCCAGCGCTTGTACGATGCCATCCGCATTCTTGTAGGCGTTGTCGGCCAGAGTGGTGATGYGGGAAAGCTGCTGGTTCTCTATGGCCTTCAGCGACGCATTGATCGAGACGAACAGCTTGTCTGCACGATCTGCGGCCGTTTCGCCGTCGAGCGGGTCGGACCTCGTCGACCAGAGCGAGAAGGGCCTAGTGTCGCCCGCGCCCAAAGATCCGACGGAGTAGGTCGGCGCCTGCGAGAGGCTGCCGGTGACTTCGGCGTGCTCGTCGGGCTTGGGCGCCGCGGCGCCTGTGGCGTCGCCAACCTCGTTCTCGGCACGCTCGAGGATCGGGCCGAGCCGCCCGTGGCGCTCGCTGAGCTGGGTCTGCCTGGCCAGCAGCTCACTGACCTTGGTTTCCATCAGCTGCTG
>NZ_MDDT01000053.1:0-50796 GCF_001854815.1 Mesorhizobium sp. LCM 4576
GTGAAATGCCTTATCTCGTTGCCCCGGGCGATGATGACCGTGTGCGGTTCCTTGCGCCTGCCGAAGACCGCTGACTGACCGGTTTGTTTCACGGGACGGAGCTTTCGTTATGGGGATCAACGACAAGCCTGATTACACATTATTAGGGTTAACAAAGTTTTGCCGTGCCGACTGCGCGGCGCCGAATGCACGCAGCACGGGCAAGAAGTTGCGCGAAAATCTCCAGGATGCGGACCTCATRCCGGGAAATCGTTGGCCATGAACACCGATGTTCTGCCAGCAGCAGCCTATAGCTCGCAGAGCAGGGCTCAGGTTTCTTAACTGTCTTCGATTGCGTTTAGTTGACGTTTTTCGAGTAAAGGCGTGTTGGTATTTGGGATTCACCGTGGCGGTAGGAATGCTGGACGATCTGGTTGGCAAGATCCTCGACAAGATTTCGGGCACCAGTCTGTTGGCGACCGGGCTTTTGCTGCTGACTGCCTTTGTCAGCGCGCTTGTGGCCTATTGGCGCACGGCCGAGGAGAAGAGCTGGAAGGAGTTTTTCGAGTTCGCCGTCCCGCGTGAGGTCATCACCCATCCCTCCGCGAAGGCCGACCTTCTGTTCTGGGTCACGAAGAAGGCCCTGATGCCTTTCCTGATGCTGCCCGCCGGAATCGTCTTCGTGACGGCGGTGGGATACGGGACCAACTGGCTGTTTTCGACACTGTTCCACTTCCAGCCGCCTCTGACCGAGGGGCCGGCAGGGCCGGTGACGGTTCTGATCTTCACCGTCAGCATGCTCCTCGCCTACGACATCTCCTATTATCTCTATCACGTCGCCCAGCACCGCTATCCGCTGCTTTGGGAACTGCACAAGGTGCATCACTCGGCCGAGGTGATGGTCGGGATCACCAAGGACCGGGTCCATCCGCTCGACGAGTTGATGAACCGAGCTTGGGACGGCATCATCGTGGGGTTCTGCTTCGGCATCTGGTCGCTGATTTCGCTGAACCTTGTCGAACTGACCGTTTTTGGCGTCAACGTCTATGTCATGCGGAACATCCTGATGATGGATTTCGTCAGGCACACGCATTTCAAGATCTCGTTCGGCCCGCTCAACCATTTGATCCTGTGTCCTCACTGGCATCAGCTGCATCACARCGTCGATCCGCGCCACTACGACAAGAACTTCGGGCTGCTCTTCTCGTTCTGGGACCGGCTCTTCGGAACATTGTGTGTGCCGAGGCCTGACGAGGACTTCAAGTTCGGGCTGGTCGACCGCGATGTGCGCGACTATCAGTCGCTCGCAGGCCTTTACGTCATGCCGCTGAAGCGGATGTGGGGACATATCGCCAGGCGCATGCGGCCCGGAAAGCCACGGTCACGCACCTCGCAAGCCTCGGAGGGGACACGGCCATGAACGCTCCCGTTGTGCTCGCAATCCCGCGCACGCGCACCTTCGAAGTCGTGACATCGGCGGCGCGCCTGGCCGAGATCGCACCMGCCTGGAGCGCGCTCTGGCAGCGGGCTGACGGGCTTGTCTTCCAGCACCCCGACTGGATCGCGGCCTGGTGGCGCACGACCCCGCAGCAGGAGAGGCGCGCGCTCAGGATCGGGCTTGCCTGGAACGGCGACCGGCTCGATGGCGTGATAGCGCTCGCGACCTTCAGGCGTTCCGGCATCCGCATACTGGAATGGGCGGCGAAGGATCACAGTGACTATGGCGACGCGCTGGTTGCGCCCGACACCGACCCGCGGGCGATCTCCAGCCTCTGGCAGTATGTTTTTGACCAGGGTGGCTTCGATCTGATCTATCTCARCCGTCTGCTGCCGGATGCCGGTGTGCATGCCCTGCTGAAACCGGCTCATGGCAAGGCGCTTCGGCCCAATCACCGCAGTGAAATCAGCTATCGTGTCGCTGGCTCATGGCAGCGTGGGGCGGAATGGTTCGAGACGTTGTCCAAGAAGGGCCGGCAGAACTATCGTCGCGGCCGCAAGTTCATGGAAGAAAGCGGTGCATTGCGTTTCCGGCTGCTGGATGCGGAGGAGCCGCGCGAGCCGGTGCTCGAGYGCGTCGCGACGTTGAAGCGCCTCTGGCTCGCTCGCCATGGTCGCGCCTCGGATCTGTTCGACAAAGGTTCGCCGGTTCTCGCCGCGCTGATTTCGGTGCTGGCCGACCTCGGGCTGTTACGCATCTTCGTGCTGGAGCTTGACGACACGATCGTCGCCGTCTCGATCAATTTCGAGCAGCGCGGCACGATGATGGCTTTCGTCACCACCTATGATCCCGAATACGAGCGCGCCTCGCCGGGTATGGTGCTGATGATGGACTATATCCAATGGTCGTTCGACCGTGGCCTTGCCACGGTCGATTTTCTCTGCGGCGGCGAGGATTTCAAGCGGCGCTTCGCCACGCAGTCAGTCACGCTGTCGTCCATGATGGGCGCGCGCGGCTTGCGTGGCCATCTTGCCGCGCTGGCCGATCAGGTGAGCCATCGTTCGAAATCCTGGAGGACGCGGCGGCAGCCGAAGGCCGAGGCACCTGACGAGTAACGACCATAATTGTCGATTGCTTTGGGGGGCTTTTGCGACGCTCAGAGCGCGCGAACGGCTTCCAGCACGGCCTCGGCATGGCCCTTGACCCGAACCTGGCGCCAGATGCGGGCGATACGGCCGTCCGTGCCGATCAGGAAGGTGGCGCGCTCGACACCCATATATTTGCGCCCGTACATCGTCTTCTCGACCCACAGATGATAGGCCTCGATCACCTTGCGCTCCTCGTCGGCGACGAGATCGACGGTAAGATCGTGCTTCGCCTTGAATTTGTCGTGTTTCTTCACGCTATCGGGTGAGAGCCCGATCACCACGGCGCCGGCCTTTTCGAACTCAGGCTTCAACTGCGAGAAGCCGATCGCCTCGTTGGTGCAACCTGTGGTGTCGTCCTGCGGATAGAAGTAGAGTACGACGGGCTTGCCCCGGAACGCGGCGAGGCTGAGGGAGCCGCCGCCGTCACGCGGAAGATCGAATTGGGGTGCAGCGTCGCCCACCTGGAGATCAGACATGTCGATGCCCTTGTTTGCGGTTACGCGCGGGAGAGCATCGATATAACGTGAGGCGGGGATTCGTCCACGACGAGTTCGTCACAACGGAAGATTGCTTGGATCAGGAAGACCCGCAGCACGAGAAGATCAGGTTCAGGCGTGACGAGATCACCGACCTGGCGAAGCTTCCGTCCGCGTGCCGCGTGCCGCCGCTTGGCCGCGCGGCGGTGCGGCGGCGCTTTCGCATCCTCGGTCGCGTGTTTGCCGGGCTTTGTGCGCTCGTGCTCCTGGCGGCGGCGGGCGTCTATGTCCTCGGCGCCTCGGGCATCGGCACGGAGCGCCTCCGGGCCGAGGCGGAGACCGCCATCGAGAAGCTCGCCGGCGTCGACGTCCACGTCGCCGTCGGCGCGGCGCGGTTGACGCTCGACGGGTCGAGCTTCGTTGCCCTGCAGGTGAACGACGTCAGCCTGAAGACGGCTGACGGCAAACCCATGGCCGATATCGGACGCGTGCGTTTCGGCATGCGCCTGCTGCCGCTGCTTTCCGGTGATGTCCGGCTGACCAGCGCCAGATTTTCCGACGCTCATATCGTGGTGGCCGCCATGCCCTCCGGCGGCGGCGACTGGACGGCGGTGCTGCGCAACCAGGACGGCCTTGTCGATCCGGAGAAAGTGTCGACGGCGGTGTTTRCCAGCGTCAACGACGCGCTGGATGCCGTGCGCGAGGACTCCATGCGCCAGATCGRCCTGCGCAATGTCGGGTTCGAGCTGCCGGACACCGGGYCGGTCAAGCGCGTGACCGTCACCTCGGCGACCGTCGCGCAGACCGGCACGGGAAGCATGCAGGCCTCCTACGATGCCGATGTCGATGGCCGGCACGCAACCTTGGTCRCCTCGGCGACACGCGATGCGACGGCAAGGCGCATTTCGTCGCTGGATGCCAAGCTCGAGATAGCCGGCCCCTCCGGCGAGGGGAATTCGACCGAGGCCGGCTCGTCCGAGGAGGGCGGGAAGGTGGGGTCGATCGCGTTGAAGTTCTCGGGCTCGGAGGCGTCGGGCGACAGCCCATCACGCCTGGCGGCCTCGCTCTCGCTCAACGGTTCGGTGCTCGACCTGGACGAACGCGGGCTGCTGCCGACCGATGTCGATGCCGATGCCACGCTGGTGGCCGGTTCGAACAAGATATCGGTCGACCGGCTGCTGATCAAAAGCGGCCGCTCCAGCTTCGATTTTGCCGGATCGATCGGACCGAAGCCGGCAGTGGCGGGGGAGGAACCCGCCTACCGCTATGACCTCACCAGCGATGGCTCGACGCTGGCACCTTCGGAATCGCCGGAACCGGCGCTTCAGTTCCTGGCCCGTATCGCCGGCGTTTACCAGCCGAAGAGCCGCAAGCTCGTCGCCGAGCAGATCGCCGTGCGCTCCGGCGGACCGGGTGAGGTGCTGGGCGCCGCCACGGTCGCCTTCGTCGACAACGGTCCGCCGGGAGTATCGCTGTCGCTCAACGTTCACGACATGCCGGTCTCGCATGTCAAGCAATTGTGGCCGTGGTTCTCGGCCCGCAACGCGCGGCTCTGGGTGCTCGGCAATTTGTTCGGCGGCACGGTGACCGACGCCAATCTGCAGTTCCAGGTCGTGCCGGGGCGCATGGGCAACGGCGTGCCGCTGACCGGCGACGAAGTGTTCGGCCGTTTCCAGATCGAAGGATCGCGCTTCGATACCGCCGGGCGCATCCCGCCGGTGCGTGACGCCGTCGGCGCCGTCGCGTTCCACGGCAACGATGTCGACATCGCGCTCTCCTCCGGCAGCGTCTATATGCCGAGCGGCCGCACCGTGGCGGCAAGCGGCGRCACCTTGACGATCAAGAACGCGAACCTGCCGATCGTGGTCGGCAAGCTCGACATGGATGTCGCGGGCGAGGCGCCGGCGATCGCGGAGCTTGCCTCCTACGAGCCGATCAATGCCATGCGCCATGTTGGGCTGGCGTCCGAGGATCTGTCCGGCACCGTCACCGGGCATGTCAGGGCGGACATTCCGCTGACGAAAGGCATGGACACCTCGACGCTCGATTGGCTGGTTTCGCTCGACTATCAGAATCTGTCGCTAGCGAAACCGTTCGAGGACCAGACGGTGACCGAGGCCGACGGCTCGATTACCGTCGGGCCCAAGCAGGCGGTGATCTCCGCCGAAGCCAAGCTCAACGGCATTCCAGCCGAGCTCGATCTCGTCGAGCCGCTCGAAGATGACGGGCCGGCGCGAAGCCRCAAGGTTACGCTGATCCTCGACGATAAGACGCGTAACGCCAGCATGCCCGGCCTGTCGGACCTGCTTTCGGGAACCATCAAGGTGGCGATCGACAAGAGCGGCGAGGGCGCCCAGCAGGTTTCGGCCGACCTGACCAACGCCAGGCTCGACATTCCCTGGGCGGGCTGGAGCAAAGGCGCCGGCATTCCCGCCAAGGTCACGTTTGACATGGCGAAGTCCGGCAGCACTACCACGCTGTCGGATTTCGATCTCGGCGGCAAAAGCTTTTCCATCGACGGCAATCTGACCTTGGTCAACGGCGCGTTGTCCACGGCCCGCTTCAGCAAGGTTTCGTTGAACCGGGGCGACGACGTCGCCGTTTCGGTGAAGCGCTCCGGCAAGRGCTATGCCGTCGACGTCAGCGGCGCGTCGCTCGATGCCCGCTCGCTGATCAAGCAATTCACCTCGGATGTCGACACCGCGACGAAGGGCGCAGGCAGCGACGCTGTCTCGGTGAGCGCCGACGTGGCATCGCTGATCGGCTTCCATGACGAGGTGCTGTCCAATCTCAAACTCGAATACAGCGCCGCCGGATCGCGCGTGAATGGGCTCAACGTCACCGCCGCGGCAAGCTCGGGCGCGGCGATCACGATCAACAACACAACCGGTGAAGGCGGCCGCGTGCTCAGGGTKAAGTCGGCCGATGCCGGCGCGATCCTGCGTTTCCTCAACGTCTACGAGCACATGGAAGGCGGCGCGATCACGCTGTCGCTCTCGGGCTCCGCAGACGGGCCGATGAAGGGACAGGTGGACGCCCGCAATTTCTATATCGTCAACGAGCCCAAGCTCGCCTCGATCGTTTCGACGACGCCGGCCGGCGACACACGCAGCCTGAACGAGGCCGTCAAAGGCAATATCGATACGTCCAGGGTGCAGTTCGAGCGCGGCTTCGCCGAGATCGACAAGGGTTCCGGCTATCTGAGGCTGGCGAACGGCCTGCTGCGCGGCCCGCGCATCGGCACGACCTTCCAGGGCACGCTCTACGATCCGAACAACAACATGGACATGACCGGCACCTTCATGCCGGTCTATGGCCTCAACCGCATCTTCGGCGAATTGCCGCTGTTCGGGCCGCTGCTCGGCAACGGGCGCGACCGCGGCCTGATCGGCGTCACCTACCGGTTGCGCGGCAACGCCAACAAGCCGACGCTCAACATCAACCCATTGTCAGTCGTGGCGCCCGGGATATTCCGCTCGATCTTCGAGTACAGGCAGCAGCCGTCCCAAACCGCGCAGTAGGGTGCGGCCGATCAGCTCGGCCGCACCAGCACGTGCTTCTTCTTGCCGAGCGAAAGCTTCACGACGCCTTCGGGACCGAGATCCTGAAGCGTGACGACGCGGCGGTCGTCGGTCAGCGGCTGGTCGTTGACGCGCACGGCGCCGCCCTGGATATGCCGGCGCGCTTCGCCGTTCGAGCCGGCCAGCCCGGCGCTCACGAACAGCGCCAGGATGCCGATGCCGGATTCGAGATCCGATTTGGCCACTTCGATGCTGGGAAGCGTGTCGGCGAGCGCGCCTTCCTCGAAGGTCTTGCGCGCGGTCTCACTCGCCGTCTCTGCCGCCTCGCGGCCGTGCAGCATGGCGGTGATCTCGGTGGCGAGGATCTTCTTCGCCTCGTTGATCTCTGAGCCGCCGAGTTTTTCCAGGCGCGCGACTTCGTCCAAGGGCAGGGTCGTGTAGAGCTTCAGGAAGCGGCCGACATCGGCGTCCTCGGTGTTGCGCCAGTACTRCCAAAACTCGTAGGGGCTCAGCATGTCGCCATCGAGCCAGACCGCGCCGGAAGCCGACTTGCCCATCTTGGCGCCGGACGAGGTGGTGAGCAGCGGCGTGGTCAAGGCGAAGAGCTGCACCCCCTCCATGCGGTGGCCGAGATCGATGCCGTTGACGATGTTGCCCCACTGGTCCGAGCCGCCCATCTGCAGCCGGCAGCCGACGCGCTTGTAGAGTTCGACGAAGTCGTAGGCCTGCAGGATCATGTAGTTGAATTCGAGGAAAGACAGCGACTGCTCGCGGTCGAGCCTGAGCTTCACGCTATCGAAGGCCAGCATGCGATTGACGGAGAAATGCCGGCCGACATCGCGCAGGAAGTTGACGTAGTTGATCTGCATCAGCCAGTCGGCGTTGTTGACCATGACCGCGTCGCCCGGACCGCTGCCGAACTTCAGGTAAGGCGCGAAATTGCGGCGGATGCCGACGAGATTGTCGTCGATGTCCTGCGGAGTCAAAAGCTTGCGCGCCTCGTCCTTGAAGGACGGGTCGCCGATCATCGAGGTGCCGCCGCCCATCAGCGCGATCGGCCGGTGGCCGGTCTGCTGCAACCAGTGCAGCATCATGATCTGGATCAGCGATCCGGCATGCAGGCTCTTCGCCGTGGCGTCGAAGCCGATATAGGCGCTTACCGTTTCCTTGGCGAAAAGCTGGTCGAGGGCCGATTCATCCGAAATCTGGTGGATGAAGCCGCGCTCGCTCATGATGCGCAGGAAATCGGATTTGAAGGCGGACATTTTTTCTTCCTGGAGGTCGCCGGGCACTTTGGCCATGCTGGATATGAAGGCGCGCGTTTAGCATCCAAGCGCGATCAGCAAAAGTGGTTTCCCGGTTTTGCGTCCGATCGCGCTTCAACCAACAAACACGCCGTTAGCAAAAGTGGTTTCCGGTTTTGGTTGCGTGGGGCAGCCGTCCTTGCTTCACCTTTCCTGCTGGCGTAATGAAGCGCCGCGCAAATCAATGACATGGAGCATGATGTCGTCCGAAAACCGCTTCRCACTTTTCGGCATCATGCTCTAGACAGGCGCGCCGCGACGGGGCCATCCCGCAGTTTCAGATCGGACGAGCTCCCGCGATGAACAGGAACTACCTCTTCCTCTTTCTGTTCAGCATCGTCATGACCGTCAGCGGGCTGGCCAGCCTGCCGCCGGTGGATCGCGATGAATCCCGCTTCGTCCAGGCGACCAAGCAGATGGTCGAGACGGGCGACTATGTCGATATCCGGCTGCAGGACGTCACGCGCTACAAGAAGCCGATCGGCATCTACTGGCTGCAGTCGGCGGCGGTCGCATTGAGCGGCGAGGGGGCCGCGGCGCCGATCTGGGTCTATCGCCTGGTCTCGATGCTGGGCATTGCGCTGGCCGTCGTCGGCGTCGGCTGGACCGGGACAAGACTCTTCGGCGCCAATGCAGGACTGGCCGCCGGCCTGATGATGGCGGCGATCTTCGCTACCGCCTTCGAGGGGCGTGACGCCAAGACCGACGCGATGCTGCTCGCCTGCTGCGTGGCGGCGCAAGGCGCGCTGGCGCAGGTCTATTGGGCCTCGAAGCGCAATGAACCGGTTCCCGGRCATCTGCCGTGGATCTTCTGGGTCGCGCAAGGGTTGGGCATCCTCATCAAGGGGCCAGTCTCACCGCTCTTGTCGCTGCTGACCGCCGCGGTCCTCTTTGCCTTCGACCGCGACTGGCGCTGGCTGCTGAAGATGAAGCTGGTGCGCGGCGTCGGCATCGTGCTGGTCATCGTGCTGCCTTGGCTGATCCTGATCACCTGGAAGAGCGGCGGCGCCTTTTTCCAGGAAGCGGTCGGCAAAGACATGCTGAACAAGGTGGYGCAGGGCGAGGAGTCGCACGGCCTGCCGCCCGGCTTCTATATGCTCACCTATTCGCTGTTCATGTGGCCCTTCGGGCTGATCGCGGTCGGCGCCGGGCTGCAGGCGATCAACCGGTTCTGGGACGATCCGCGATTGCGCTTCTGCCTGGCCTGGTACATCCCGTTCTGGCTGGTGTTCGAGGCGATCCCGACCAAGCTGCCGCATTATGTGATGCCGGCCTATCCGGGCATGGCGCTCCTGATCGGCTGGCTGCTCACCTTGCCGGCGGACCAGGCCAACGCGCCGCTCAAGCGCTGGCAGACATGGCTGTGGTGGGYGACGGCTTTCGGTGTCGTCGTCGTGTCGATCGGATTGGCCGTGGTTTGCGTCGGCGCGCCGCTCTATCTCGCCAGGACCTTCTCCTGGTGGAGCATACCGGCGGCGATCGTCGCTCTGGTCACCGGCTATCTTGCCTTTCCGCGGCAGTTGCAGGTGCCGCTTCCGCGCATCGGCGCGATCGCGGCCGGCGCCGGCATCACGTTCAGCCTGCTGTTCGGCGTCATCGCGCCGTCACTGAAGCCGATCTGGCTGAGCCCCGCCATCAAGGCTGYCGTCGACGCCAACCGGCTTTGCGACACCACGGTGCTCGCCTCGGCGAAATTCCAGGAGCCGAGCCTTGTCTTCCTGGTCGGCACCAAGACGGTGCTTACCGACGTCGAGGGGGTGGCGCGGCACCTGCTTGACGACCCGTCCTGCGCGCTTGGGCTGGCGCCGGTCAAGGATGAGCAGAAGCTTGCCGATGTGCTGACCGCCCAGGGCAAATCGGCCAAGCGCCTGACCGAGATCGACGGCATCAACTATTCGTCAGGAGACAAGCTGTCGCTCGGGCTTTACCGGGTGGCTCCGTGATGAATAGCGTCAGGCGTCGAATGTCCGTATAAGCACGCGCTAAAGCCATGTCCGTAGCGCCTCTTGCCCTTTATCGCCGCTCGCTCGGCAATTTCCGCGACACGATGTCGATCGTGAAGCGACGCTTTGCCGTGCGCCCGGCGCGCTATCCGAGAATTCTATGGAGCGTCTGGCTCATAGCCTGGGTGYTGCTCACCGTGGCGAGCTTCCTGCGTCTCGACGCCGGCGCGGGCGAGATGCGCGGTGAATGGTCGCCCGGTTTTGTGCGCTTCACCGATTTCTTCACGCAGTTTGGCCTCGGCGGCTGGTACCTCATTCCAGCGGCGCTCTGCCTCGTCATCGCCAATCTGACGGATTGGCGCGGCCTGTCCCGGCAAGGCCGGATGCTCGTCTACAACTGGACGTGTTTCGCCTTCCTGGTGCTCTGCGCCGTGGGCCTGTCCGGTCTCGCGGTCAACCTGTTGAAATACGGCATCGGCCGGGCCCGGCCGCTTTATTTCGACAGTTTCGGCGTGCTCTCGCTGCATCCCTTCGCCATGGATGCGCGCTTCGCCGGCTTTCCGTCAGGCCATGCCACGACGATGGGCGCGGTGTTCGGTATCCTGCTGCTTTTGTTTCCGCGCCGCTGGTATATCGCGTTGGCGGTCACCGCCTGCGTCGCCTCGACACGCGTCTTCGTTGGCGCACACTATCCGAGCGACACGGTCGCGGGCTTCGGCCTGGGGCTGGCGTTCGCGGCGCTCTCGGGGCTGGTGTTTGCCCGGCTCGGTTTCATCTTCGGCCAGACAGGCTCGAAACTGCCGGTGCGCAAACGGACATTCCGGCTGGGGCCATTCCGCGCACCGAGAAGTCGGATGTCGATGGCCGGTCCGGTCGAGGCCGGCGGGATTGGCGCCGACCGAACCCAGACTCCTTAAGGCGCCTGGGCTGGCGGTTTTCTGTGCTTAGCGCAGCCGCTTCGGCCGCGGATCGGCAAGCTCGCCCGCCAGGCGGCGGTCCAGATAGTCGGCGCATTCCTGGATCAGCTGCTCGGTGTCGTTCGCGAAGAAATGGTTGGCGCCGGGCAGCGTCTTCTGGGTGATGGTGATGCCCTTTTGCGTGTGCAGCTTGTCGACCAGGCCCTGCACGTCCTTGGGCGGCGCCACCTTGTCGGCATCGCCGTGGATGATCAGGCCGGATGACGGGCAGGGCGCCAGGAAGGAAAAATCATAGGTGTTGGGCTGCGGCGCGACAGAGATGAAGCCCTCGATCTCCGGCCGGCGCATCAGAAGCTGCATGCCGATCCACGAGCCGAAGGAATAGCCGGCGACCCAGCAGCTCTTGGAATCCGGATGCAGCGACTGCACCCAGTCGAGCGCCGCGGCCGCGTCGGACAACTCACCGGTGCCGTGGTCGAATTCGCCCTGGCTGCGGCCGATGCCACGGAAATTGAAGCGCAGCACGGTGAAATCGCGCTTCTGGAACATGTAGAAGAGGTCGTACACGATCTTGTTGTTCAWCGTGCCRCCGAATTGCGGGTGCGGGTGCAGCACGATGGCGATCGGGGCGCTCTTTTCCTTCGAGGGCTGATAACGTCCCTCCAGGCGACCAGCCGGACCGGCGAAAATGACCTCAGGCATAAAWTACTCCACGTGGCATATGAATACGCTAGCCCGGAACTCTTCGGCCCAACTCCGCTGCGGCCCACCTGTGGCCTTGACGCCGGGCGAGCGTCTTCCTAGAAGCTAGTTTAGAATGGTTCAAAACTGGGAGGCCGAAACCCGATGGTTCGGGCCGCCCGCGCCGCAAGCCGGGTAAATAGGACGGCTTGCCTTGCAATTTCAAGGAAATAACGCGCTATCCTCGCGGGATAGTTGGCGGAAGGACGAACTGAGCGAAAATGGCCGCACCCCGCGCCTATCTCGACTACAACGCCAGCGCGCCGCTCATTGCGGAAGCGCGCGCGGCGATGGTCGCAGCGCTCGACGCCGCCAACCCGTCATCGGTCCACACCGAAGGGCGCGCCTCGCGCCGCCTGATAGAGGATGCGCGCCGCGACGTGGCCCGGCTGGTCAATGCCAGGCCCGAGCATGTCGTCTTCACCTCCGGCGCCACCGAGGCCGCCTCGACGCTGCTTACGCCCGACTGGCAGATGGGACGCGGCGCCATCCGCATGAGCCATCTCTACGTCTCCGCCGCCGACCATCCCTGCATCCTCAATGGCGGACGCTTCGCGGCCGCGCAGGTAACGAGGATCGGCGTCGACCGGAACGGCGTTGCCGATCTCGATGCGCTTGCCGCCGCGCTCGCCGCGCATGACAAGGCCGCCGGCCTGCCGCTGGTGGCGATCCACGCCGCCAACAATGAGACGGGCGTGATCCAGCCGGTCGGTCGCATCGGCGAAATCGTCAAGGCCGCCGGCGGGGTGCTGGTTGTCGATGCCGTTCAGGCTGCCGGGCGGATTCCGCTCGATATGTCGGGCACTTATGCCGATTATCTGATCCTGTCCTCGCACAAGGTCGGCGGCCCGAAGGGTGTCGGCGCGATCATAGCAGCGTCCGATCTGATGATGCCGCGGCCGCTGGTCAATGGCGGCGGCCAGGAGAAGGGCCATCGCGCCGGCACGGAAAACGTCGCCGGCATCGCCGGTTTCGGCGCCGCCGCGAGGGCAGCGCTTGCGGGTCTCGCCGAGATGGAGACCATCGCGCGCCGGCGCGACGAGATCGAGGYCATCGTGACCGAATTGGCGCCCGACGCGGAAATCTTCGGAAATGCCGCTCCAAGGCTTGCCAACACGACATTCTTCGCTATTCCCGGCATCAAGGCCGAGACGGCGCAGATCGCTTTCGATCTTGCCGGCGTCGCCCTGTCGGCGGGCTCGGCCTGCTCGTCGGGAAAGGTCGGGCCAAGCCATGTGCTGAACGCCATGGGCCATGGCGACAGCCTGGGCGCCCTGCGCGTCTCGATCGGCGGCGCGACCGGCGCCGAGGAGATAGAGGCCTTCCGGGCCGCGCTGGCGAGCATCGTCGCGCGTCGGGCGGGCAAGGAAGAAGCCGCCTGACGGCGGCGAAGACGAATTCAGGCCTTGCGGCCTGGTAGAGTGGTGCGTTTTGTCCTGGCCGGGTGAATTTTCGGCGGACACGCACTATATGGAGCTTACTCCGCTGCGCACCCTCGCCGGGACGCGATCACAGCGGTGCCATAGTTTGAAAACTGCCGGGCCTTGACCCCGGCGTGGATGGAGAACGCTTATGCCTGCTGTGCAGGAGACGATCGATCGAGTCYGAAAGATCGACGTCGACCAGTATAAATACGGATTCCAGACAGAGATCGAGATGGACAAGGCCCCCAAGGGCCTTAGCGAGGATATCATTCGCCTGATCTCCGAGAAGAAGGGCGAGCCGGACTGGATGCTGGAATGGCGTCTAGGGGCCTATCGCCGCTGGCTGACGCTGGAAGAACCGACCTGGGCGCGCGTCCACTATCCGAAGATCGACTTCCAGGACATCCACTACTACGCCGCGCCGAAGAGCACGCCGGGCCCGAAGTCGCTGAGCGAGGTCGATCCTGAACTGCTCAAGGTCTACGAGAAGCTCGGCATTCCGCTCAAGGAGCAGGAAATCCTGGCCGGCGTGCAGAAGCCCGCGGCCGCCGACGAGGACGAGATCGGCGACAATGTCTACAAGTCCGGCCGCGTCGCGGTCGACGCCGTATTCGATTCCGTCTCGGTGGTCACCACCTTCAAGGAAGAGCTCGCCAAGGCGGGCGTCATCTTCTGCTCGATCTCGGAAGCGATCCGCGAGCATCCGGAGCTGGTGCAGAAATATCTGGGCTCGGTGGTGCCGACCTCGGACAATTTCTACGCGACGCTGAAYTCGGCCGTGTTCACCGACGGCTCGTTCGTCTTCGTGCCAAAGGGCGTGCGCTGCCCGATGGAGCTGTCGACCTATTTCCGCATCAACGAGAAGAATACCGGCCAATTCGAGCGCACGCTGATCATCGCCGAGGAGGGCGCTTACGTTTCCTATCTCGAAGGCTGCACGGCGCCGCAGCGCGACGAGAACCAGCTGCATGCCGCCGTGGTCGAGCTGATCGCGCTCGACGATGCCGAGATCAAATATTCGACGGTGCAGAACTGGTACCCCGGCGATGCTGAAGGCAAGGGCGGCATCTACAATTTCGTCACCAAGCGCGGCGACTGCCGCGGCGATCGCTCCAAGATCTCCTGGACGCAGGTCGAGACCGGCTCGGCCATCACCTGGAAATATCCGAGCTGCATCCTGYGCGGCGACGATTCCTCGGGCGAGTTCTATTCGATCGCGGTGTCGAACGGCTACCAGCAGGTCGWCTCTGGCACCAAGATGATCCATCTCGGCAAGAACACGTCGAGCCGCATCATCTCCAAGGGCATCGCGGCCGGYTTCTCGCAGAACACCTATCGCGGCCAGGTCTCGGCGCATCGCAAGGCGACCAACGCGCGCAACTTCACCAATTGCGATTCGCTTCTGATCGGCGACCAGTGYGGYGCRCACACCGTGCCTTACATGGAAGCCAAGAACGCGACGGCCAAGTTCGAACACGAAGCGACGACGTCAAAGATTTCCGAGGACCAGAAGTTCTACGTCATGCAGCGCGGCATTCCGGAAGAGGAAGCAATCGCGCTGATCGTCAACGGCTTCGTCAAGGACGTCATCCAGCAACTGCCGATGGAGTTCGCCGTCGAGGCGCAGAAGCTAATCGGCATCAGCCTTGAAGGTAGCGTCGGATGACCGGAGATAAGTGGTTCAGGCCGAAGCGCTACGGCTATGGCGCGGCACCCGACAATTGGAAAGGCTGGGCTTTTGTGATCGCCTGGATCCTGATTGCTGTCGCGCTGTCGGTGGGTCTGATCAATCTCGGTGCGCCTGCTTGGCTGATCATCCTCATCGTGGGTGCCCTGACGGGTGCAACCATCCCGCTCATCAAAGCCAAGACGGACGGCGACTGGCGCTGGCGTTGGCATTGAATTTGAGCGGACAGATTTTGGAACGGAACGAAAATGCTTGAGATCAAGAATTTGCATGCCCGCATCGTCGATGACGGCACCGAGATCATCCGCGGCCTGAACCTGACGGTGAAAGCCGGCGAGGTCGCCGCCATCATGGGGCCGAACGGTTCGGGCAAATCGACGCTGTCCTACATCCTCGCCGGCCGCGAGGACTATGAGGTGACCGAGGGCGACATCTTCTACAACGRCCAGTCGATCCTGGAAATGGATCCGGCCGAGCGCGCCACCGCCGGCATCTTCCTCGCCTTCCAGTATCCGATGGAGATACCGGGCGTGGCGACGATGGAATTCCTGAAAGTGGCCATGAACGAGCAGCGCAAGGCGCGYGGCGAGGAGCCGCTGAAGGTGCCGGAATTCCTCAAGCGCGTGAAGGAAGCGGCGGCTTCACTCAGCATGGACATGAACATGCTGAAGCGGCCGCTCAATGTCGGCTTCTCCGGCGGCGAGAAGAAGCGCGCCGAGATCCTGCAGATGAAGCTRCTCGAGCCGAAACTCTGCGTGCTCGACGAGACCGATTCCGGCCTCGACATCGATGCGCTGAAGATCGTCTCGGACGGCGTCAACGCGCTGCGTTCGCCGGACCGCGCCATCGTGGTTATCACCCACTACCAGCGCCTGCTCGAGCACATCGTGCCCGACTCGGTGCACGTGCTCTACAAGGGCCAGGTCATCAAGTCGGGCGACAAGTCGCTGGCGCTCGATCTCGAGGCCAACGGCTATGCCGGCGTGATCGGCGAAGCCGCGTGAGATGGGAGCGGTCGAGGCAAGAACGATGAACATGCACGCACAGCCCCAGCGGACATTGGCCGAGACGGCGCTGATCGATGCCTTCGGCGAGYGGCTGTCGCTGCTGCCCGGCGACGGCGCGGTGATGGTCAAGCGCGACGACGCGATCGAGGCGATCAAGCACGGCCTGCCGACGCGCCGCGTCGAATCCTGGCACTATACAGACCTGCGCCGGCTGCTGACCAAGGTGCCGGCTTTCGAAGCTGGAGCCGTGGCCAAGGCGCTGGCGCCGATCCTTGAAGGATCGGCGGTGCTGCCGGTGCTCAACGGCGTCTCCAACGCCAAGACCCCGGAGATCGAAGGCGTCACGGTGCAGCGCCTCTCGGAAAAGCTGACTGACGGCAGCGTGGCACCCGGGCTCGATCCCTATGGCAGCGACGACGCGATCGGCGCTTTGAACACCGCCTTCGTCGCCGACGGCTATTTCGTCGACATCGCCGACGGCGCCGTGCTGGAAAAGCCCGTCGAATTGCAGAACCTGCAGGCCGGCGGCCAGTCGCATGTGCGCCTCCTGGCGCGTGTCGGTGCCGGCGCCAAGGCGATCATCGTCGAGCGCCAGGCGGGCGAGGCCAGCGAAGACGGCGAGGCGCTCGTCTCTTCGGTCAGCCAACTCGTGGTCGGCGACGGCGCGGAAGTGACCTGGCTGATCGTCCAGGAGCAGCCGGACACGGTCACGCATCTCGCCCAGTTCAAGGCGCATATCGGCAAGGATGCCAAGCTGACGCTGTTCGTGATGAACGCCGGCGGCAAGCTGGTTCGGCAGGAGGTGGTCGTCAGGACGACGGGCGAGGGCGCCGACTTCAAATTGCGCGGCATCAATCTTCTGGCCGGCGACACGCATACCGACACCACCATGGTGCTCGACCACGCCGTGCCGCATACGACCTCGACGGAAGTGATCCGCAACGTCGTGACCGGCAAGGCGCGCGGCGTGTTCCAGGGCCGCATCAACGTGCATCAATACGCGCAGAAGACCAACGCCAAGATGGCCTGCAACACGCTGCTTCTGTCGGATGACGGCGAGTTCTCGACCAAGCCGGAGCTGGAGATCTTCGCCGACGACGTCGTCTGCGGCCATGGCGCGACCGTCACCGAGATCGACCACAACCATCTGTTCTACCTGATGGCGCGCGGCATCGACGAGAAGTCGGCGCGAGGCCTTCTGGTCAAGGCGTTCGTCGCCGAAGTGATCGAGGAACTGGACGACGAGGCGCTGGTCGAAGCGCTCGAAGAGCGGCTCGACGGCTGGTTTTCGACGCACGGCTAGCGGGCTTCCCCTTCTCCCCTTGTGGGAGAAGGTGGATCGGCGCATAGCGCCGAGACGGATGAGGGGTGCTGGACGGAATGAGGCGCTGCCTCGGAAGAGCTTGTGATGGACCAGAAGATCGAAACCACTCCCTATGACGTCGAGGCGATCCGCCGCGACTTCCCGATCCTGTCGCGCCAGGTCTACGGCAAGCCGCTGGTCTATCTCGACAATGGCGCTTCGGCGCAGAAGCCGCAGGTGGTGCTCGACACGATCCAGCACGCCTATTCCCAGCAATACGCCAACGTCCATCGCGGCCTGCATTTCCTGTCGAATGCCGCGACCGACGCCTATGAGAACGCGCGCAAGTCGGTGCAGCGGTTTCTCAACGCGCCGAGCACGGACACAATAGTCTTCACCTCCAACACCACCTCGGCGATCAACACCGTCGCCTATGGCTGGGGCATGCCGCGGATCGGCGAGGGCGACGAGATCGTGCTGTCGATCATGGAACACCATTCCAACATCGTGCCGTGGCATTTCATTCGCGAGCGGYAGGGCGCCAAGCTCATCTGGGTGCCGGTCGACGATCTCGGTGCTTTCCACATCGAGGAATTCGAGAAGCGCCTGACCGACCGCACCAAGCTCGTCGCCATCACCCAGATGTCCAACGCGCTGGGCACGGTGACGCCGATCAAGGAGATCGTGCGTATCGCRCATTCGCGTGGAATTCCGGTTCTCGTGGACGGCAGCCAGAGCGCAGTCCACATGCCGATCGACGTGCAGGATCTCGACTGCGATTTCTTCGTCTTCACCGGCCACAAGGTCTACGGCCCGTCAGGCATCGGCGTGCTCTACGGCAAGAAGGACAGGCTGGAAGAGATGCGCCCCTTCATGGGCGGCGGCGAGATGATCGAGGAGGTGACGGAAGACATCGTCACYTACAACGAGCCGCCGCACCGTTTCGAGGCTGGCACGCCGCCGATTGTGCAGGCGATCGGCCTGGGCGCCGCRCTCGATTACATGGAAAAGGTCGGCCGCGAGCGCATCGCGGCGCACGAGGCGGATCTGAAGGCCTACGCGCATGAGCGGCTYAGGGCGATCAACTCGCTGCGCATCTTCGGTGACGCGCCCGGCAAGGGCGCCATCATCTCGTTCGAATTGCAGGGCATCCACGCGCATGACGTGTCGATGGTGATCGACCGGCAGGGCGTCGCTGTCCGTGCCGGCACGCATTGCGCCCAGCCGCTGTTGAAACGCTTCGGCGTCACCTCCACATGCAGGGCATCGTTCGGCATGTATAATACCAGGGCCGAAGTCGACGCTTTGGCCGAGGCGCTGGAAAAGGCGCGAAAGTTCTTCGGGTGATGATCATGGACGATGCAAGCGCGACCGCAGAGACTGTTCCGGAAACGGCCGGCAACGGCATCGTCTCGGCCTCGGYGATCCCCGCCGACGAGCTGGCGCGGCTGACCGACGACATCGTGTCGGCRCTGAAGACGGTCTACGACCCGGAAATCCCGGCCGACATCTATGAGCTCGGTCTCGTCTACAAGATCGACATCGAGGACGACCGGTCGGTCAAGATCGACATGACGCTGACCRCACCGGGCTGCCCGGTGGCAGGCGAAATGCCCGGATGGGTCGAGAACGCCGTGGRCGCCGTCGAAGGCGTGTCCGGCGTCGAGGTCTCAATGGTGTTCGACCCGCCTTGGACGCCGGACCGCATGTCGGAAGAGGCGCAGGTCGCGGTCGGGTGGTACTAGGCAAGCATAGGCTGGCGCACTTGCGCCGGTGGTAAAACTTCACCATTTTAGGTGAGAATYATTCGGCGGGCCTTGAACCTGCAGGGAATGGAGAAGGAAGAATATGGGACGCTTCGCCGTCATCACGATGACCGAAAAGGCCGCCGACCGCGTGCGCGAGATCGTGGCTGCGCGCGACAACGCGCATGGCATCCGCCTCGGCATCAAGAAGGGCGGCTGCGCCGGCATGGAATACACCGTCGATCTGGTGACCGAGCCGAACCCCAAGGACGACCATATCGAGCGCGACGGCGCGCATGTCTATGTCGCGCCGGAAGCGGCGCTCTTCCTGTTCGGCACCGAGATGGATTTCGAGCAGACGACGCTGCGCACCGGCTTCACCTTCAAGAACCCGAACCAGAGCTCGGCCTGCGGCTGCGGCGAATCCGTCGAATTGAAGCCGGCCGATCTCAAGGCGCTCGCCGAGGCACGCGCCTCGGCCTGAGGAATTGCCCGGCGCTGCTCAGTCCGGCAGTGCGGCGATCACAACAAGCTCGACAACAAGATCGGGCTGCGCCAGGGCGGCGACGCCGATCACTTCCGATGGCGGCGGGTTGTTGTAGCTGCAGTGCTTCGGGCAATGCTCCGCAAAAAAATCGTCCAGCACGTCCAGGCGGAAGTTGGGTGAGCTGAGAACGCCGCCGGACGGAAAAGGCCCTTTGACGTAGAACGTCACCTTGACCAGGTGGTCGAGCGAGCTGCCAAGCTCCTCCAGATCCGACTTGATGTTCGCAAGGATTTCGCGCCACTGCGTTGCCGCGTCTCCGACAGCGCCGCCCTGGTGTTTCGACGGATCGTAGTCGTCGACGGTGGCGGTGTTGCCGGACAGAAAAACATATCCCTTCGCATCCGAGACGACCGTGCCCTTGCCCCAGGGCATCAAACGATCGCCCTTGAATTTCTTGTGCGTCGTGAGGTTCATTTCGGCCTCCTGTCGCCAGATGGTTGTCTTGACGCAATTCCGGTCGGAAAACCGCTGCGCACTTTTCCTGGAATTGCTCTAATCCACCCACATCCCCGTCCGCTTGTGCCAGTCGGCGATCGATTCCTCCGGATAGACGTCGAACACCTTGTCTTTTCTGCCGACCACGGGCTCGACCCAGTTCGCCTTGTATTTCAGCATCAGATGCACCTTTTCCGGCGGTTTCGGCAGGTCGGTGTCGATCGCCGAGGCGAAAGGATGYACAAGCTCCGGCCAGGTCGGGTCGTAGAGCCAGAGCRCCGAGCCGCATTTGCGGCAGAAATTGCGCTCGCCGGTCGAGACCTCGCAATGCGGGTGCTCGTCATCCTCGATCTCGGCGCGGTAGACGCCGAGGCTGCGCTTGCCCCTGATATCAAGCGTCTCGTAATCGGCGCCGAGATTGATGGCGAAACCGCCGCCGCCCTGCTGCTTGCGGCAGATCGAGCAGTAGCAGAGCATGAACGGCACGGGCGTGTGGCTTTCCACCTCGAAGCGGACGGCGCCGCAGCGGCAGGAGCCTTTGAGCAGGACGGGCATGGCGGGAACTCCGTTTCCAGGTTTTAATCTGTCAGCATGCTTTTGGTTGCGGCAATGACAAGGCCGATGCCGGATGAGATGATCGCGGCATGGACAATACGCGCCTTGAAGAACTGTTCGAAAGCCTTGGCCCGATCGGCATCCGCAAACTGTTCGGCGGCAAGGGCATCTATTGCGACGGCGTCATCGTCGCGGTCGTCGTGCGCGGCGAGCTGATGCTGAAGGCGGACGAGGAGAGCATCCCCGACTTCGAAGCCGCCGGCTGCACCCGGTGGACCTATACCGGCTCGCGCCACGGCAAGGCCGTGGCGATGCCCTATTGGAGCGTGCCGGACAGTGCCTTCGACGATCCCGATGAAATGGCGGTGTGGGCACGGCGGGCTTATGAGGCTGGACGAAGGGCGGGGAAGTGAAACTTAGAATGCTGGCGGGACAGCACCCCCTCTGTCCTGCAGGACATCTCCCCCGCAAGGGCGGAATTGGATGTCGCCCCGGCTTTCGCTAATCGCCAACGTTGAAGAGAAGAGCCGGCGGCTGAGCTGCTGATCTTCCCCTTGCGGGGGAGATGGCCGGCAGGCCAGAGGGGGGTGTGAGGGAAACTCGGCCTTTGCGGTTGGCGGGAGCCGCGCGTGCTACAGCGCCTTCGCAATCTCCGCCGCCAGCCTCGCATTGTTCTCGACCAGCGCGATGTTGGTCTTGAGGCTGCGGCCGCCGGTGAGTTCAAGGATCTTCGATAAGAGGAACGGCGTCACCGCCTTGCCGGTGACGTTCTGCGCCTCGGCCGCCTTTTGCGCGGCCTCGATATAGCCGGCCATTTCGTCGGCCGGGATTTCGTCATTCTGCGGCACCGGATTGGCGACCAGGATGCCGCCGCCCAGGCCCAGCGCCTGGCGCGTTCGGTAGAAATGGGCGATGTCTTCAGGCCCATTGAGGGTCAGCGGTGCGCGGAAGGGCGATTGYCTGGACCAGAAGGCGGGCATGGTCTCGCTGCCATGGCCGATGACCGGCACTCCACGCGTTTCCAGCACTTCCAGCGTCTTTTCGATGTCGAGGATCGCCTTGGCGCCTGCCGAAACGACGATGACCGGCGTGCGCGCCAGTTCGTCGAGGTCGGCAGAGATATCGAAACTCTTTTCGGCGCCCTTGTGGACACCGCCGATGCCGCCGGTGGCGAAGACTTTTATGCCGGCCATATGCGCGGCGATCATGGTGGCCGCGACCGTGGTGCCGCCCGTGCGCTTCTGAGCGACCGCGAAGCCGAGATCGGCGCGCGACAGCTTCATGGCGTCGCCCGTCATGGCGAGCGATTCGCGTTCGCCGTCCGACAGGCCGATCTTGATGCGGCCGTCGACCACGGCGATCGTCGCCGGCACCGCGCCGCCGTCGATGATGATCTGCTCGACCTTGGCCGCCATGGCGCCATTGTCGGGGTAGGGCATGCCATGGGTGATGATGGTCGATTCCAGCGCCACCACGGGCCGCCCGGCGGCAAGYGCTTCCGCCACGGGCGGATGGATATCGATGAAGGGACGGGCGGCTTGCGGCGTCATGGCTGTCTCCGACAAGGAGGAACTAGATTGTCGGTGCCCTATGCCACCTCCCGTGCCTCCGGCACAAGGGCAAGCGCTTGGCCGAAGTTGGCAGTCGTGAAGGACGGCACGGCCTCTGGGCTCTCGATGGCGAGCATTGCCGCCGCGACGCCCTCGCGCAGCGCGGCGCGCAGCGGCAGGCCGCGCAGCAGGGCGGCGACCGTCGCGCCGGTCAGGGCGTCGCCGGCGCCGGTCACGTCGGCGACCCGGCGCGGCGCGGGCGGGTCGATTTCAAAGATGCCGGTGTCGTCGAAGCCCAGCAAGGGGGCGCTGCCGGCGGTAACCACGCCGGCGTTGAGGCCACCCCGCCTGAGCGCACCCACAAGGGCTTTGCCCGACAGTTCGGCAGCTACCAGCGCGGCGGCTTCGCGGCGGTTCATGAAAAGCAGCGACAGATCGCCGAGCAGCGGCGACAGGCGAACGACCTTGGCCGGCGAGACGGCGATGGCGAAGACCGGTCGGCCGCCGGCCTGCGCCACCAGGCGCTCCAGCGCCGCCGTCGGCAGATTGGCGTCGCACAGGATCGCGTCGGCGGCGGCGATCGCCTCGCGCACCTTGGAACGCCTCATCTGCTTGGGAAAGGCGAGGTCGTAGAGCGCCATGTCGGCCAGCCCGACGATCAATTCGCCCTCGGCGTCGATCAGCGCCGTGTAGCTCGGCGTCGTGCGGTCGAGGAACACGACCGAGAGGTCGGTGATCCCGGCGCTGTCGATCGCCGAGGCGACCGTTTCGGCCGCCGCGTCGCCGCCGCGCACCGAGATCAGCGAGGCCGACACGCCGCGCTTCACCACGCTGCGCAGCGCGTTGAAGACGACGCCGCCGACATCCTCGCGCATCATGCCGGGGTTGGAGGCGGCCGGCACATAAATGCCCGAGACCTGGCCGCGCCGGTCGATATGGGCGCCGCCGAAAGCCAGGATCGTTGGGGCCAAGATAGTTGGGGATGTCGGCATTTCGGGTCGCTGACTTTCATTGATCGTGCGGCTGCGCACACTAGAGYGGTTCAGCGTTTCACRGAATCGCCKAACCGCTCTAACTYTTTAGTTTTGCGCAATTCCGGACGGAAAACCGCTACGCACTTTTCCTGGAATTGCTCTAGGTTCCCCCGGTCACCCTGCAATCGGGGTCGCGATTCGGGATGGCCGGACATCGAAATCTCTTCTGGACCAGTGGTTGCGCTCCGCACTGCCCCTGGTGAGACAAAAATAGAACAAATCAAGATGTTGATTGTTTTTCAGATACTTGTTGCCCCTTGCCAAATGAGAACAAAAAAGGTACAAATCGGCAGGGATCACGGATTGTCCGGCCTTCATTGACGACCAAGGGGTGATGTATCATGGCTCAGAATACTTTGCGGCTTGTAGAGGATAAGGCAGTGGACAAATCAAAGGCTCTGGATGCGGCGCTGTCGCAAATCGAGCGCGCTTTCGGCAAGGGCTCGATCATGCGGCTCGGCGCCAACGAGCAGGCGGTCGAGATCGAAACCGTGCCAACCGGCTCGCTGGGYCTCGATATCGCGCTCGGCGTCGGCGGCCTGCCGCGCGGCCGTATCGTCGAGATCTACGGGCCGGAAAGCTCGGGCAAGACGACGCTGGCGCTGCACACGGTTGCGGAAGCGCAGAAGAAGGGCGGCATCTGCGCCTTCGTCGATGCCGAGCACGCGCTCGATCCGGTCTATGCCCGCAAGCTCGGCGTCGACCTGGAAAACCTGCTGATCTCGCAGCCCGACACCGGCGAGCAGGCGCTGGAAATCTGCGACACGCTGGTGCGCTCGGGCGCCATCGACGTCCTGGTCGTCGACTCGGTGGCTGCACTGACGCCGCGCGCCGAAATCGAAGGCGAGATGGGCGACGCGCTGCCCGGTCTCCAGGCTCGTTTGATGAGCCAGGCGCTGCGCAAGCTGACCGCCTCGATCTCGCGTTCCAACACCATGGTCATCTTCATCAACCAGATTCGCATGAAGATCGGCGTCATGTTCGGCTCGCCCGAGACGACCACGGGCGGCAACGCGCTGAAATTCTACGCCTCGGTGCGCCTCGACATCCGCCGCATCGGCTCGGTCAAGGACCGCGACGAGGTCGTCGGCAACCAAACCCGCGTCAAGGTGGTCAAGAACAAGCTGGCCCCGCCCTTCAAGGTGGTGGAGTTCGACATCATGTATGGCGAGGGCGTGTCCAAGACCGGCGAGCTCGTCGATCTCGGGGTCAAGGCTGGAGTGGTCGAGAAGTCGGGCGCCTGGTTCTCCTATAATTCGCAGCGTCTCGGCCAAGGTCGCGAGAACGCCAAGCTGTTCCTGCGCGACAATCCGGACACGGCGCGCGAGATCGAGATGGCGCTTAGGCAGAATGCCGGGCTGATCGCCGAGAAATTCCTCGAGAATGGCAGCTCCGAAGGCGGGGACGACGGTTTCGAGGACGAAGCCGGCGCCATGTAGGGCCGGCCCAGGAAGATCGCGCAGCGGTTCCTGTCACGGATTGAGCGAAAGCAATTCGCCGGCTTAGCCGGAGTTCGGCCACAATCCTGGTTTATCGGGTTATGCTTATGTAATCGAGTTCTTGAGTACTGCGTACCCCGAACCGCCGGCCCTCGCGCCGGCGGTTTTGCGTTCTGCGGGTGGTGCTGGGCCGCCGCTCGCCGGCTGATTGGCCCAAAGCGCTTGCGCTGCATAAATTCAGGCGATGCGCTTTGGTCCTTGTTTATGCATGCCGTTTTCCCAAAACCGCTTGCGCACCTGTGGGCGACGTGCCTGTTTCCGTGTTTCTGGACAGGCTCAAGAGCTATCGCTAAAAGGCCCATCTATCTTCTGAAACACCAAAGCCCATTTGCCGCCGGCCGGGCCGGCGGTTCTTGCGAAAAAGGCAGTATCAATGAGTGGCGTGAACGACATCCGGTCGACATTCCTCGACTACTTCCGCAAGGAGGGTCACGAGATCGTCGCCTCCAGCCCGCTGGTGCCGCGCAACGATCCGACGCTGATGTTCACCAACGCCGGCATGGTGCAGTTCAAGAACGTCTTCACCGGCCTGGAGAAACGTCCCTATTCGCGCGCCGCGACCGCGCAGAAGAGCGTGCGCGCCGGCGGCAAGCACAACGACCTCGATAATGTCGGCTACACCGCGCGCCATCTCACCTTCTTCGAGATGCTCGGCAATTTCTCGTTCGGCGACTATTTCAAGGAGCGCGCGATCGAGCTTGCCTGGAACCTGATCACCAAGGGTTTCGGCCTCAAGAAGGACAAGCTGCTCGTCACCGTCTATCACACCGACGATGAGGCGGCAGCTTACTGGAAGAAGATCGCCGGCTTCTCGGACGACCGCATCATCCGTATTCCGACCTCCGACAATTTCTGGGCGATGGGCGACACCGGCCCGTGCGGTCCGTGCWCGGAAATCTTCATCGACCGCGGCGAGCATATCTGGGGCGGCCCGCCCGGCAGCCCGGAAGAGGACGGCGACCGGTTCCTGGAATTCTGGAACCTGGTGTTCATGCAGTATGAGCAGGTGACGAAGGAAGAGCGCATCGACCTGCCGCGCCCCTCGATCGACACCGGCATGGGCCTGGAGCGCATGGCCTCCATCCTGCAGGGCGTCGAAAGCGTCTTCGAGACCGACCTGTTCAAGCATCTGATCGACGCGGCGTCCTCCGCGCTCGGCCAGGGTCCGRACCAGGAGAACGTGGCGTCGTATCGTGTCATTGCCGATCATCTGCGYTCGTCTTCGTTCCTCGTGGCCGACGGCGTGCTGCCCTCCAACGAGGGGCGCGGCTACGTGCTGCGTCRCATCATGCGCCGCGCCATGCGCCACGCGCAGCTGCTCGGCGCCAAGGAGCCTTTGATGTGGCAGCTCGTGCCGGCGCTGGTGCGCGAGATGGGTCAGGCCTATCCCGAGCTGGTGCGCGGCGAGGCGCTGATCACCGAGACGCTGAAGCTCGAGGAAACGCGCTTCCGCAAGACGCTGGTGCGCGGCCTCGGCCTGCTTTCGGACGCGACCGAGACGCTCAAGGCCGGCGACATGCTCGACGGCGAGACGGCCTTCAAGCTCTACGACACTTACGGTTTCCCGCTCGACCTGACGCAGGACGCGCTGCGCCAGCGCAGCATCTCGGTCGACATCGCCGGCTTCACCGACGCGATGGAACGGCAGAAGGCCGAGGCACGCGCGCACTGGGCGGGCTCGGGCGAAGCCGCGACCGAGACGGTGTGGTTCTCAGTGCGCGAGAAGACCGGCGCGACCGAATTCCTCGGCTACGAGACGGAAGCTGCGGAGGGCATCGTCCAGGCGCTGGTCAAGGATGGCCAGGCGATCGATAGCGCCTCGCAGGGCGATGCGGTCGCCGTCGTCGTCAACCAGACGCCGTTCTACGGCGAATCCGGTGGTCAGATGGGCGATACCGGCGTGATCTCGGGCGAGGGTTTTTCGATCGACGTTTCCGACACTCAGAAGAAGGCCGACGGTCTGTTCGTGCATCTGGGCAAGGTGACTGAAGGAACGGTGAAGACGGGTGYCGCCGTCGAGCTCAAGGTCGATCATGCCCGCCGCTCGAAGCTGCGCGCCAACCATTCCGCGACGCATCTCATCCACGAGGCGCTGCGCGAGGTGCTGGGCACCCATGTGGCGCAGAAGGGCTCGCTGGTCGCGCCCGACCGCCTGCGCTTCGACATTTCGCACAACAAGCCGATTTCGCCGGACGAACTCGAAGAGGTCGAGCGCATGGCGAACGAGATCGTGGTGCAAAACAGCCCGGTGACGACGCGGCTGATGTCGGTCGATGATGCGATCGCCGAGGGCGCGATGGCGCTGTTCGGCGAGAAATACGGCGACGAGGTGCGCGTCGTGTCGATGGGTACGGGCCTGCATGGCGCCAAGGCCAACCGGCCCTATTCGGTCGAGCTCTGCGGCGGCACGCATGTCAGGTCGACCGGCGACATCGGCCTGGTGCGCATCCTATCGGACAGCGCGGTGGCGGCAGGCGTGCGCCGCATTGAGGCGCTGACCGGCGAGGCGGCGCGCAAGCATCTCGACGAGCAGGACAGGCGATTGAAGGCCGCGGCGGCAACCTTGAAGATCTCGCCGGCCGACGTGCCGGCGCGCGTCGAGACGCTGCTCGAGGAGCGCAAGAAGCTCGAGAAGGAATTGAGCGAAACGCGCAAGAAGCTGGCGTTGGGTGGCGGCTCGGCGGTTGCCGATGCCCCGGCCGCCAACGAGACGGTCGCAGGCGT
Organism: Mesorhizobium sp. LCM 4576; assembly: GCF_001854815.1. Classification (NCBI taxonomy): domain Bacteria; kingdom Pseudomonadati; phylum Pseudomonadota; class Alphaproteobacteria; order Hyphomicrobiales; family Phyllobacteriaceae; genus Mesorhizobium; species Mesorhizobium sp. LCM 4576. The sequence continues at coordinate 26,978 of NZ_MDDT01000053.1, forward strand.
CGGCTTCCTCGGCAAGGCGGTCAGCGGCGTGGCGCCGAAGGACCTGAAGCCGCTGGCGGACGCCGGCAAGAAGACGCTCGGCTCCGGGGTAGTCGTCTTTGTCGGCGCCGGCRAGGACAACAAGGCAAGCGTGGTCGTCGGCGTCACCGACGATCTGACCGGCCGCTTCAGCGCCGTCGATCTCGTCCGCGTGGCGTCCGCCGCGCTTGGCGGGCAGGGCGGCGGCGGCCGGCCCGACATGGCGCAGGCCGGCGGCCCCGACGCCTCCAAGGCCAACGACGCGATCGCGGCGGTAAGGGCGGCGCTGGAAGCGGCGTAGGTCGCTTAGCGCAGGCCGGTTCCCGATTCTGCGAGGCTGGCGCTGCCCCTCATCTGGCTGCCGCCATCTTCTCCCCGTTGAACGGGGAGAAGGAGCTGTCATCGCGGCTTTCGCAAATCGTCGGCGTTGCAACTGCTTCTTTCTCCCCGTTTTACGGGGAGAAATGCCCGGCAGGGCAATGAGGGGCGGCGCCGACGGTGAGGAAGTTCACTCGGCCCAAGCGACCTTTTCCGTCCGCGCAAAGCTCGCACGATCAGCGATGCGCGCATACCAATCCCGGATCTGCACGAACCGCGCCAGCAGATCGCGCCCTTCCGCGACCTTGAGAAAGTAGGCCACGATCGGCGCCGCGTGCAGGTCGGCCAGCGTGAGTTGGTCGCCAAGCAGCCAAGGTCCCTTTGCCTTGAGCAATGTCAAAACCTTGAACGCCGTCTCAGCCCGGCGGAGCCCGCCGGCGATCAGCGCCTCGTCCGGCGGCATCTTCTCCAGCCGCTCGACCGCCACGTCCCAGACCATGGCGCGATAACCATAGGCGTCGAGCATGCCGGCGATCTGGCTCATCCGGGCGCGGGCGCGCGCGTCGGCCGGCTGCAGGGCCGGACCGTCGAAGGCTTCATCAACATAGCGAGTGATGGCGCCGGTCTCGAACAGACGAAAACCGTCATGCTCGAGGGCAGGGATGCGGCCGAACGGGTGCAGCTCCAGATACCAGGCCGGAATGCCCTCGGCGGCGAAGATATCGAGCGGGACGAGCTCGTAGCCGACGCCCTTCTCCTCCAGCGTCATCCGCGCGATGCGCACATAGACGCTGTAGTCCGCGCCGTAGAGAGTTGGCTTGGCCATCGATCAGCTCTCCCTTCCGCTCGTCGAAGTACAAAAAACGAAGGCTCCTTTCGGAGCCTTCGACATTGAGGGACTTTGTCACACGGCCCGGCCCTCCGCTATGGCTCCGGGCGTTCGTCACTTGAAAAGCCCATTTCGGGGCTTTTCATGCGCTTCGCGCACCGCTCCTCACCCCATCGCCTTCTGCAAATTCTCGTCGATCTTGTCGAGGAAGCCGGTGGTGGAGAGCCAGGGCTGGTCGGGGCCGATCAGCAGCGACAGGTCCTTGGTCATAAAGCCCGACTCGACGGTCTGGATGCAGACCTTCTCCAGCGTCTCGGCGAAGCGCTTCAATTCGGCATTGTCGTCGAGCTTGGCGCGATGGGCGAGGCCGCGTGTCCAGGCGAAGATCGAGGCGATCGAATTGGTCGAGGTTTCCTCGCCCTTCTGGTGCTGGCGATAGTGGCGGGTCACGGTGCCATGCGCGGCTTCCGCTTCCACCGTCTTGCCGTCCGGCGTCATCAGCACGGAGGTCATCAGGCCRAGCGAGCCGAAGCCTTGCGCCACGGTATCCGACTGCACGTCGCCGTCATAGTTCTTGCAGGCCCACACGTAACCGCCCGACCACTTCAGGCTCGAAGCGACCATGTCGTCGATCAGGCGGTGCTCGTACCAGAGTTTCCGCGCCTTGAATTCGGCCTCGAATTCCTTCTCGTAGACCTCCTGGAAGATATCCTTGAAGCGGCCGTCATAGGCCTTGAGGATGGTGTTCTTGGTCGACAGATAGACCGGGAAGTTGCGCAGCAGGCCATAGTTCAGCGAGGCGCGGGCGAATTCGCGGATCGATTCGTCGAGATTGTACATGGCCATGGCGACGCCGGAGCCCRGCGCGTCATAGACATCGTGCTCGATCACCTGGCCGTCCTCGCCGACGAACTTGATCGTCAGCTTGCCCTTGCCGGGGAAGCGGAAGTCGGTGGCGCGGTACTGGTCGCCGAAGGCGTGACGGCCGACGACGATCGGCTTGGTCCAGCCCGGCACCAGGCGCGGCACGTTCTTCATGATGATCGGCTCGCGGAAGATGGTGCCGCCGAGGATGTTGCGGATGGTGCCGTTGGGCGACTTCCACATCTTCTTCAGCTTGAATTCCTCGACGCGTGCCTCGTCGGGGGTGATGGTCGCGCATTTCACGCCGACGCCCCATTTCTTGATGGCGTTGGCCGAGTCGATCGTCACCTGGTCGTTGGTGGCGTCGCGGTGCTCGATGCCGAGGTCGTAGTATTCAAGCTTCAGGTCGAGATAGGGGTGGATCAGCTTGTCCTTGATGAACTGCCAGATGATGCGGGTCATCTCGTCGCCGTCGAGTTCGACGACCGGGTTCGCCACCTTGATCTTCGCCATGGAAAGAATGCCTCGTTGCTGGGGGATCTGAACGGCCTTGCCCGCATGGTTTCGGCCGGGGATGCGGTGCGTATATCAAAGGCTTTTTCGCCGTGCAAACCGCGATCCGTGCCGGGGCGGAGGGGTGCCRCTGTTGTGAATGCTTCATTTTCCGGTGCGGATGTGGCAGGGGACGCCGAAACGCCGCAAACCCCGGTTACCCATAGCCATGCCAGCCATCGAAGACACAACCAAAACCGCTTCCGCCGGACCGGCGATCATCCTGGTCGAACCGCAGCTCGGCGAGAACATCGGCATGGTCGCGCGGGCGATGGCGAATTTCGGCCTGTCCGAACTGCGCCTTGTCAATCCGCGCGACGGCTGGCCGAGCGAGAAGGCGCGCGCGGCCGCCAGCCGCGCCGACCACGTCATCGACGCAACGAAGGTGTTCGATGATCTGGCCTCGGCGGTCGCCGATCTCAACTTCGTCTTCGCCACGACGGCGCGCGAGCGCGATGGCTTCAAGCCGGTGCGAGGGCCTGTGGAGGCGGGCAGGGCGCTCAGGGCACGTGTCGAAGCGGGCCAGCGCACCGGCATCCTGTTCGGGCGCGAGCGCTTCGGCCTCTACAATGACGAGGTCGCCCTCGCCGACGAGATCGTCACTTTTCCGGTCGATCCCGGTTTTTCCTCGCTTAACATCGCCCAGGCAGTGCTGTTGATGTCCTATGAATGGATGAAGTCCGGCCTCGCCGACGAGACCCAGACCAATTTCTCCGGGCCGGAGCTGACGCCGGCGACCAAGGAGCAACTGCACAGCCTGTTCGCCTATCTGGAGAACGCGCTGGAAGCGCGCGGTTATTTCCGTCCCGAGGAAAAGAAGCCGAAGATGGTCGACAATCTGCGCGCCGTGCTGACGCGCGCGGGTTTTGCCGAGCCCGAGCTCAAGGTGCTGCGCGGCATCATCTCATCGCTGGACAGGTTCTCGCCGGCCATGCCGCGGGGCGATGGCTCGCCCGGGGACGACCCGAGACGCTTGCCCGCCGCCGCGCGAAGTCGTGCCAAAGACCAGGAAAGTTAAAATCGATAAGCTGTGAGCATTTGAAGTAACCGATTTTTATTCGGTTATGCCTCATCCTTGCTGTAATAGTGGGGGTGGCACATGTTTACGTCCAATATTGGTCGACTGCGCTTTTTCCTTTACTCTCTCGGTCTCGCCGTCGCCGAAACCGTGGTAATCGTTGTCTGCATTATCAGCACGATCGGCTTCGAAGGGCTGATCAATTCAGGGCCTGGTCCGGCGCGGCAGGGYATGGTGGGCGCCGTCCTCATCGCCTCGCTCATCTTCGTCGCCCTGCGCGGCAACCTTGCCTCGCGCCGTACCCGCGACGCCAATGGGCGCCGTTGGATCCTGTGGGCCTACATAGCCCTTTCCGCCGTTTACGCCCTTTTGYAGGCAGGTGTGCTGCTGGTCGTCAAATTCGAGGATCCCGAGAGCATCCCGGGCGGACTGAACCTGCTTGGGCTTTCGATATTCGGCCTCTGGTGCACGATTCTTTGGGCGAAACCCGTCGCTGGCAGCAACATCGACGAACTGACGGATGTTTTCGACTTCGACGGTCCGCTGCCGGCACCGTCGCGCGCCGGACGTACCGTTGCGCCGGCCGCTCCACGCGTCGCGGTCTCATCCGCGCGCATTCCGTCCGCGCCGCAGCCTTTCGGCAGGCCGCGCCCCGCCGGCTTCGGCAAGCGAGGGTTATGAGCTTAGCGACTGCGCAAAAGCTGCTCGCATTCGCCTCTTCAAGACCACGATCATTCGCGATAGAAGCGCCGACGGTCCAATCACGGGCCTGCCGCTATCTCTTTGTTTGACGCAATTCCGGACAGAAAACCGCTTCACACTTTTCCTGGAATTGCTCTGGTGACCTGATGACAATGAGCGATCGATCAAGCCAACGCCCGATCCTGATGTTCGATTCCGGCGTTGGCGGGCTGACCGTGCTGCGCGAGGCGCGCGTGCTGATGCCCGATCGCCGCTTCGTCTATGTCGCCGACGACGCGGCTTTTCCCTATGGCGCCTGGGAGGAGCCGGCGCTCAAGGATCATATCCTCACGCTGTTCGGCAAATTGCTCGATCGGCTTCAGCCGGCGATTTCGGTCATTGCCTGCAACACCGCCTCGACCCTGGTGATCGATGCGCTGCGCGAGACATTCCCCGGCCACCCTTTCGTTGGCACGGTGCCGGCGATCAAGCCCGCCGCCGAACGCACCCGCTCGGGCCTGGTGTCGGTGCTGGCGACGCCGGGCACCGTGAAGCGCCAATACACGCGCGACCTGATCAGCAAATGGGCGCAGAAATGCCATGTGCGCCTGGTCGGCAGCGACCGGTTGGCGGGGCTGGCCGAGATCTATATGCGCCAGGGGTTCGTCGACGAGGAAGCCGTGCGCGCCGAAATCGCCCCCTGTTTCATCGAGCGCGAGGGCAACCGCACCGATATCGTCGTGCTCGCCTGCACGCATTATCCGTTTCTCGTCAACCGCATGCGCAAGACCGCGCCCTGGCCGGTCGACTGGATCGATCCGGCCGAGGCGATCGCGCGGCGCGCCATGTCGCTCCTCGGACCGGTCGGGGAGACACTGGGCGAGRGCGAGCCCGATCTTGCCGTGTTCACCTCGGGCAAGGTGGATTTCGCCACGAGGCGGCTGATCCAGGGTTTTGGACTGACCACACCTTAGCGCTCAAACCGGCGCGGCGGGCTCGAAGACGATGCTGCGCTGATCCGGGTCGGCCGAGACCAGCTTTAGCATGACACTATCGCCCTGCCTGAGCCCGGAGGCCTTTACATTGGCGACGACAGGCATGTCGGCAGTCTGCGCGCGCACGCCATGGTCGACGAAATCGGTGACGACGGCCTTGAACGTCTCCCCCTGATGTCCCCTGAGCATCACCGCCTCGGCTAGGTCGATGGCGGCGTGGTTGATCTGCGAAGCGCGGGCGTCCGCGCGCCCCATCACCTTCGGCAATCTAGCGAAAGCGTCGGTGACGGCCTGCGGCACGGGCTGGCCGTTGGCGATTGCCAGCGCGCAGCGCACGACGTAGCGGTCGGCCAGCCGCCTGAGCGGCGCGGTGGCATGCGCATAGGTCGCGGCCATCGCCTCATGCCAGGGGACGACACCTTCCTGATAGGGCTGGTAGGACGCGCCGTTGCCCGCGCGGCGGATTTCCAGCATCAGCGCCGCCTGTCGCGGATCGGCCGGATCGAGTGTGCGCTGATAGTCGCGCAGGCTGGTGGAGGCCGCCCAGGACAGGCCCAGCGCCTGTGCCGCGTTGCGCAGCCTCTGCACCTTGGAAGCATCCGGCCCCGACATCACCCGGAACAATCCGGTCTTGTGCGCCAGCATGGCGTCGGCGATCGCCATATTTGCGGCCAGCGAAAGCGCGGCATTGTCCTGCTCGGATTGCAGGAGCGGCCTGAATGAAAGCTGGAATGTACCGTCGGCRAGCCTTTCCACCTCCTGCTCGGGTGGGTCGACGCGCGAAGCGCCGCGCCGCTCTTCGTTAGCCGCCATGCGCCGCGCCAGTTCCGCGAAGCCGGCCGGAACGTCGGAAGCCTGCACGCTGTCATAGGCAAGCTTGGCGCGGCTCTGAATGATGGCCCGCTCAGCGCCATCCAGCTTGACCGCGCCGTCGCCGGCGACCCGGGCCGTGAAGACGACCGCCGGACGCGGCCCATCGGGCAACAGGCTCGCCGCAGCCTCGGCGAGTATCGGCGGATAGAGCCCGGCCTTGCCGTCCGGCAGATAAAGTGTTTCACCTCGATTCCAGGCTTCGAGATCAATCGCGTCGCCGTCCTCGACGAACCAGGCAAYGTCGGCGATCGCGTAATGCAAGAGAAGATCGCCGCCGCTGGCCTCGATCGAGAAGGCCTGGTCGAGATCGGTCGAGCTCGCCGGATCGAGTGTGACGAAAGGCGTCGCGGTGCGATCGGCATGCTGGTCTGGCGCACGCTTTGCGGCCGCTTCCGCCGCGGCCGCTACCTCCGGCGGAAATCCATCCGGCACGTGGAATTCAGTGCGGATTTTTATCAGGCCGGCGGAGAGGGCCTGTGAGGGATCGGTCAGCGATTTCATGCCGCCGTCCTACACTGGCGTTCCGGACGCGGGAAGGCTGCGAAGGAAAATCGCCCGGGACGGCCGACTGACTTACCGACACCGAGGGGCCGAGTCGATGACGTTGRAACTGCCGCAGAGCCTCCGCGTTTTTCCCGCAGCAAAGGAGAGACCGCCATGCCCGCTACATCGCAAGCCCAGCAAAAGGCCGCCGGCGCGGCACTTTCCGCCAAGCGCGGCGAGATCAAGAAAAGCGAGCTCAAGGGCGCATCGCGCGAGATGTACGATTCCATGAGCGAGAAGCAGCTCGAAGAATTCGCCGAGACCAAACGCAARGGCCTGCCCAGCAAGAAGTCATGAAGCGAGACATCGGGACGAAAAAGCCCGCGGTGCTGTCCGCGGGCTTCGTCTTGATTTAGCCCAAGCGTCAGCTAGCGCCGCCACCAGCAGTGCCGGGTCTTGTAGCGCACGACTTGGCGATGGCCGTGCCGCCAGACCACTTTTTTCTTCACCACGACGCGGCACACCTGCTTGTGGCCATGCCAATGCCTGGCCATGGCCGGCTCAGGCGTCATGACCGCCATTGACCCGGCCAACACGGCGGCTCCGGTCAGGGTAAGGAAGAACTTCTTCATGGGAATTCGGACTCCTCTGTTCCAGTCCCTTCATCAAATGCAGGGCGTTTGCGTCCTAACGCCGCATCCGCCCGGATGCCGCCGGCGTGCAACTTTCCGCCACACCCAGCACCGCATGCAACGCAGGGATGATATCGGGTTGGCGTCGGTGCCGCCAGCCACAAGCTTGACAGCGGTTAAATCTGTGTTTAACAGGCCCAGCAACACCGGGTGGCGACGCCCGGTGGTTTCTTTTGACGTGTCCCGTGGGTTTTCCGTCGCTTTGTGTGGGAAACCCTGTCAGGTCTCGAAAACGGAGGCCAGAGGAGGGCGCGTTTCCTTCGCCCGGAGCCATGGGGTTCCGGRTATATTGTTTTGAAAGGGAATGCGATGAGCAAGCGCGAATCCGCGAAATACAAGATCGACCGCCGTCTCGGCGAAAACATCTGGGGCCGCCCGAAGTCCCCGGTCAACAAGCGTGAATACGGCCCCGGCCAGCACGGCCAGCGCCGCAAGGGCAAGCTTTCCGACTTCGGCCTGCAGCTGCGCGCCAAGCAGAAGCTGAAGGGTCACTATGGCGACGTTTCGGAAAAGCAGTTCCGCAAGGTCTATGAAGAGGCCAACCGCCGCAAGGGCGACACCTCCGAGAACCTGATCGGCCTGCTGGAGTCGCGCCTCGACGCGATCGTCTATCGCGCCAAGTTCGTGCCGACGATCTTCGCCGCCCGCCAGTTCGTCAACCACGGCCATGTCAACGTCAACGGCAAGCRCACCAACATCGGTTCGTACCGCTGCAAGCCGGGYGACGTCATCGAGGTGCGCGAGAAGTCGAAGCAGCTCGTCATCGTTCTGGAATCGGTCGCTCTCGCCGAGCGTGACGTGCCGGACTACATCGAAGCCGACCACAACAAGATGACCGCGACCTTCGCGCGCGTTCCGGGCCTGTCGGACGTTCCGTTCGCCGTGCAGATGGAACCGAACCTGGTCGTCGAATTCTACTCGCGCTGATCGAACTGGATCAGCCGCAGCATCCAAAGGCCGCCTCTCGAGGCGGCCTTTTCTTTGACGGTCAGGGCTATTCACTTTGGCCGCATTTATGCGACGCCATGTGATTCCACTCGGCTGCAAAATGCTCTAAAGCCGAGCGCTGACAACGCGGAGCCGGCGCCATGAATATGTTGCCAGACCTCAAATCCCTCGAGCCTATCGACGACGATGCCGAAGGCGGCTTTCATCCGCTGTTCCGCGACGTGCCGACCTCGGTCGAATTCAACAAGCTGCGCAAGCGGCTGTTGAGGCTCACCCGTCAAGCGATCGAGGATTTCGCCATGGTCAAACCCGGCGAACGTTGGCTGGTGGCGCTTTCCGGCGGCAAGGATTCCTACGGGTTGCTCGCGCTTCTGCTCGACCTCAAATGGCGCGGCCTGCTGCCGGTCGAGCTGCTCGCCTGCAACCTCGACCAGGGCCAGCCGAATTTCCCGAAGCACATCCTGCCCGATTATCTCAACGCCAACGGCATCGCGCACCGCATCGAATACCAGGACACCTATTCGGTGGTAACCGACAAGTTGCCGGAAGGCAGCACCTATTGCTCGCTCTGCTCGCGGCTGCGGCGCGGCCACCTTTACCGCATCGCGCGGGAAGAGGGGTGTTCGGCGCTGGTGCTTGGCCATCACCGCGAGGACATACTCGAAACCTTCTTCATGAACCTGTTCCATGGCGGGCGTCTCGCCGCCATGCCGCCCAAGCTCCTCAATGACGAGGGCGATGTCATGGTGCTGCGGCCGCTTGCCTATAGTGCTGAGGCCGACCTCGAGAAATTCGCCAACGCGATGAAATTCCCGATCATCCCATGCGACCTCTGCGGCAGCCAGGAAGGACTGCAGCGCAACGCCATGAAGGCGATGCTCGACGACATCGAGAAGCGCATGCCGGGGCGCAAGGACACGATGATCCGTGCCATGACCAATGTAAGGCCCTCGCATCTGTTGGACAGGAAGCTGTTCGACTTCGCGGGGCTAGAGCCGCATGGTTCCAGCTCTGTTCGACCTGAAATCTAAATCCGGCTCTAAATCAAGGAAGTAGAGCATGATGTCGTCCGAAAACCGCTTCATACTTTTCGGCATCATGCTCTAGCACGAACACAGGACAAGACATTTCCAATGCGATTTGACGATAAAGCGATCGACTGGCTGGCCGAGCTTCTCGCCGACGCGGCAAAGGCCGAAATCATGCCGCGCTTCCGACGGCTGGGCGAGGGCGACGTGCGCCAGAAGACGTCCGCCGCCGACCTCGTCACAGAGGCGGACGTCAATGCCGAAAGGCTGATCACCGCCCGGCTGCGCGAACGCTATCCCGACGCCATGGTGGTCGGGGAGGAGGCCTGCTCCGACAATCCGGCGCTGCTGTCGGGCCTCGGCGATGCCGCGCTTGCCTTCGTCATCGATCCGGTCGACGGCACCTTCAACTTCGCGTCCGGCGTGCCGCTGTTCGGCGTCATGGCCGGCGTCGTCGTCAACGGCGAGACCGTCGCCGGCATCATCCACGATCCGGTCGGCAAGGACTGGCTGATCGGCGCCAAGGGCGCCGGCAGCCATATCCGCCACGCGCATGGCGCGCTGGAGAAGGTACGCGTTGCGGCACCGGTGCCGATGTCGCAGATGACCGGCGCCGTTTCCTGGCAGTTTCTCCAAGAGCCCGAGCGTTCGCGGCTCGCCCGCAACCAGACCAAGACGCTGTCGCAATTTTCGTATCGCTGCGCGGCGCATGAGTACCGGTTGCTTGCGAGCGGTCACGCCCATTTCGTGCTCTACAACAAGCTGATGCCCTGGGATCATCTTGCCGGTGCGCTGATCCATCAGGAAGCCGGCGGCCATGTCGCGCGCATCGACGGCAGCGCCTACTTGCCGTCGCATGTCGACGGCGGCCTGCTGGTGGCGCCGGACAAGCAAAGCTGGGACGAGTTGCGCCGCGAGCTTTGGGCTGAATAGGAATACCTGCGCACCGGCTGGCGCTGGCCGCCAGACGGCAATTAGTGAAGATCGGTGACGTGCCCCGAAACGGGGGGATTGTGGGGCTGGAACATCCTGCCCCGCTCGGCGATCAGGATCATCAGCAAAGCTGCGACCGAGACGCTGCAGAAGCCCGCGGCCAGAGGGGTGACGGTGCCGTTATAGGCCTGGCCGATCGCCGCGCCGATGAGGGCACCGAGAAAAGTCTGCATGAAACCAAGGATGGATGCCGCCGTGCCGGCGAGTTCGCCGAGCGGCTCCATGGCCAAGGCGTTGAAATTCGCGCCCAGTCCGCCGAACGGCAGCATCGCGCCGGCAAAAAAGGTGACGAAGAGCCAGAGCGGCATCTGCATCTCCAGCGAGACCACCAGCCAGGCAAGGCTGATGCACAGGAAGATGAGCAGCGCGCCTTGCGACAGGCGGCGCATGCCGATCTGTCCGACCAACCGCGAATTGAGATAGTTGGAGAAGGCGAGCACGCCGGCGACGCCGGCAAAGATCAGCGGGAACAATTCGCCGACGTGAAAGATGTCGATGTAGATCTGCTGCGCCGAACTGATGAAGCCGAACATGGCGGCGAAGATGAACGTGCTGGYAAAGGCGTAGCAAAGCGTGAGCCGGTTGGTGAGCACGATGCGGAAGCCGCCTAGCACTGACCCTACCGAGAGCGCGCGGCGATATTCGGGATGCAGCGTCTCCGGCAGGCGCAGCAGGGCCCAGGTCGAAACGATCAGCGCGCCGATAGCCATGGTCACGAAAATCCAGTGCCAGCTGGCGAACAGCATGACGAACTGGCCGATRCCGGGCGCGATGACGGGGATGGCCATGAACACCATGAAGATCAGCGACATCACCTCGGCCATGCGCCGGCCCTCGAAGGTGTCACGCACGATCGAGACGGCGATGACCCGGGTCGCTGCAGCGCCGATGCCCTGGATGAGACRCCAGGTCAGCAACAGGGCGAAACTGGGCGCTATGGCGGCGGCGGCCGCGGCCACGACATAGACGACCAGGCCGAAGACCAGTGGCGCGCGGCGTCCGAAGCGATCCGAAATGGGCCCGAACAAAAGCTGTCCGCCGCCGAAGCCGAGCATATAGGCGGTGATGACATATTGGCGGTGGTTCTCGCTCTCGACGCCAAGCGAGGYGCCGATCTGCTGCAGCGCCGGCAGCATGATGTCGATGGCCAGGGAGTTGAGCGCCATCAGCGCTGCGCAGAGCGCGATGAATTCCCAGCGCGGAATAGGCAAATTGGTTGCCGATTGYTGCGCCACAGCCTGCTTGTCCACCGCAAAATCCGATCGTTTCAAACGAACATGCGCCGGACTGCCGGCGCATGAGTTCGTTTCGTTCCCGAGCTCAGGGAACCACAATGCCGAGGTGGGGGCTGCCCCGGAAATTAACGCTACCGGCCGGCTGGCCGGTGCGATTCAATTAGGCGGCGCCTTTGACGCTGACGCCCTTTTCGACGAGGAAGTCCTGCAATTCGCCGGCCTGGAACATCTCGCGCACGATGTCGCAACCGCCGACGAATTCACCCTTCACATAGAGCTGCGGGATGGTCGGCCAGTTGGAATAGTCCTTAATGCCCTGCCGCAATTCGGCCGAGTCGAGCACGTTGACGCCTTTGTAGTCGGCCCCGATGTAGTCGAGGATCTGCACCACCTGGCCGGAGAACCCGCATTGCGGGAAGCCGGGCGTGCCCTTCATGAAGAGCACGACGTCGTTGCTCTTCACTTCATTGTCGATGTAGTCGCTGATGCCGGTCATGGACAATCCTTTCACGCCTGTGGGAGTCAGGCTCGAAGCATGTCCTTCAAATAAACCCATAGGGTGGCTGAAACAAGACGTTAGCCGCGACGCTACTTGAATGGCGCAAGGGATAACGCGATTTTGTGCCAAGGCTAGAACGGTTCGCCGTATCAAGGAAACGCCGAACCGCTCTATCTGTTTGTCTTATGCAATTCCTGACGGAAAACCGTTACACACTTTTCCTGGAATTGCTCTGGGTGACGGCAGCGGTCAGTCGGGGACGCTGGTCTGCAGCGCCAGCGCGTGCAGCACGCCGCCCATATTGCCCTTCAGCGCGTCGTAGACCATCTGGTGCTGCTGGACACGGCTCTTGCCCCGGAAACTCTCCGCAACGACCTCGGCCGCGTAGTGGTCGCCGTCGCCGGCCAGGTCGCGGATCGTCACCTTGGCGTCCGGAATGCTTTCCTTGATCAGTTTTTCGATGTCGTGGGCATCCATTGCCATGGCAAAATCCTGTTTCAAGCGGGGCAGGCCGGGTATGTGACTCGGAGTGAGCCTAAAGCCTTTCCAGCCCGGATTGAAGCCGTGCCGTTGGGTGATGAAGCCGAAAGCGCGTCGCGATCTTTCAGATTCGCTCCATGCGCTTTAGGTTTTGATTTTACGCATGTCCTTATCCCGAAACCGGTTCTCACTTTCGGGAGACATGCTTAGGAATTGTCCTGGCTCGGATGAACCACGCCATCTTCGGTGATGTCATCGCGCGTCGAATAGGCCCGGCCCAGGCTGAAGACCAGCACGTAGAGCGGAATGTTGATCAACAGGCTGACGATGGGAAGGTAGCTTGTTATCTGCCATGCGGGTGAGAAGAAGGGCCGRCCGTAGCCGTCGCATATCAAGGACGAGCCATAGTCCCAAACCGCCCCGATCGCCGCTGCGACGGCGAAGAGCTTGACGCAGATCGCGACATGCCTTGCCCGCGCCGGGTCCGGAGAAAGTCTGTTCCACAGCAAGAGGCAGACGACCGGAACCGCGTAGATCAGGGTCTGCACGACGAGCATCGGCAGCGTGCCGTTGGCCGCGGCAAGGAATTGCGCGCGAGTCTCCAGCAGCGGACAGACCTCGCTCGAGGTCGTCGAAAGCAGGAACAGCACGAACGGTCCGAGAAACCAGAAGAAGAACAGGCAGGGCCAGAAGACGACTGCGATCAGCGCCTTCGCGGTGAGTCTCGTCAACTGGCCTGGTCCATGAAGCGCGGGAACCAGCCCTCATGGGCGGCGGTCAATTCGCTGACCGGGATCGACCGTGCCTCGCCAAGCTTCAAGTCACGCCCGCCGGTGGTGCCGATCCAGGGCGCGAAGATGCCGAGCTTGCCCTGCTGCTCGCGGATCCTGTCCCATTCGCCGCTTTGCGGGTCGATCGACAGCGTCAGCAGATAGCGGCCCTGGTCCTCGCCGAACCAGACCGGGATCGGATCGGTGCCGGTAAGCCCCGGGATGGTGGCGCCGATGCCGGAGGCCATCGCCATCTCCGCCAGCGCCACGGCCAGGCCACCATCGGAGACGTCATGGGCGGCGGTGACGATGCCGGAAGCGATCAGCGCGCGCACATGGTCGCCGACGCGCTTCTCATGGTCGAGGTCGACGGGTGGCGGCGGACCGTCGGCGCGGCCGTGGATGTCGCGCATATAGACGGACTGGCCGAGATGGCTGCCCCATGTCGGCGGCGCGCCGACCAGCACGATCATCTGGCCCTCGGCGGCAAAGCCGATACGCGCCATCTTCGACCAGTCGGCGATGAGGCCGACGCCGCCGATGGTCGGCGTCGGCAGGATGCCGCGGCCGTTGGTTTCATTGTAGAGCGAGACATTGCCGGAAACGATCGGGAAGCCGAGCGCGCGGCAGGCATCGCCGATGCCTTTGATGGCGCCGACGAACTGGCCCATGATCTCGGGCCGTTCGGGATTGCCGAAATTGAGGTTGTCGGTGGCGGCGAGCGGCAGGGCGCCGGTCGCAGTCAGGTTGCGCCAGCATTCGGCGACGGCCTGCTTGCCGCCCTCGTATGGATCGGCCTCGCAATAGCGCGGCGTGACGTCGGAGGAGAAGGCGAGCGCCTTGGTCGGATGGCCTTCGACGCGCACGACGCCGGCATCGCCGCCAGGAAGCTRCAACGAATTGCCCTGGATCAGCGTGTCGTACTGCTCCCACACCCAGCGGCGCGAGGAGAGATCCGGCCCGCCAAGCATTTTCAGCAACGCGTCGGCGACATCGGCCTTGGGCGCATCGTTCGCGGCAAGCGGCGCCGGCTTCTTCGCCTCGACCCAGGGGCGGTCATACTCAGGCGCCTGGTCGCCCAGCTCCTTGATCGGCAAATTGGCGACCTCGTCGCCCTGATGGATGACGCGGAAGCGCAGGTCGTCGGTGGTCTTGCCGACGATGGCGAAGTCGAGCCCCCATTTGCGGAAGATCGCCTCGGCTTCCTCCTCCTTCTCGGGGCGCAGCACCATCAGCATGCGCTCCTGGCTTTCCGACAACATCATCTCATAGGCGCTCATGCGCTCCTCGCGCACCGGTACCTTGTCGAGGTCGAGCTCGATGCCGAGATCGCCCTTGGCGCCCATCTCGACCGCCGAGCAGGTGAGGCCGGCCGCACCCATGTCCTGGATGGCGATGACGGCGCCGGAGGCCATCAGCTCTAGGCAGGCTTCCAGCAGGCATTTTTCGGTGAAGGGATCGCCGACCTGCACGGTCGGGCGCTTCTCCTCGATCTTGTCGTCGAATTCGGCCGAAGCCATCGTGGCGCCGCCGACGCCGTCGCGCCCTGTCTTGGCGCCGAGATAGACGACCGGCAGGCCGACGCCCTTGGCCTGCGACAGGAAGATGGCGTTGGTCTTGGCAAGGCCTGCCGCAAAGGCGTTGACCAGGATGTTGCCGTTGTAGCGGGCGTCGAAATTGACCTCGCCGCCGACGGTCGGCACGCCGAAGGAATTGCCATAGCCGCCGACGCCCGAAACCACGCCGGCGACCAGATGCCTGGTCTTTGGATGGTCCGGCGCGCCGAAGCGCAGCGCGTTCATCGCCGCAACCGGCCTGGCGCCCATGGTGAAGACGTCGCGCAAAATCCCGCCAACCCCGGTCGCCGCGCCCTGGTAGGGTTCGATGTAGGACGGGTGGTTGTGGCTCTCCATCTTGAACACCACGCAGTCGCCGTCGCCGATGTCGACCACGCCGGCATTCTCGCCTGGACCCTGGATCACCTGCGGGCCGCTGGTCGGCAGCGTGCGCAGCCATTTCTTGGAGGACTTGTAGGAGCAGTGCTCGTTCCACATCGCCGAGAAGATGCCGAGTTCGGTGAAGCTTGGCTCGCGGCCGACCAGATCGAGGATGCGCTGGTATTCGTCGGGCTTCAGCCCATGCGCGGCGACGAGCTCGGGGGTGATCGGCACGGAATTGGAAATAGTCATGAGCGGCGATTTTTGTCCGTGGGAAAGGGGAGGTTCTTTGAGTCTCCTCTTATCGCAAGCTTTCGCGCGATACACCCCCACCAGATAGGGAAAACGCCGGAAAACTGYCACTCCGGCTATGCTTAGGGTCTGGCTCGCCGGCTCGATCAGGAAAAACTGTCGTAGCCGGCGCGGCCTTCGTCGAGCAGGCGGCGGATGACGGCGACACCGCCGGCGACATCCCTGCTTTGCCGCGGTTGCGACACGCCAAAGCGCACGCCGTGAAAGACCTGCCCGGAGCRGCCGGCCTTGAACTCGTCCTCGTCGTCGATGAGTACGCCTTGCGCCAGGCAGGCGTTCTTGAAGGTGCCGGACAGCCACGGGTCCGGTAACGTCAGCCAGACAAAGGGCACATTGTCACGTGCCTTGAAGTCGAACCCCTTGAGCACGTCACGCACGATGGYGAGGCGCGCCTGGATTTCGGCAATGCAGCGCTTGCGGATCTCGCCCGCCTGGCCCGATATCACCAGCCTTGTGCCGACCTCGGCCAGCAGGAAGGGCAGGCCACCGGTCATCATCTTGTGGGCGACGCGGATGCGATGGCGGTAGGCCGGCGGGCAGGAGAGCCAGCCGCCGCGCACGCCTGCCGCGACCGATTTCGACAGGCCGCCGGCGACGATCGTGCGTTCCGGCGCGTATTCGGCCAGCAGCGGTGTCGGGTCGTCGGTGAGYTCGCCGTAAAGATCGTCCTCGATCAGCGCGACATTGTATTCGCGCGCGATTTTCGCGWTCGCCTGCCGCCGCTCCGCCGACAGCGTCACCAGCGTCGGGTTCTT
This sequence comes from Mesorhizobium sp. LCM 4576, assembly GCF_001854815.1. NCBI lineage: Bacteria > Pseudomonadati > Pseudomonadota > Alphaproteobacteria > Hyphomicrobiales > Phyllobacteriaceae > Mesorhizobium > Mesorhizobium sp. LCM 4576. Next base: position 43,258 of record NZ_MDDT01000053.1, read on the forward strand.
CGCGGTCGGCATCAGGAACATCACCTTCGGATGTTTCTGCGCGCAGACGCGCTCGAAATCATCCGGGTCGATGCCATCCTCGTCAGCCGAAACCAGCGCCGTGCGACGGCCGATGAGTCCGGCGCTGCGCGCGATCTGCGAATAGGTGAGGTGCTCGAAGACCACGTAGTCGCCGGGCATGGTCAGCGCCGCGATCRCCGCCATGACCGCGGCATGGGTGCCCAGCGTAGGCACGATAGAATCGAGCGATGGTCGGAAGGAATTGCGCGAAAGCCAGCGGCTGCCCGCCTCGTACCAGCGTTCAGGAAAATCGCGTGTGTAGCTCGAAATGTCGTGCGGGTGCTCCTGCGCGGTGCGCGCCAGGATGTCGRCAATCACCGCGCCCTGGCCGACATCGGGCGCGGCGGTGCTGTCGAAGCGCAGCTTGCCGCTCGGCGCGTCGATGGGGYGAGTGCCTTGCAAGCCAAGTTCGAGGTCGGGTTTCGGGGCTTCGGYGCGCTGGCCGAGCACATAGGTGCCGCGGCCGACCTCGCCGCTCACCAGACCGCGTTCGCGCAGCAGCTGATAGGCCCTGCCGATGGTGCCGACGGTCGTGCCGATGTCATAGGCGAGGTCGCGCTGCGGAGGCAGTTTCGCACCGGCGTCGATGACGCCCTTGTCGATATCTGACTCAATGCTGTCAGCAAGACGCTGATACAGCGGACCGGAGCCAGAGGAGAGGTCAGGGAGCCAATTTGTCATGGTGACAATTTTCTATATTGCACCGCGCGATGAGTCAAATCATATCGAGCCTGCGATTGAAAAGGTACAATCGAAACAAGGCAGAATGACAATGGATACAATCAAGACAATTCGCCACGCCGGTCCGGCATTTGGCGCGCAGACCGATCCATGGAGCCGTCGCGGCTTCGTCGGTCGGCTGGTATTCGTGCTCCGTTCCGCCGCCAAACAAGTCGATCGCATGCTTGAGYGCCGGCGCGGCCGCCTTGCCCTCCTGGAGATGACGGACGAGCAACTCAAGGATATCGGCATCTCGCRCTGCGATGCCCATCGCGAAGGCATCAGGGCATTCTGGGAGTGATGCCTATCTTCGGCTCGACGCCATCCCGGTTGCGGGTTTTGCTCGCAACCGGCCGATGCCGTGATCGATCAGCACGGCAAGCACGCTCAATCCGATGAACAAGGCCGTGACGCCCAGGGCCGAAACGGCGACGCTGGCCGCGCCGTTCTTGGCCACGTCAAGGAACGGATAGGGCACTTCGCCGGCGAAGGGGGCGCGTATCAGCGCGTAGGCGAGGTAGGCGAGCGGATAGATCATCCACCAGGAGATATCGCGCCAGCGCGTCGTGCYGTCGGCACCGGCTATGAGCCACCACAGCACGAAGATGAATGGCGTGACGTAGTGGAGCAGGATGTCGCAAAGCAGGAACAGGCCCTGCGGTTGCCAAAGGCCTGCCAGCACCGTCGCATAGACGATGAAGACCAGCGTGATGGCGACCGCCACTCCGGCACGCATTCTCTGTCCGGCAAAGGCCGGAAACCAGGCATAGCCAGCGGGGGACAGCAGCGAGGCATGCACCATCACCGCAGCGATGTTGGTGAGGATGGTGAAGAAGCTGAAATAGAAGACGATCGAACCGGGCAGGCTGCGCCCCGCAGCCATCGACGCCGGCATGCTGATGGCGAATTGCAGGACAAGCGCAACCAGCCCGACAACCAGTCCCGCGATCTGCAGGAACCGGCTCATGACAACCTCAGGCGGAAGCCGCGCAGGACGGATTGCCGGCCTGCCAGCGGGCGATGTCAGAGCCGATGCGCGCGCCGAGCGGCTCATTCATCAGCGGCCCGAAGACGTCGACGCGGCTGGAATTGCCTTGCGCCTGCAYGACCAGCAGCGGCTTGCCGCCATAGTGCTTGGCGGGCACCAGCAGGAAGCGCGGCGTGCCGCTGTAGGAATTGAGCTCGTTGGCCATCTGGTAGGCCTTGAAGGCCGGGTCCTTGCTGGCGATCCAGCATTTATGCGCGGCGATCGTGACCTGCTCCATCGCAAGCAGCGAGGCGCTTTTGCCTGAGGGAACCGGCCTGGTCTTGGGGCTGGACTGGCAGGAAGCCAAGGCGAGCCCAGCGGCGGCCAGGAGAGCAAGGCGAGCAATCGTCGGTCTCATGGTCAGTCCGCCCCCGCGTTCCGGATTAGGATGTCAAAGAATCAAGCCGCGAGGCCGAGTGCGCTCTCGAACAGCGCCCGCCCGTCATTGCCGCCATGCGCCGCTTCGATAAGGTTCTCCGGGTGCGGCATCAGGCCGAGCACGTTGCCCTTGTCGTTGACGATGCCGGCAATGTCGTTGATCGACCCGTTGGGATTGGTGCCTTCGGCATAGCGGAACACCACTTGGCCTTCGCCCTCGAGCCGAGCAAGCGTCTCGGCGTCGGCGAAGTAATTGCCGTCATGATGCGCGACCGGCGAGCGGATGACCTGTCCGGGCTGGTAGCGGCGGGTGAACATGGTGTTGGCGTTGGCGATCTCAAGCTTCACCTGCCGGCAGACAAATTTCAGCGAGGCGTTGCGCATCAGGGCGCCGGGCAGCAGGCCGGCCTCGACCAGGATCTGGAAACCGTTGCAGACGCCGATGACGGTGACGCCCTTGGCCGCCTTTTCGGCGACCGCCCGCATCACCGGCATACGCGCCGCGATCGCGCCRCAACGCAGATAATCGCCGAAGGAGAAGCCGCCGGGGATGGCGATCAGGTYGACATCGGGGATTTCGGTGTCGGTCTGCCAGACGGTCGCCGGCGCCTGGCCGGAAATCTTGGTCAGCGCCGCAATCATGTCGCGGTCGCGATTGAGCCCAGGCAGGAGGACGACGRCTGATTTCATTTCGGTTCGTAAGGCCTCTGGTTTTCGGCAAGTTCGCGCAATTCGAGACGGCGCTCTATGCGTTCGAGTCGCTCATCCTGACGGCCAAGAATACCATAGATGTTATGGATATCACTCTGCGTGGCCACCATGTGACCTCGCATCACGTTCAACTCACGTTTGGCTTCGGACACATCCTGGCGAAGWTCGCCGATTTCGTGATGGATCCGTTTCAACAGCTCGAACATCAATTCGTTCGTGGCTTCCGGCATTGTGCCTCCGCTACAACCTCAGGTTATAGCAACACTATAGTTCTCAATCACCGTGTTCGCCAGAAGCTTGTCGCACATGGCCTTCAGGTCGGCTTCGGCCTTGGCCTTGTCGGTTCCGGTGAGCTCGATGTCGAACACCTTGCCCTGGCGCACCTGGCCGACGCCGTCGAAGYCCAATCCGGAGAGCGCATGCTCGATCGCCTTGCCCTGCGGGTCGAGGACGCCGTTCTTGAGGGTGACGGTGATACGGGCTTTCATCGATGCTCCAGGTTAGGCTCGTTTAGGAAAAAGGCCTGCTATTGTCCGGCAGGCCTGGTAATCAGTGCTTCAGGCCCTTGGGCGGCTCGGAGGAGGCGACGAGGACCGGACCCATCGGCCGCGGGGGCTCGTTTTCGTTGATGATGCCGAGACGGCGGGCGACCTCCTGATACGCCTCGACCAGGCCGCCCATGTCGCGACGGAAACGGTCCTTGTCGAGCTTGTCCTGGGTGGCGACGTCCCACAGCCGGCAGGAATCCGGCGAGATCTCGTCGGCGACGACGATGYGCATCATGTCGCCYTCGAACAGGCGGYCGCATTCGATCTTGAAGTCGACGAGCTGGATGCCGACGCCGAGGAACAGGCCGGAAAGGAAGTCGTTGACGCGGATGGCCAGGGCCATGATGTCGTCGATTTCCTGCGGGCTGGCCCAGCCGAAGGCGGTGATGTGTTCTTCCGACACCATCGGGTCGTCGAGCGCGTCGGCCTTGTAGTAGAATTCGATGATCGAGCGCGGCAGCACCGTGCCTTCCTCGATGCCGAGGCGCTTTGACAGCGATCCGGCCGCGACATTGCGCACGACGACCTCGAGCGGAATGATCTCGACTTCCTTGATCAACTGCTCGCGCATGTTGAGCCGGCGGATGAAATGGGTCGGGATGCCCATGCGGTTCAAGTGGTTGAAGATGTGCTCGGAAATGCGGTTGTTGAGCACGCCCTTGCCATCGACCACTTCGTGCTTCTTCTTGTTGAAGGCGGTGGCATCGTCCTTGAAAAACTGGATCAGCGTTCCCGGCTCAGGTCCCTCATAGAGGATCTTGGCCTTGCCTTCGTAAATGCGGCGGCGATTTTTCATCTGATTTTTTCTCTGGATCTGCGGGCAGGCGGCAAGTGACCGGTTCCTGTCCGTCTGCCTAAATTAGTATGGCGAAGGCGGCGTTCAATGCCGGTGTTATCGCAATCGCCTTGTTTGCTCAATCGGCAAATCCCGCGAATCAACCGCTTTCGGAACCGAAATGCCGCAGCGCAGCATGCCACGAACCATATTGACCGGCCCGCGGCCTTTTGGTTTGTGCTTGCCCATCACACATATTCACTGCCAAGCGAATCGGATTGATCGGAGGGACGTCATGAGCAGCATGAAAGACCGCGAAGAGGGCTTCGAGCGCAAATTCGCCTTCGACGAGGAACTTCGCTTCAAGGCCGCGGCGCGCCGCAACAAGGCGCTTGGCCTGTGGGCCGCCGAGAAACTCGGCAAATCCGGCGCCGATGCCGAGGCCTATGCCAAGGAAGTTGTGGTCTCCGATATCGAGGAGGCGGGCGACCACGATGTTTTCCGCAAGATCCGCAAGGATTTCGATGCCGCCGGCGTCAACCAGTCCGACCATCAGATCCGCCGGACCATGGACGAGCTGATGGCGCAGGCGATCGAGCAGATCAAGAACAGCTAAGGCTGGATGACGTGATGTCGTCCGAAAACCGCTTCACGCGTTTCGGTCTCATGCTCGATCTCTTTGTTTTTACGCAATTCCGGACGGAAGGTTACGGCGAAGTCGTCGAACCTAAACTTTACACGCTTTTCCCGGAATTGCTCTGACTGGACCAATYGGCCGCCCGGCCAAACCGGGCGGTTTTTCTTTGCCTTCACACCGTTTCCGGCCGAAACTGCGGATTGTTAACAAGGAAAGTTCCGATGTCGCTCAAATCCCGCTTGGCCGCCGACGAAACGCTTTTCACTGCATGGTCGGGCGTGCCGGATGCGCTGACGGTCGAGATCATCGCCAAACAGGGTTTCGATGCCGTCACCCTCGACATGCAGCATGGCGGCCATCACGAGGACAGCGTGCTGCGCGGGCTGGTGCCGGTTCTGGCCGCCAACAAGCCGGCGCTGGTGCGCATTCCGGTCGGGCGCTTCGACATGGCGAGCCGCGCGCTCGATTTCGGCGCCGAGGCGGTGATCGCGCCGATGGTGAACTCCGTGGCCGATGCGAGGCAGTTCGCCGCCGCGATGAAATATCCGCCGCTGRGCGAGCGTTCCTGGGGCCCGACCTATGCCTTCCCGCGTCACGGCAAGGGCGACCATGCCGAATGGCTGCGCGATACGAACCAGCGCACCATGGCTTTCGCCATGGTCGAGACGCGGGCGGCCCTCGAGGCGCTCGATGGCATTCTCGACACGCACGGCATCGACGGCATCTTCGTCGGCCCGTCGGATTTCTCGATCGCCTGGTCGAATGGCGCCACCGTCAGCTCGACGCTGGAAAGCATGATGGAGACGGTCGCGTCGATCGCCGAGCGGACGCGCAAGGCCGGCAAGCATGCCGCGATCTATGTCATCGAACCGGCGATTGCCGGTCGCGTCGTGTCGATGGGCTTCCGGCTGCTCGCCATGGGCTCGGACCACACGCTGATCTCGCTTGGCGCCAAGACGTTGCTGAAGAGCATGCGGGATTCAATCGGTTCTTGAATCCGGCCTTACGGCTCCTTCAACTCCGTCAGGAATTTGGCGAAGGTCATCGAACCCTCGGGCCATGGGCCGAAGCCAGCATCGTGGTTGAGATGCCCGGCCTCGCCGGCATCGATGAACAGCGATCCCCAAGCGGCGGCGATGTCTTCGGCGACCTCGAAGGCGCAGAACGGATCGTTGCGGCTGGCAATCACGATCGACGGAAAGGGCAGGGGATCGCGCGAATATGGGCCGAAGGTCATCAGATGCCTCGGCCTGATTTCCGGGTTGGAGACGTCGGGCGGCGCGACAAAAAAGGCGCCGGCGACAGGCTTCTTGAATTGCGGGATGGCCTGCACCGCCGCCGCCACGCCAAGCGAGTGCGCAACCAGAACCACTGGACGCTCGGCCTCGTTGACGGCGTTCGCTACGCTCGCCGTCCAGTCCTCGCGCACGGGCTTCGTCCATTCCRCCTGTTCGACCCGGCGCGCCGTCGACAGTTTCGACTGCCAGCGGGTCTGCCAGTGCTCGGGGCCGGAATTGGTGTAGCCCGGCACGATCAGGATATCTGCGTCTTTGACTTTCATGGCGCCGATGTAGCGAGCGGCCTTCTCGCCTGCAACCCTGTCGCCAATATCGGCGTGATCGCAAGTGTGAACAACTTGTTCGATTCTTGCTGCCTTGTGTGAACGATCGCAATCAACGATTTGGAGGGAAGAAGGAACAAGAGCTGGCGRCCTCAAGATCCCATTTCGGGAATAGGTGCCGCCCGAACGGAGAGCTTGATGAGCGAACTGCCTTTTGCCGCGACCACACCGGTCAGCGTGTCGCGTGTCGGGTTGAAGGCGCGCGACGCCGAAAGCCTGGCAGCCTATTACCGCGCCGTCGTCGGCTTGCAGGAACTAAGCCGCGCCGATGGCACGATCACGCTTGGCGCTGCCAACCGACCATTGCTGGTGCTTGAACAGGATTCTTCGGCCAAGCCGGACGATCCGCGCAGCGCCGGGCTCTTCCACACCGCCTTTCTCCTGCCGTCGCGGGCGGATCTCGGCCGCTGGATCAACCATGCCGCCGCCAACCGCATCGGCATCGAGGGCGCTTCCGACCATCTGGTCAGCGAGGCGCTCTATATGACCGACCCAGAGGGCAACGGCATCGAAATCTATGCAGACCGCCGTCCGCAGGACTGGAAATGGAATGGTGACAGAATAGCCATGGCGACGGAGCGGCTGAACCTGCCGGCGGTGGTGGGCAGCGTGCCGGCGGGCGATGCCGGCTGGCAAGGCGCGCCGGAAAACACCATTGTAGGCCATGTGCATCTGCGCGTCGGCCGGCCGGAAGATGCCGAAGCCTGGTGGCATGAGGCGTTCGGCTTCGACACCGTCGCCAAATATGGCGCCCAGGCGGTGTTCCTGTCGTCCGGCCATTACCATCACCATATCGGCGCCAATGCCTGGCAAAGCGCCGGCGCCGGCCGCCGCGATCCCTCCCGCTCGGGCCTCGCCTGGGTCGAGATGCGCTCAGACAGTGCGAAGGCCGAGACGAGCCGTGAGGATCCCTGGGGCACGGTGATCAGGACTGTGCCTGGGAAGGCTTGAGCGACGGCTACGCCAAGCTGGAGCACCCCTCATCCGTCTCGGCGCTAGCGCGCCGATCCACCTTCTCCCACAAGGAGGGCTTTGCACGGGAAGCGAAGTCGGGTTCGGTGT
>NZ_MDDT01000054.1:0-20233 GCF_001854815.1 Mesorhizobium sp. LCM 4576
ATCCATGTATATGACGCCGCGACCTGTCGCCCGGTCGCCATGGTCCTGCGCCTCGGCAAGACCCCGACGGGCGAGGAGATCCGCGGCTATCTGCGCCGCCTCGTGCGCCGCATCCGTGCCCGCTGGCCGACCACCCGCATCCTGATCCGCGGCGATGGCCACTATGGCCGGGCGCACGTCATGGCCAGGTGCGAGAACAACGGCGTCGACTACCCCTTCGGCCAACCCGGCAACAAGGTTCTGCAGCGGCTCGTCGACGAGAGCGCCGACGATATCCGCACCCGCCGCGCGCTCGAGCGGAAGTCGGTGCTGCGCGGCTATGCCGAAACCGCTACAAGGCGAAATCCTGGAAGACGAAACGTCGCGCCTGCGCTCGCATCGAGGCAACCACGATGGCCTCGACATCCGCTTCGTCGTCACCAATCTCGACAAAGGCTCCGCCGAGCACATCTACGACGTGATCTACTGCGCCCGCGGCCGGGCCGAAACCTGATCAAGATGCACAAGAGCCAGCTCGCCTCCGACCRTACCTCCTGCCGCTCACCGATTGCCAACCAGGTCCGTCTTGTCCTGCACACCGCCGCATACTGGCTGATGCTTACCCTGCGCGAAGGCGGTGCCCACGACGCATCATCTGCGCAGCGCCGAGTTGGCTACGCTGYGGCTCAGGCTGCTCAAGCTCGGCGCTCGACCGCGCATCAAGGCCCCACATATGGGCGCACCGGTCCCGCTGCGTGATATGTCTAAAAAACCGCTTGTCGCGTGGCCGTTCCACATATGTCGCTACAGCCAGCCAGCCAGTCAGCGCCTCAGTCGGGTTTGCAGTGCCAGCCGATCGACAACGAGGTTGTCGAGGTGCAGCACGCCCGGCCGTCGTCTTTGCGCCAGGCGCCTAACCAATGCCCGCGTCCCGTCCAGCACAAAGACACCGCAATCATAGCCGTTGCTCTGCTGGGTCATGCGGGCAGGCTCCAGACGAGCGCCCAGCCGTTGTGCGAGCAGTGCTRCAGGCCCGTCGTTGTATCCCACGGCGGAATCGTAGTGATAGGCAGCCGGCATTGCCCGTTCGCGACGATCAACGAGCAGCAGCGACCAATGGCTGCCGCGGCGATTGGGATCCGAAGCACTGGCATCGTTCAGCGGCAGGAACAGGAAGTCGGCTGTGTCATTACCATCCTGATCATAGACAATCTGCTGGAAGGCGCGCGCCGCCACGCTGTCGGAGCCCAAGCGCAGATGATAGTGGGCTATGAGCGGATCCACGAGCCGCGTGCGGGAGGCGAGATCCGGATTGTTCCGCTGCAGCTCCTGAATCAGAAGCGTGTAATCCGCCGCGATATGCTCGTCGCTCAGHCAATCCCTGGCGCCGAGTTCTAGCCCACCGTGGCCGTGGAACGAGGCTGTCTGATTCGACGCCGCTATCTGAGCATCCGCCGATGTGCTCGGAAACCCCGGTGCATAGTGAGCATCGTCACGCAACTCGTACGGGGTGGAGGGCAAATCAACCAGAGGGRAAAGACCGCGGTAGATGTCTGACGACGGGGACCTTGCAGACGAGGGCGCGGAGGACTGCATCTGCGTGGTAAGCCAATCCCAAGCTCCCTCGAACGGGGTAACCGGAGCTGAGGAAGGCTCTGCAAACGAGGGCGCGGAGCTCTGCATCTGCGTGCCGAGCCAATCCCAAGCTCCCTCGAACGGAGTATTCGGAGCTGAGGAAAGCTCTGCAGACGGGGGCGCGGAGCTCTGCATCTGCGTCCTGAGACAATCCCAAGCTCCCTCGGACGGAGTATTCTGAGCTGAGGGAAACTCTTGAAACGAGCTGGCGTGCTGGGCGCCTTCCCCGGCAAACGAATCCGCCTCCTCGGGACCCCGCAACCCGAGCGCTCTATTCGCCTCGACAAGTTGCAGGTATTGCCGAAGCATCGTGAAATCGGTTCCATAGAGCCGAGGTGAAACCTTCCTAAAGTTCTTGGCATCTGCGTTTAAGCCACGTCGCTGGTCAGCATCGTTAAGCCGGTCAACTATGTTGCTCTTACCTTCCCTTTGGAGCCAGTCACTGAAGGCACGAAGGCGGCTAGCCCGGTCTTGAAAAGGCAGCTTTTGCGCCGTAGTCGCATCTCCAAGTCCACGTATGGCTTCGTCCAGCATCGCGTCGATGACACGGGCGTCTGCGGGATAGGGGTGCAGGAGGTGCCGCCCCATGAGACGCGGGCCGGGCCCGATCTGTTCGAAGCCGCACCCTTCCGACATGAGCCTCCGGAGATGATTCAGCGTCGACTGAAGACGGTTCTCAGGGTCATTACCCTCGGCTTTATACAGGTCTAAATCGTCCGCCAGCGATTCATCTCGAAACCGAGAAGCCAACGGCTCCTTGTCGTTCTTATGGAGCCAGTTGGCGAATTTTTTTGCATGTATCAGGCTGCTGTCAATCGTGTTTTTGGGAACGCCGGCTTGCATGGCTGCCGTTTTGAACCGCGTCATAAGCGCATCGTCTTCGGCAGGGAGGGCAGCCAACCRCTGTCGGCGGTGGGGGTTGAAATTCGCGGCGCGTTCCTCGACTTTTGCGGCGTGGAACTCCTGGAGCACTGTCAACGCCGCATGGATACGCTTTGTGCCAGAGAGTGTCGCAAGTCGATTCAACTCCTCGGGGAGATCAAGCAAGCTGGTCAGCGTCAAGTCTTTGGACCAGAGCCATGTCCGGAACTGATGCAGCCTTCCCACCCACCAAGTAACGGTGTCTTTCGAACGGCCGGCGGATGTGGCCGCCTCCCTGAAGTCACCAATAAGCCTCTCGTCATCTGTGAGCTCAGCTGGTGGGAGATTGGTTTGTCGGATGTTTTCCAATGCCTCTATGATTTGATCTTTGATTTTCTTGCTGCCGGTAGAGTCAAATTGCTGCGCATACTCCCGTGCATCGTTGTCCAACTCATGGTCGTTCAGCCGGTCGGCAATTGGGTCCCTCTCGCGCTGGTTAAGCCATGCACTGAACTGGTGCAAATGAGATGCATTCCTCTGGGCAGTCTGCACGAAGGTGCTGCCGAGAGACGCCCTCAAAAACCTGGAAACAAGGATTTTGTCCGTCTCGAAGGGCTCGGTCGGGAGCCGTCGCTTCGCGTAATATATGCGAAGCTCTGAATGAACTACATCCGACGCCGACATGCCGGACGAATCCTCGCGACGACGCCCCGAAAAGGCTTTGGCGACACCTGACTTAACACTTGACCATAGGTGCCGGCCTTTGCCGTCCTTCGTCCGCACAGCAGGAGGCGCTCCCGAGGGCCCGGTGTAGCACGTGCTGCTGGACCCGCCATTTCGTGACTTGGACCGCTGAGGCATCCACATTGGATCCTCTATGTCAGCGCGCTGGGATGATCCATGCGACTTCGCAGGGCGAGTGTCAGGCATACTAGCTTCAGGGTAAGTAGTATCGCTGGGGCTCGCACCAGCGGAACTGAGCTGCAACTCGCTCAGTTGCTGTTCAAAACGTGCTTGATCCTCGGGCATGCCTCCCGATTGTTGCCGCACCCRCTGCTGTTCCTGCAGAGCAGCGTAGTCGCGCATCCAAGCGTCCGTATCAAACCATCCGTTGTGGGGCTCCAAATCACTCTCCATAGATGAGACAAATCACAGCTGGACCTAAGCTAAGCTCGGATGCGGAATTTGCATTCCGATCGAACCTAACGGCTCGAAGGCTTTGCGTTGTTCAACGTTCGGTATATCCCTCATTTAGCTGTCAGAAGGCTGACGAGCACGTTTGTAAGTGCCGGTAGTTTCACAGATGTTGGAGTGCGCGGCCTGTGAGTGGCAATGGCGGGGCTACTGATTTGCCATCTGACGTTTGATGTTCAAACTGGTTGCGAACTMGGATGGYTGAGYGGGAATGAACAGGGAGATATGATCTCCTCGAAGGCCGCTGACAGGCCGCTTCGACCGTCGCCGTGTCTATTGAGCTCTCGCCGCCTGCTTCCCACTTCCCATCGAGCGGATCGGGCCATTGCGGCTCGTCTTGTGGTCACGACACGCGCCCTGTTGCCCAGGACAGTGTCGACACAAATTTCCAGTTCTCTCAGGCTGCAGCCCGCGCCCCCGATGCCGCAGTAGTTCCAGTGGTCTTCGCTTTTGGCGATTTCAGCATTTTGGCCGAGCGCAGGTCAGGTTTATGTCAGGTAAGGACGGCTATGTGTGATGGTCGAAGCTTTGCCATTGTCTCAGGAAAACATTTTGCGAAAGATCAATGTCTGTCGGGTGCTACGGGTAGGATTGGGATGACCGCCAAAGAATGCGAAGCACCCCCGCGCGCAAGGTCATCACGCCGAGAAGGCGAAGCCAGAACCTGCGGGCGCGCAGAGGGACATCGTCGCCTTTGGCGCAGGGCTTGATGACTGCGGTTCCGTTATTTCCATGCCGCCGACGTGCGTGCGAAATCTCCTGCCGCGATTACTGCGTGTGCTTCGGATTAAGGGAAACTTTTGGGGACGGCCGCCGATGCCGTGCAAGCGATCGCATCCGGGCGATCGACAAGACCTCGAACGGAACCGATGGGGTCTCACGCATTGAGCTGACCAATGGGGCGGGTACTTCGGTCACATGCGCTTCGAGCGGCTAATGAGGGCATGGCCAGCGTCAGACTTTTCAAAATCCCGTTTCGTGAAGACCATCTTCGCCTGGATGCCCGGTCCATCGCAGCTCGCCCTACGGATGAGCGATCAGCCTCGACACTATAGGGGCRCATTGCCCGCATTGGAGATTGGATATGACGGGCATTGGACGATCTGGAAGATCGCACACGGGAGGTGCTGAGTCCGGCAGCACGCGGGGATCGAGYGGTCCGTGCCCGCAGTCAGGCCGCGCCCCCGAAGAAGGCAGTCAATCGTTCAATTCCGTCGTGCAGCGAATRCACTCTGGGCCTCAAAACCAAGCGACGTCTTCCGCTCCCATTGCGCCCCAAGCCGAAAATGCTGCTGGCGATCGCCCTGCCGGTCCCTCGCTTGGCTCACGCCGACTTTTGGCTGCTGCTCTAGGTCAAATCAGTGGGCGGCGTCGCCGTTTCCCCTCGGTGCCGGAGGGCGAGGGGCCAGCCCGAGAAGAAGGCTTGTTACATCCTGATGACGAATCCTGGCGCGGCGACCGATCAACCGGACCTTCATATACAGCCGCGCGCCCACCGCGCCAGCAAAGCGTGAGCGAACCGGCTGCCARACCGGGTGAACGGCCTATCGACGATAAAGCCGGGCGGGACGATCACGGCGGGATCTCGCAACGGAACGGACCAAGGCGGCAGCCCGGCGGCGAACCCTGCCGCAGCCATCAAGCGGCCGGAAGCTCTCGCATCGACGCGTTGCCGCCGCATCGACAAAGCATACCCGATATGGCTGCTAGATCAGGCGAGCGACCTATCGACCATGGAGCTAGGCGGGATGGCCGCGCTRCAAACTCGCAAGAACTGCTTAATGGYGCCCTACACGACATTGGTTTCGCTGGTGACATCCGCAAATTCTCAATGGCTGTGGTGCGCTATCGCAAAGAACTGAAGATGCCGGAACTTGCAACATTCCTGCAACAGGCCGCTGCCCAGTTCAAATCTCGATTTGTCACCAACTGGCAGCACGAGATCCGCGCCCRGCAAACATGGGGATATGCCACAGTTTGCAATGCAGTGAGCCGCGAGGAAGGCCCGGCAGGCATGGAAGCTTGCCGGGCCATGGCAGCTCAGCTGTCTACGTTTGCCCACGAACTCATTAATGTCGAGCCCAAAGCGCTTGCGCTCTTGGCGTTATCGTTCAGTCGATATCCACGGGTGCCGGCCTGCCAAAACGGAATGGGCAGCATTGCTGAATTTTGTTGCCAGCAAAGCGGAGTGCTTCGGGAACTCGACAGTCAAAGCCTGGCCCTGTTGGTGAACGGGTTCAGCAAATGGCCGGAACAGGAAAACTCACGCCTTGCCTCGGTCRCAGTCTCCGGTGAGGTCCGTCGCCGCGCCGAACGGACAAACGGCCTTGCTGGTTTTGAGCCACAGCATTTGGCGAATCTGGTGAACGGTTTCAGCAAATGGCCGCAAGAGACGGGGTGTGGCACGGCCACGGTTGCCATCGCCAGCGAGGTCGGCCGTCGCGCTGGCCTAGCCAACCGGCTCTGTGATTTTCATCCGCAGGAACTGGCCAATTTGGTGAACGGTTTCAGCAAATGGCCGGAAGCTGCAGGCTGCGGTGACGGCACAGRCGCGATCGCTGGTGAGGTGCTTCGCCGCGGCCCCAGCCGGCTCTCTGCTCTTGATTCGCAGAACTTGGCGAACTTGGTGAACGGTTTCAGCAAATGGCCGGAGAGGACAGGGTGTGGCGCGGCCACGGCGGCGATTGCCAAAGAAGTTCTTCGCCGCGGCGCCGATGCGTTATCTGATTTTACTCCGCAGGGTCTGGCAAACCTGGTGAACGGCTTCAGCAAGTGGTCTGACACAGGGGGGTGTGGTGCGGCCACCCTCGAGATCGCGGGTGAGATTCGTCGCCGCGCCACTGGAGCGGATCGGCTCGCCAATTTCACTCACCAGAACCTGGCAAACTTGGTGAACGCCTTTAGCAAGTGGCCTGGACAAGAGAGTTCACGCCTTGCCGCTGTCGCGATCGCCGGTGAAGTCCGTCGCCTTGCCAACCGGCTCTCGGGTTTTGATTCGCRGGACTTGGCGAACCTGGTGAACGCCTTCAGCAAGTGGCCTGCCGAGTTGTCATGTGCCGAAGCCACGGTCGCGGTCGCCTGTGAGATTCGTCGCCGCGCCGATAGGCTGGCCGATTTTACTCCGCAGGCACTGGCGAATCTGGTGAACGGCTTCTGCAAACGGCCGGACCAAGTGAGCTGTAGTAGCGCCACGGTCGCGATCGCTGGCGAGCTGGTTCGCCGCGGCCCCGRCCGACTTTCCAGTTTTGCCCACCAGCATCTGGCAAACCTGGTGAACRGGTTCAGCAAGTGGCCCGATCAGGYGAACTGCCGCGAGGCCGCGCTCGCGATCGCTGGTGAGGTTCTTTGCCGCCGTGCCCGCCGGCTCCCTGGTTTTGATTCGCGCGAGTTGGCGAACCTTGCGCTCGGTTTCAGCAAATGGCCAGATGAAGYAGCCTGTGGTGACGTGACGGTCGCGATCGCTGGTGAGATGCTTCATCGCGGGGACCGTGCCGATGAGCTATYTGCTTTCAGCCCGCAGGRTCTGGCACACTTGRCGACCGGTTTCAGCAAATGGCCAAAGCAGGCGGGTTGTGCTGCGGCCACCGTCGCTCTCGCCGGCGAGGTTCGCCGCCGCGCCGCCGCGCTGTCCGTCTTTGATCCCCAAGATCTGGCCAACCTGGTAGGTTGCTTCAGCAAATGGCCGGAACAGGTAGAGTGTCGCCGGGCTACCGTTGCGATCGGTTGCGAGATCCGGCGCCGCGCTGACCACGCTGGCCAGCTATCTTATTGTACCCCGCAGTCTCTGGCGAACCTGGTGAACGGCTTCAGCAAATGGCCGGATGAGACGGGCTGTTGCCAGGCCATAGTTGCGATTGCCGGTGAGGTTCGCCGCCGCCGCGCCCAGCTGACCGATTTTACTGCTCAGGAACATTCGAACCTGGTGAATGGCTTCAGCAAGTGGCCGGCAGAGGCGGGCTGTCGCGAGGCTACCGTCGCGATCGCCGGCGATGTGCTTCGCCGTACCGATCGCGCCGAGCAGCTATCTGCTTTCAATCCGCAGGATCTGGCAAATTTGGTGAACGGTTTCAGCAAGTGGACTGACGAGACGAGATGCGGGGACGCATCGGTCGCAATTGCTGCTGAAGTCCGTCGTCGCGCCGACCGCACCGGGGGGCTGTCCGATTTCTCCTCGCAGCAACTTGCTATTGTCCTGCATGGCTTCGGCAAATGGCCCGAACAACCGGTATGCCACGGGGCGATCATGGATATCGCGCGCGGGTTCGGCGCGGCGGGCCCAAGATTTAGCACCTTCACTACCGTCGCGCTCGGCACCATCGCCAATATCTTGGGGCGCGGCGTCGTACGGGGACAGGACGCCGGAGAGATTGCAGACACCGCTCTGCTGAGGGATCGGCTGCATCAGCTGGCCCATCATCTTCATTACGCCAGCGATCGCCTGGAGCAGGCCGATGCGCTAAGCATCGTGCATATCTTCAAGGCGCTGGCGAAGGCGCAGTTGCATGACGATTTGGGTCTGCTCGCACGGGCAGGCTTGGATCGGCTCGAGGCATTGCGTCGGACCTCTGGCTTTGCACCCGAGAACCTCGAGACCATGGGCAATCTCTGCGCCGCTCTGGTGCCTTTAGCGCGCAGCTCACAAAGGGCGTTGCGCTGGCACCGCAGGCAGACTTTGAACCTGCTGAACGACATTCAACCAGTCGTGGAGCACAAGATCAAGGCGCAACTGAAGGCAAGCGAGGCCGAGCGGATCGCTGGACCGAATTCGAGCCGCTGTCCCGCCTTGTCGATTTATCAAGTGCTCAAGGCTCGTGCTGTTCTTGAGGGGCTTTACAAGAGGCCCTACGTCGATGCCGAAAGTTCCACTTTGAAGCGGCGTCGGGATGAGCTGCATCGCGGAACCAGGGAGATCCTGGCCAGCACGCGCGGCCTCATCGAAGGCGACCTTTCAAACATGAGTTGGAACCTGATCGCGCAGATCGAGGCAGAGGGGCCGGTCGAGGCGCTGGACGAGTTCATGGCGCAGAATGCGGCACTGATCCAAGCTCGACATCCAGCCGCCGTCTTCGATGTCCATAAGGTATTGCGCGCTATGGATCACGAGCCRAGACCGCCGGAGGGTGATGCGGGGCTGATGCAGTTGCCGGTGGTGGACATGCAGGGGCGGCGATTGCCGACGGAGCCCGAGACGCGCTATTCCACTTTCCATCRCCTGACCTCGGGGGCGGTGAAGGTGGTCGCGGTACAACTGCCGGGAAAGCCGAGCGCCTTCATGCTGGGACGGACATTGAGCGTCGAGGGTGTGCCATACCGGATGGATCTATTCGGCGGCAGCAAGTCAAAACCGCCGAAAAAGACCCTCGCCCAGATCGCCGCCSGCGCTCCAGGCGAAACGGCGGCTCAGGCGCTCGGGGGRAAGCTGCTGGCAATTCCATATGCCGAAACCGCTCCGGGTACGGCGTTCGAGCAGCTGTCGCGATACTGGGCGCCATTCAAGGAAGCCTATTATTACACGCAGCGTCGAGGCTTTGCCGCGCCCCCGGCGGTCAAAGGTCTAGGGCCCCACGACTACGCACTCGAAGGAGCCTTCAAACTGTCACTGCTGCCGGACCGTCCCACGGGCGAGGCGCACCCCTTCAGGCTGACGGGGCCGGAAGGCCCGATCGCCTTGAGACCGCATGACGGTTGCGGCTTCATCAAGGCTTCGTTGGCCGAGCGTATGCCGGCTGTTCGTCGGGCCGCTCAAGGCCAAGGTCTCGATCGGGTGGCTGCTTTTGCTGAGGCAAGGAGATCGTCCGTTCMTGCCTCGGCGCTGCAACATTATCCGCGCAGCGAGCTGGTGGYGGATGAGACGCGCGAKAAGGCCAAGACCTGGCTCGACAGCAGAGAAGGACAAGAGCTGGGGGCCGAGGATCTGTTTCGCACCGTGACGGCCGGACACATCGACGCTCCCGGCGCGGTCGCCGTACCGTCCAGTGATGATTGCGTCCATGTGCCCACGCTCARGAGCGAGACCTTGACGGGGAGGGATGGCGTRCTGATCGRGCGARCCCCCTATGACAAGGCTAACCTGCGGCCATTTGGCGCCAAGCAAGTCAGGTCGGCAGGTGACGGGGATCCGACTGCCGCCTTCCTGGACGGCTGCGTAGCCATTCAATACAGTTTCAATGTCGCTGAGAAGAACGGGAAAGAACTGGCGGGCGACGATCCGATGTTTTTTGCCAAAGGCATTCTGATCGTCGTGYCAGATAAGATGTGGCCGGCCGACTACRCCGAGCGTGAGCTGGTGCTGTCCRCCGAAGACGTCAAATCGCATTCGAGCTGGACACACGGCAAGGATCGCGCCAAAGTGGACACGCCGGTCGACAGTATAGGCATTCTACAGGCGACGGAGGTGTTTGCTCCGGGCTCTTTGGTTGCTATCCCGACCAGTGAACAGAAGAAGCTTGACGGCGACTTCGACGGGGACGCGGTCATCATCATCGGCGACCGACCGCAGCTTTATGAGCATGTGCGGCAGTTCGATGAGAAGGAGCAAGAGCGCGGCGTTCGCTCACTCAAGCCGGCGAAGTCGCATACTCCGGCGCTTAAGGACGATAGCTACCAGTTCAGTCGTGCCCGCCAGATCCTTGCCACCACACAGGACGTCCTGGAAACCTATAGCTGCCTGCAACGAAACTTTCTGGCGCAGTCCGACGAGGCGCGACGCTGGTTTGCCGAGCGTTCTGTCTTCGGCACCTACGAGGGYATTCACCACGAGCTCAGGCGGGACATCGCGAACCTGTTGAACGCGGAAGAGGTGCGGGGCCAGGACATCCAGGACACACTCGCCAGGGCGAGGCAGGAGATCGAGGTCGCCCGGCATCCCGTCGCGCGCGAGATGGCCGCCTTGCTCGTGACCGAGCTCGCGGCATGGGCGGGGAAGGCGGATCAGCAAAACTTGTCCGCAACCGTCGAGACCGTGGACGATTTAAGCCCGTCAGTGAGCCCAGCGCTTGCAAACCTTTTCCAGGAATTGGCGGAGAGCTATCCGGCAACGTCCCAGCCTCGCGACCGCGTCCAGCTTTTGCTCGACCACACTCAAGCCCGGATAGATCCTTCCCCGGATGGCTACAATCCGGACGACCTCGTCGAGAGCACAAGCAATCTGCTGAGCCTCGGCATTAAAGTCGGGACGGATGCTTATAAATCCGACACCGGCACCCGCCGGTTTCTGAAAAAAAGCCATGAGCTGCAGCGGCTCCTATGCCAGACGCCAGGCTTGCAGCCCGTGCCCTACGTCAAGAGCATGGCGGCGACACTCAGCCAGGGCAGGTTCGATGTCGATGCGACGTTGGAGGAACTGAAGGACAATCCCACGCTGGCGGCCGGTGTCATGGAGGCTTCGATCAAATTCGCCGCACAGAACGGCCTGTTGCCCGAACGCTCCGGCCGCCGCCCTGCCACAGTGGATTCCGATATGACGGTAACGCTGAGYCGCCAGGAAGCATCGGAGYAGRCCAAAATCGAGGCGAGGCGCGCGAGAGTTGAAGAGGAGGCAATCACCGCAGCARCAATCTCGGTTGCCGAGAGCCTCAGGCAGACCGGCATCCCGGTGAACATGCCTCATTTCGATCGCCGGGTGCGATCGGAAGGCTCGATGGCTGACCAGCTCACCGGATTGAACGCCCCCTCTGGCAGCGCGCCGCAGCTGATTAGCAACGCTGTCCGCCACATCTTCGAACTCCCCGACCAGGATTTTACCCGTGGCTTTAAGAAAGCCATCCTGGCCTTCGACGAGCGCGGCTACGCCGAACGCCACACAAGCAACTGGTTCAGGATGCGCAATCCGACTTTCAGCGGCATCCAGAGCGTGYTCGCCACACCGCATGGTTATCGCTTCCAGGTTGAGTTCCATACGCCGGCTAGCTACCAAGCCAAGCTCGCCAATCATCACACATACAAGCAGCTGGACAAGCTGCGGCGGGTGGGTGGGGATGTTCCTGCGGAGCAACTCATGCAGCGCGTCATGGAAAACTGCCAAGCCGTCCCAGTCCCCGATGGCGCTCTCGCCGTGCTTCATTGGGAAGCCGAAGGTGAGCGCGGGGCAAGCGTCACTGCAGCCCTGAAATTGCGACCTGTCGGGCAATCGAATATGCCGCAAACCGTCGGGTCATCACAGGCGAAGGAAGTCCTCGCGGCCCTCGGCGGTCGGCCGGTCGTACTCGTTGGCATGCCGGGCGCCGGAAAATCCAGCATCGGCCCAGCTCTCGCGAAGCGACTGCAGCTTCCCTTCCGCGACACGGACGAAATCATCGAAAAGCAGACCYACAAATCGATCTCGCAAATCTTCGAAGAGCAAGGCGAGGCCTACTTCAGGGAGATGGAGGCGAAACTGATCGCCCGTCTGCTGGAGGCAGAGCCCGCGGTGATCGCCACCGGCGGCGGCGCGTTCATGCATGAGCAGAGCCGCCGTCTCATCAGCGACAAGGCGGTCTCGATCTGGCTCGATACCAAGCTGGAGGTGATCAAAAAGCGCCTCAAAAGGGATACCAGCCGCCCGCTGCYGCGAGGCCCTGACCAGGAGCAAAAGCTCGCCCAACTGATCGATGAGCGCAGACCATTCTACCAACAAGCCGATCTCACCTTCGTCCCGCCTCACCAGCAAGACAAAAAGAACGCGGATCCATGCCTCAGCGCGGTACACGCCCATCTGTGCCGAACGCGGCCGCCAATCAGCAGGTCGCCGATAGGGTCGCATCACCAGGATAAACCGTAGACAAAGCACAGGAACTGAAGGGAGCGCATGAATGAGCCCTCTGTATCTTTTCAAGTCGCTGGGCAGTGAAAACGCCGATACGAGAGTGTAATAACCGCCGAAACGAAGTCAGGGGCCATCGTCGATGGCCTCATCGCGGGCCGGATTTGTTCACGACCCAAAACGCCGCCGCTGCCGCCAAGCGCTCGCCGGCAAAAGCATTCGCTGACTTGCGTCTGAAAGGACAAAGCACCGTTCCGCACCCACGCCATATGCCTATGGACCGCCAGCTTAGCGGCGATCGTGAACGGGTCGATAACGATGACGCGTCGAGTCCCTTGCCATATCAATTCATCGATCGGCAGAGTTCGCATACTCCGAACGCTTCACATCAAATCTGTTCAATTGCGGCACCGAGCATGACTGCCCCTTCCGATCCCACCTTGCCGGGTAAATGGCGCCTTTAAAGCCGCCGCGCCTCGATATGAGCAGRCCAGCCCGTATACGACCTTCAGTTTTTTGTGACAGCGTCTCTTCGTTTTTTTTGGGACCGTCAGCTTCTCGAAAGCTCGCGCTCTTACCTTGAGCAAGTCGATTTTGAACACTGCATCGCAGCCTCTTGATGGCAATAAAGAAACCGAGGTACCTGATGGTCGGAGCAATTAGAGGTGGAGGTGGCGGCACCGGTGCGTCCTTGGATCGAGCGGGCCATGGGGATAGGCACGATGAGCCCGGCGGGCCTTCTGGTGGTGGCCGACCGATTGGGGAGGGCGGACGGGACAGCGGTCCGGTTAGTTCTGGAAATGACCCGCAATCGGTAGATCAGAGTGCGGCATTCCAAAGTGTTCTGAGTTCCATTGCAGTACAAATGGTGAGCGATTCCATGGCTGATTTCGATGACGCCATGGGTGATACGGAAGAGGATGCCTGACGCCGGATTCTTCGGCGTCAGGTGTGTAAGCCGTCAAGCACGGCACAATTCGAACGGAAAGGTAAAACGATATGTCWAAAGTTGCTCCCGCTGGTGGTGGTGCTGCTCCTGCCCTTGGCAATATGGCTAATGAAGGGGCTGGGGCTGCCGCCTTCCAGTCGCAAATTGCGGCGCTCACGGCAATGAGCGCAGAGGCCACGGAACGGAGTGTGATGCTGCGCACCGTTACGACCAACCTTCAAACGGTCAAGAAGGTGGCCGACGAGCGCGTTCAGTAACATTGCAAGCGGGACGTAGCGTCGTCCCGATCGCTGTCTTGGCGATGCAATGTGGACAYAAAGTGAGCYGTACGGCCATGGCTGTACGGCTCATCTCCTTGTGCGGGAGAGTTCCGTGAATGACGCCATTTCTATCGATTTCGAAGTGCTGTCGGGTCTCTATTCTGGGCTGACTGGTAATGCGCCTCTGGGGCCGAATGTAATCGGTAGTGGTCTTGAATCCGATATAATTTTCATCGAGCAAGGGCTAGAGCCGCGTCATCTTCGTGTCAGTCTTCTTGGCAATTCGATTGAGGTCGAGGCCCTTGCGGATGGGATCCGCATAGAGGGCAACCAAAATATCGCCGTAGGCGAGCGCGTTGTTGTCTCTCTTCCTGTCGTCATTCATGTGGGCGCGATGTCCATTCTCTGGTCCATTCAAGATGYGGGGGAGAAGCGCCCCATTGGCATGCGTCGCCTCTCAATGCCAGTGATAGCCGTTGTCTTGGTGAGCTRCATTGGCCTCGGTGCGCTCTCAACCATTTTTTCCCTCTACGGCAGTACCAGCGGATTGAGCGCCAATCCTACTAACCCCACACCTATATCGAAGGTAACCATCAAGCGCCCTGGTGATCAGAGCGTCCAGTTAGCGGCGAAAGCGCTGCAAGACGAAATTGATCGGGCGCAGTTATTCGATATCAAAATCAAATCCGCAGACAGTGTTGTTACCGCCGAGGGCACCGTCAYGCCTGTCTTGGTCTCCAAATGGCAGAAGATCCAACAGCGGTTCGATCATCGCACAAATGGAGCGCTAACACTCGTGAACGGTGTGGTGATCAAAGAGGACAAGGCACCATCYGCAATCCCCATTGAAGCTGTGTGGCGCGGGAATCTTCCACATCTTCTGATCGGTGGGCAGAAGTATTTCGTGGGAGCTCTATTGGATAATGGATGGATGGTCGATCGGATCGAGGACGCTCAGGTGCTGCTGAGCCGAAATGGCCGCGTTGCTGCGCTCCCTTATTAAACTCCCAGGTTCGGTAGGAGAACTCCATGGTCAAGATGTCCAGCTTCCCTGTCGGCTCCGGCACCTCGGCGCACGATCTTACCATTGAGCCTGCAGGAGCAGCCGAGCCGGCCAATGGTGAAACCAAAAAGATGGAATTCGATCGCGCTCATGCAAATCGCAGCAAGAAGCATGCATCGACTTTGYGGCGTGCGCACGCGCACGATATGCCGCTCGCACGCACGGCCAACGGATTGTTGGGAATTAGTGAAATCGAGGCGGTCACGTCCGTCAGCCCGAGCGAGAGCTTTCAGATCAGTGAGATCGACCCCCGCGCTGCAGCGGCCGCTCTTTATGGCCATACTCTCGCACGTAGCCAGCTCTCCTTCATCATGCCACGCATACGTCATCCGGAAATCCTGCGCGAAGGGAAGCGTAGTGTTCTTCTGGAGCGCTTGGTCAAGGCGCTAGCGGCGGTACCTGAGGATTYGGTGGCGCGTGAAGGTATTGCCRCCCTCCAAGAGGAGTTTCGGCGGCTGGTGCTGTTGYGAGTGAACCGGAACAGCTTGATCAAGGCGAGCGAAGGTCGACCTGGATGAAGAATAGAACTTCAATGTTGGGTTATCTCGTCGGGACACACGTTGCCAAAGACCGGTGATGTCGTGCTGATTTCCGAGCAGGAGCGAGATTTGCTCTGCGCCCTTTCCTATACCCACCTTGCTTGTGGGCAGAGCGCCCAAAGCCTAGCCTTGTTGCGGCTCGCCGTCAGCGACAATTCTCAAGATGTCAACCTGCTACGGATTTTCGCCTATGCGTTGATTGCTGAGGGTCTCGGCGATGAAGCATTGACGATCCTGGACAGGCTGGACGTACTTGATGACCAGCAATCTTCTCGCGTCCCTTTGACTCTCATGCGCAGCCATGCGCTGCTGCGAGCCCGTCGCATGGACGAGGCGCGAGCGGTCTTCCAAAGCTACGTTTCACTTCGCAGCAGCACAATTCTTCTCAAACAAACATAAAGAAGGTCGCGATGGCGAACCTCATGCGCAACTTCATCGCGCGAGCGCCGRCCAACCCGGATCTAATGGTCGCGTTAATGCTGCTTCTGGCGATCGGTATGATGATCATGCCAATCCCAATCGGCGTCGTGGACGTCCTGATCGGATTCAACCTCGGATTCGCCATACTTCTTCTAATGGTTGCCCTGTATGTCGGCACGCCACTTGAACTTTCTTCCCTGCCCGGCGTCATTTTGATCTCCACGGTGTTCCGCCTCGCGCTTACCATTGCAACGTCGCGACTAATCCTTGCGGAAGGGGAGGCCGGTAGCATCATCCATACGTTCGGCGACTTCGTAATCTCAGGCAACATCGTTGTAGGTTTTGTGATCTTTCTAGTGGTGACCATGGTCCAGTTCATGGTTCTCGCAAAGGGTGCCGAACGCGTTGCAGAAGTGGCGGCGCGATTCACGCTCGACGCTCTGCCAGGCAAGCAAATGGCGATCGATGCCGAGCTAAGGAACGGCCACATCGATGAGAATGAATCTCGTATGCSGYSYKCYRYKTKRRARAAARAAAGCCAACTTTATGGCGCTATGGACGGGGCCATGAAGTTCGTGAAGGGCGATGCCATCGCCGGGCTGGTGGTTATCTGTATCAACTTGCTGGGCGGAGTTTCCATCGGGCTGTCCAAGGGGTTGCCCTTCGGCGAGGTGGTGCAGCAATATACTCTGCTGACCGTAGGTGATGCATTAATCTCACAGATTCCAGCACTGYTGCTGTCGATTTCATCGGCGACCATAGTCACGCGTGTGGGCGGGGCCGGGAGACTCAACCTTGGTGCCGACATTGCCGGCCAGCTCACCGCCAATACGCGCGCGTTGAGGCTGGCTGCTGGTGTCTTGGTTGCGATGGGGTTTGTTCCTGGCTTCCCTCTGCCCGTCTTTCTCGTGTTGGCTGCGTTCTTCGCGGCGGCAAGTTTTACCAAAGGTGATAAGCAAAACGGCGACAATGCCACTACTACCACCGCAGCTCCAGGGAAGCCAAAAAAGCAAACCCCACCTCCGGAAGGAGGTCCGATCACCCTGCTCCTTGCACCGAGCCTTGGAGATGCGATCAACGAAGCCGAATTGCAAAAGCACATTGAGCGCGTTTCGGAACTGGTCTCATCTGACCTCGGCATCATTGTTCCCCGCATCCCTGTTGCAGTCGAACAGCAGTTGCCGGAGTCGCAGTTCAGGATAGATGTCGAGGGCGTGCCGGTCGAACAGGATGCGATTGATCCGACGCAGCTAAGGCTTACTGACGATCTGGCCAATATTGAATTGAGCGGCATCCCCTTCCAGCATGACCCAGAAGCGGGCAAGATCTGGGTCGAACAAAGCCATGCATCGGCTCTCAATGACGCCGRCATCGGCTATCACAGTCCCATCGAACTTATTGCATCGCGAGTCCAGGCAACGCTCACGCGGCGTGCGCGGCGCTTGGTGGGCATCCAAGAGACCCGTGAATTACTGGGCCGAATGGAGCRGGAATATGCCGAGCTAGTGAAGGAGGTGCTACGCACGACGCCGGTCCCCCGGGTCGCTGATGTCCTGCGCCGTCTACTGGACGAAGATATCCCGATCCGCAACACCCGCCTCGTCTTGGAGGCGTTGGCCGAATGGGGGGAGCAGGAGCAAAACGTCGCATTGTTGACGGAATATGTTCGCTCCGGTCTGACGCGGCAGATCTGTCATCGTTTTGCTAACGCTCAGGGTGTCCTGCCCGCCTTTATTATCGAACGTGAAACCGAGAATTTGGTGCGCGGTGCGATACGTGATTCGGCTGTTGGTCCCTACCTCGTATTAGGGGATGCGCAAAGTGAGATGCTGCTGTCACAAATGCGGCAGATCCATTCGAACCCTGCGCCGGGTCAGCGCCATCCTGTCATATTGGCTTCAATGGATGTCCGACGCTTCGTCCGCGGTTTCCTTACCCGCAACGGGATCGATCTCGTCGTTTTGTCTTATYAGGATCTGGATTCGGAGTTTACGATTCAGCCGGTCGGATCCGTCAAGCTCACCGCCGCAACGAATCACGAAACGTCGGGAGAGCGTAACAATTTGCGCGTTGAGCCCAGCTGAAATCGTAGCATCAGTCGTAAGGATAGCGGCATTCCCATGAGAACAGCAGTCGTTGCGCAGTTGCGTTCAGTTCGTCTGGCGTCAATTCCCTTCGCAATACTTACCATTCTTCCTCTCGGTGGTTGCACTAGCTGGGGCCCACAAGGTCTTTCAGTGAAGGAGACGCCGTCACCCGAATTGCTCGGCGCCAAGGATATCAATCCGGGAATGCGCGAACGCATCTTGAGCTCCGTTGGTCAGGATGCTCATGAGCGGGCTTTGCGGGATCAGCTGCAGCAGCAACCAGGCAATGTCGACGCGGCGATAGAGCTTACGAAAGCCCTACTAGCAAGGAAACTCCCGAACGAGGCGCTCCAGGTGCTCGATGGGGTTTTGATTGCGGCTCCCGGCAACTTGCGCACATTGAACGCGAAGGGAGTTGTGCTCGATATATGCGGACGGCATGGCGCGGCCCAAGCGCTATATCGCCAAGCTCTCAGGAAAGAACCCGGGAACCAGATGTTGGTCAACAACCTTAACCGGTCGCTCGCGCTTGACGAGAAGTCAGGACGGAGTGCGCCGGCACGATCGCGGTAGACTGGCATTCGCGCGGAAGCTCATCGCACGCACCAACATAGTCGCAGCAGCTTTCATCAGTGGTTCCCGCAAAACCTGACGAGCCCGAAATCAGCGCGAAAAGTCTTGGTCCATAGGTACGTGAATTGATCTCTCAAATGCTTGGATCCAGAAAGTGGACGCCTTCACGGTAATCAAACAGAGTATGTCTCCGAACGTACGTTCCTCTTCGGTCTTGAAACTTGGAGGTGCAGAAGAGGGTGTTTATCGCTGCGACATAAGAAGTCGTTCAGGAACGGCACGGCATTTTGTTGTCAATGAAGAACTGGCGCGTGTCTCTGTCGTTCARCAAGAGCGTCCGGTGGGAATTCTTTCGAGTGTCTATTTTTGTGAAATAGGGCGTACCTTTCAGCTGGCCGACTGGCGCGAGKGGCTATGAAAAAGGGGCCTCTATCCGACCTCTTAGTCGAACGGTTTGAGACGATGCCGCCTCAGCTCCAGCGGRCTGCCCGGTTTGTGTTGGACCATCCGCAGGACGTCGCGTTAATGTCCATGCGCGAGCTAGCGCATTTAGCGGGTGTGTCCCACACGACCATGATGAGGCTAGCGCGATGGCTCGACCTCGACCGCTACGAAGACATGCGCAGCGTTTATGCGAAGGCCCTGCGCACGTCTGCCGAATCGCCGCTGCCTGAGCCTCGGCAAGATGGCGATGGCAGTTACTCAACGGTCGGAGTCGTCGCGGGCACGCTGGCAGCCGAAATCGCGAGGCTCGGGGAATGTGCGAACGCGATGCAGCTGACGGCTGCTGCCAGTGTCCTTGCCGAGAGCCGAAATCTCTTCTGCCTTGGCTTGCGCGCAGAGCATCCAGTGGCACAGCATTTTGYCTATACGCTGTCGCGGCTCGGCCGGCAGGYGGTCGTTCTTGATGCGGCCGGGGGACTCGGCATCGATGCCTTGCGAGGTGTCGGGAGAGGCGACGTAGTACTRGCGGTAGGCATCGAGCCTTACTGTCGTGCAACCATCGAAACGGCTAGGCAAGCAGCGCGCCAAGGAGTGGCTGTGTTTGCCATCACCGACAGCAGCGTATCGCCGCTCGCCCGTGTGGCCAAGGCAAGCGTCATTGTAATTAGCAATCCACAATCCTTCTTCAAAAGTATCGCGCCGGCTCTGGTAGCAAGCGAGATCTTGGCCAAGTTGATCGCTGCCAACTCCGGAATGAATGTCGATGAGGTCGTGAAGGAAATCGAGCGCCAGCTCGCGGAGCTCGATGTCTTCTGGAAACCGCCCATAGTGGGAAGCGCAGAGGGCGTGCGAAATGTAATCCAACCGCTGGAACCGCGATTAGCGCGTTTCCGGAAATTACTTGATGATTACCCGCGTGATTATGTGCGCAAAGCGACATGGAAGGGTACGCTTATCGCAAGCGCCTGGACGGCTCGGCATGGTACCAAACCCTGCACGTGCGGAGAAACGATTTGAGCATGAAAATGGAAGCGAACTCCAGCCTGCTAAACCTCGCCCGCAACCCACCCCGGAGCTCGCCATTGGCCGTCCAGGCCTGCGGATTCCAACGTGAAGCCGGCCGCCGTTCCGATCAAACACCGCCACCATTCCGGTATGAAGCCGGCCACCATTCCAACCAAAGACCGCCCGTTTTCGGCACTGAAGATAACCTCCTGCGTCAGCAACTTTGGCATCAATTACCTCGCGATGAACGAGGAGATTGTGATGCCGGCAAAGAGAAGGCTGACCATGAGAGTGTTGAGACAAATGCTTCGGCTTACCGGAAGCGGGACCAGCTAGATTGTGATCGTGCTGGGAATAGCATGCAGTACGGTGCCGGATAATCTGGCGCGCAGCGGCAATCGCGTTGAGCTGGCCCCAGCCAGGCGAGCTGACCGATGACGCAGCTGCGCGTCACACCGCGGGCATCAAGCGGCAGATGCGCCGC
>NZ_MDDT01000055.1:0-7980 GCF_001854815.1 Mesorhizobium sp. LCM 4576
GTTGGGAAGGCTGCGGCAGCATTCTGCCGGACAGCCTGTGACGGCTGCTTCGGCTGTTCGACCCGGCACGAAGGACGACGAGGAACTCTTCGCCCAATACCGGGCAAAAGCCGTGGTCAAAGGATCAGCCGTGAGGCGCGATCTAGCGGCCTTGCGCAAGTTCAGCAAATGGCTCGCCGAGAACCACCGGACGCAAATCGCCGGCCGGATTGAGGACCCCGGGTTGGACGCGCTGGCGAAGGACTTCGCGGAGCGCGATGACGAGCGTATCAATCCGGCGTTGAAGAGGCTCCGGCAAGCTTCTGTCAGACAGCCTGGGACGGCTGCTTCGAATGTTCGACCTGGCACCAACGATGATGAGGAACTTTTTGCCCAGGCTGCCGGCCTCAAAGAACGAACCCTGGGAGGTGATTTGACCGGCGCGCGTCAAATAATGCCGGYCGAGGCACCGCACCAGCCTTTCGTCGTTCAGCAAACGCGCAGCCGCAAGGGCGGCCGCGAGCACCCGGACGAGGCGCTTTTTGCCGCCTACCGTGCCGAAGCGGCTAAAACAGCCAAGGTGAGTGAAAGCTCGATTGCTCGCGATATAGTGGCGCTGCGCAAGCTCAGCAAATGGCTTGACGAGAACCACCAGAGCCAAATCGACGGTCGGATTGATGACGAGCAGCTGGACGGTCTGGCGAAGAACTTCGCGGGCAACGATGCCATACTACTGCGCAAACTTAACGTGGCGTTGGAAAGGCTCCGGCAGCATTCTGCCGGACAGCCTGTGACAATCGTTTCAAAGATCCGGGAATTTGGCACGAAGGACGATGAGGAACTCCTGGCCAGATACCAGACAAGAGCCATAGCTGCCCGCCTCAAAGAAGGAACCATGTCGCACGATCTAGCGGCGCTGCGCAAGTTCAGCAAATGGCTTTACGAGAACCACCGGACGCAGATCGCCGGCCGGATTGAGGACCCGGGGCTGGACAGTCTGGCGAAGGACTTCGCGGGCAACGATGCAAAATTACTGAGTGAACTTAATGTGGCGTTGGGAAGGCTCCGGCAAGCTGATGCCGGACAGACTGTCACAACAGCCAGATCGCGCCTTATCAGCGAAGAGAACYAGGTGATCGAAGACGCATGTCAGGCAGCTGCGAGCAGGTACGGTCAGGTCACGCTAGCGATCTATCGGAGTCATTTGGGTCGTTTCAACAGATGGCTCAGTCAGAACTTCGGCGAGGGCATTGCCCGGATTGAACCCGCGATGCTGAGCCGGGCGGTTGACGAGTACAAGAAGAACGCAGCCCCCGTTTTCAGCGCAGCCTGGGGCTTTCTGCAGAAATACCGGCAAATGGTCGCAGCCAACAATGCGCTGGGCTTGGCAGCCCATGGGCAAGCCGCCCCGCGCGAGCAGCCAAGCGGCCCGCCCGCTGGAACTGTGCAGAGCACCTCGCCTGTGGTCCTCTCGCCCATCCCCATGTCCCCGGGCGACCCGGCTTGGGACGTGTTGAGAGCCTTCCATGAAGAAGAGGCCGCACAGCGTGGCGCGCCAATAGCTACCAATGCGGCGCAATTCCATCAGATGACATCGCTCCCGCCAGAATTGGCGCCCGTGCCGGCCCCATCCTCGTCTGCTCAAAGTGCCGGCTCGTCCTCGCCCTTTGCCGGCCTTGCGCCGCTGTCGCCCACACCTTATCGGCATCCCGATTTTGATCTGAATGCGCTCACGCCCGTGCAACTGGCTGAGGAGGGTAGCGGCTCGGGCCATTGGACCGCAGTTGCCGGCTCGGCAATTGCCCAGCCCGGCTCGTCACGTAGATCATCGCAGATCAATGCCGGCCTTGATGACATCGTCGACTTGCAGGACGATGCCGGCTCCGCGCCGCGGTCGGACGCTGCCAGGTCGAGATCGATTGCCGGGCCATCGCAGTCATCGAGCGTGCCTGGCGAAGGTTCCGCGGCGTCGAGCGCTRCACATGGCAGGCTCCCGGATCCCGGGTCACAGCTTGGCTCGCGGGAGCAGGCCGATTGGGGGGTAAGGCCCGCCGCCTCGCCGGAAAGTTACGATCAGTCGCAACTTTGGCAGGACGTGGATCAAGCCGGAAGGCAAAGACCTGCCGGTTGGGACCGCCCCTGGTCAGGGCCGTCGCCGCAGTCGGATCAAGACATGGGGCGAGCTCAGCGGTCCGCGTCAGCTAGGTCGTCTGATATCTACCGCGGTCTTGATTCCCTGGTCGATTTGCCGTCCACACCGGCCGAGCTGCGTGACGATGCCCRTTATGCCCCGCCTCCAGGTACAGCCTCCGACGCTCAGCTTAAGGCGCTCAATCCGCGAGCATCGTCTCACGACCGCAGCGGGCTGGCGCTCGCCGCCACGCAATGGCTGGGCGATGAGCATATCCAGAGAGACTACGAGCTGCTGGCGCAGGAGCTGCAGAGGGACAATCCAAATCTCGCCGCCCGAACGCAGCTCGTCGACCCGCTGATAGCCCATTACCATCTGCGCCTGGGCTCCGATAATGCCGCCCTCAGGGCTTTCCAGCGCATCGTCTATGATCGCAATGGCAATGATACAGCCGACTTCCTGTTCCTGCCTGTCAACGATGCCAGCGCTACCGATCCCCAACGCCGCGGCAGCCACTGGTCGCTGCTTCTGGTAGATCGACGCGAGYGGGCAAGGCCGGTTGCCTATCATTACGACTCCGCCGGGCGGCACAACGACCAGCCCGCGGCACAGCTCGCAAAACGGCTGGGAGCCCGCCTGGAGCCGGCCCGCATAACCCAGCAGCAGAACGGCTATGATTGCGGCGTCTTTGTGCTTGACGGCACCAGGGCGCTGGTCGGACGACTGGGGCAAAGGTGGCAGCCAGCTAGGCTGCACCTCGACAACTTCGTCATCGATCGGCAGGCACTCCAACACCGACTGCGGGGCTGATGTCGGCCTCTGCTGGTCAAAAACCGATAACCGACCGAGGTGTTCTGAAATACCAGCCTGATCCCGGAGCCGCCGTGCRCCATCGCTAAACCTCCCACGAAGAGGTCAAGCGTCCATGTAATGAATTTCAGTTCCAGATTTAGGGGCCCGCCTAGGGGATCGGTCATCAGCCGATAGCTTTCCGCTCATGTCTTATTCTTCTTGCCACGATCACAAGGCTGAGAGCTTGCGTGCAACCTCTCGGACTTGCATGGATCCACTTTATTTCGGGGGGCTTGGGGAGGAAGAAGCCTGTCGTAGCCCATTTAGTGAATGTCGTTGCGCTGGATCACCCGCTCTCGATTGTTGTGCTCTTCTGAATCTCAGACATAGACGCGTGGAACGTGGTCCCGAAGCTGAGCATACAGCCCGACGATGTCGGTGCCCCACCAGGTGGCGACCTCATGCTGTGTGATGGTCTGGTCTCCCTGCTGCCCGAGCAAGAGCACCTGATCGCCGAAACAAGCATCGGGGATCTCCGTGAGGTCGATACGGAGATGTTCTAAATGAACCGGCGGCAGCAGAGGCGCACGCCGGCCTCTCACCAGTGCCTCAGCGCCGGGCGGGAGCTGACGTGGCAGCCCGTCTCCCCAACCGATACCGAGCACTCCGACGACCATTCCTTGCTGGTAGCCAGGCAGGTCCGGCGCYGTCCCGAGCGAGGAGTCGGTCCGCTTGATTGAAACCAGAGAGCTCGAAATGGCCTTAAGAGCCGGCCGCAGGGCGACAGGCCGGGTGGAATGATCCGTCTCGGAGACACCAATGAACAAGGCGCCGGGATCGACGGCATCGAAATCCATCTCAGGGTATCGAAGCACGCCCGCCGTGCTCGCCACCATCGCAATGGGAGGTCGTGTCCCAGAAGCATTGGCCGATTGAAGAATCTGCTGCAAACGGGAGCGCTGTTCGCTTAAATGGAAGGGCGTCTTCGAAGGCAGTTCGCTGAGATGCGCATAAAGCCCTTCGACATCGACATCGTCATAAGCATGGCCGGCCGCGAGCAATGCGCCGACAACCGATGGCGCTGYCCCCGACCTGTAAAAGCCAAGATCAACCTTTACAAAGACCCGCGTGCTGTCCATTGCAGCACGCCAGCGCTCCAGTTCCTCGAGGCTGGAGATCGTGACTGTAAGCCCGAGCCGTTCGATGATGTCGGCCGATGACGGCAGAGGTCCTGGATAGAGTRGGATTGGAAGCTCGACCCCCATATGCCTTATCGCGACCGCATCCGGCAGCGCAGCGACRCCGAAGCCGTCAACCCCCTCTGCAGCCAGAGCTGAAGYCACCGGTCCGGCGCCGCACCCATAACCGTTGCGCTTCAGGCACGCGAAAATCCGGACTGCCGCGGGCAGGTGTGCGCGAAGCTGGCGATAATTGTGCCTGATCGCGTCCAGGTCGATCTCGTACCAGCTGCCGCGCAGCGGCGTGCGGTGGGGGTCAGAGGCGCCGGGTGGACCGCAATGTATCAGTGTCTGATAGTCAAGCTGCATGACAAAAACGATGAAAACAATCCCGAGAACGGTCGATTTATTAGGTCTTTTTGAGACCGTCTAAGTGCTGGTGATAGGTGGGCTCCTAAACGCGCTCGGCAGCATTCCACCCTCAAGGAGACAATTTAACCATCAGAGGGGCAAGGCCATCAGTGTTGGCAGGCCCACATCGCCCAGGACGCTTGCGGGCCTGTCTCAGCGAGCGCCCCTTTGGCTTATCAGGTAGCCTTGCGKCCAAGTCCCATTGACTTGGCAAGCGAAGAACGTGCGGCGGCGTAATTCGGGGYCACCATCGGATAGTCAGCCGGCAGGCCCCATTTGGCGCGGTATTCGTCCGGCGTCAGGCCATAGTGAACGGAAAGATGCCGCTTCAGCGACTTGAACTTCTTCCCGTCCTCCAAGCTGATGATGTAGTCCGGCGTGACGGACTTCCTGATGGGCACCGCTGGCGTGAGAGTTTCCGGCTTTTCCGCCGTGCCGCCGCCGGCGCTCTTCAACGCTCCATGCACTCGATCGATCAGCGCCGGGAGATCTCCGACCGGGACTGGATTGTTCGAGACATAGGCTGAGACCACCTCGGCGGTCAGCTCGATAACGGCGCTAGTGTTGTCGTCGGTTTCTTCCATCGCGGTGCACTCCTTGCCTGAAGCAATGTCGCCGAAGCTCCTCGTTTTTTAACGGTGGCGCGGCATGAACGCAACGAAGTCCGCGGGTACGGGGTCGGGTTGAAAGTCCACGGAGGCTTTTTGCCACCGACGGCCCCCGGAAGCGCGCGATTATCGCCGCCCTCCCGGAGGCTCTACAAGGTCATGAAGTTTATCGGACCTCTAGGTCCGCTTTACCATGGTGTCGGGTTGCGCGATTGTCGGCGCTATGGACACAAGGTGCTTGATGCGCCAGACGAAGAAGGCATTGCCTTTCGTGCCGAGCGAATTTCACATTTCGACAGTCGAGGATTCCAAAGCGAGATTGGCATTCTCTCGATTCACACCACCGAAGGCCTGTTGGATATCGCGCTGGACGCGCACGCTGCCTACGCGATCCTGAAGGCCATCCGTTCGATCCGGTCGAAACTAGGCCTGCATAAAAGAAAGCCCGGTCGTAAGCCGGGCCCAGGAGTTAAACGGGAACGCAAGGGCCAACCGGAGGGATCAGCAGTCCCTTAGCTTGCATCCGCATCCTGACGGCTGAATGAAGTCTCGCTAGGCAATACTTTACGGTGCCTCGGCCGGCGCAAACGCCTCAAACCCTGCGGCGTGGGTGAACTGGACAGCAGCTGATCAGGTGTGGCGAAATCGGGAACCGCGGTTCCCGGCGAGTGAGATAGCGCTTAACGAATCTGYCGATTTTCTTGGTGCGAAGGGGTCCCTCCTCCTGTCACGGGCCGAGGTTCCCGGCACGGTGGGCTGTGCAACATGTGTGGACACATCGCCCRCACAGGCTCCGGATGCGGTCTCAAAGGTCTGCGAATATGCGCTGAAACCGAGATGGCGGGCCGACCTAGCTTGGTGGTCTCCGGCAATCGCGCCGGCGCGACCGGCTGCCGCCGGGCTGAGTAGCTTCGGAAAGTCTTCCGCCAACTGCAGCGACGTGTGCGCGGAGGGCAGGGGCGGCTCGAGCCGTCCATCCGGCCGGAGGAGCTGTCCGAGTCGGGTGGCGACGCGAGCCGCAAGCGAGCCCTATCGTGAATTGTCCGGCGATGACAAATTACGAAATGTAAAGGCCTTCGTCCGAACGTGATCTGAGGGAACCGACCCCCGGTCCTGCCCGGTGAAATTGGCCCAGCCGACCGGCTTGGAATCTTCCGGCTTTGCCGCCCAATGCCCGGACTAATCCGAGATCAGTGGCAATAACAGCCGTCCATCCCGCCGCTTCGACGGTTCAGATGGGGATTTTTGCGCTGGAAAAGATCGGACTGGCGGTCGCTACGCGATAGTCGTGAAGCCGCCATTCGCCCTGCTCTCTTGTTGCCGGCGACGGTCGCACGACGTTCGGAGACCCGCCTCCCATGATGGAAGAAAAAGTCGGTTTTTGTACGCTGTGT
Organism: Mesorhizobium sp. LCM 4576; assembly: GCF_001854815.1. Lineage (NCBI taxonomy): Bacteria > Pseudomonadati > Pseudomonadota > Alphaproteobacteria > Hyphomicrobiales > Phyllobacteriaceae > Mesorhizobium > Mesorhizobium sp. LCM 4576. The sequence continues at coordinate 6,494 of NZ_MDDT01000055.1, forward strand.
AAGTCGCGGTGTGGCACCATCAACATCGTCGAAAACGGCTGGCTCAAAAAGGTGGTGCCAAATCCTGATCATCCGACCGGAAAGGCAATTTGCCTCAAGGGCCGATCGGCGCCGGAAGTCGTCCACAATTCACGGCGTCTTACGGCGCCGCTCCGGCGCACGACGCCGAAGAGCGATCCGGATCCGCGGTGGATGGAGATCTCTTGGGACGAAGCACTCGATGAGATCGGTGATCGGTTGAAGGACCATGTTGCCCGAGGCGGTCCGGAGTCCATCGCTTTCGCTGTAACCTCGGGATCGTCATCCCCGTTGTCGGACAGCACCTATTGGATCCTGTGATTCGGAGAGCTTATTGAACGCGCGGCGTTCGATTGGGATTTCGTGCGAGATTGGACGAATGCTCCATGTCTTGTCAGGTCGGACAACGATCGCTTAGCGCGGAGCCTGTAGCTGTCGCGCGCGGATGGTCAGCACGTGGCTGTAGTGTGTTCGAAGACGATTTCCTCGATTGCAATTGCGGCTTTCGACCAGGGCGAAATCCTTATCATGCCTCGCAGGCTCTGCGCCGGGATCTTCGCCTCGGGCGGAAGCAGGACTGCTGTGAAGGCGAGTTCCGCCGACAGTCGCCTCGCCGCGTGACCCCTTTGCGCTTGAAGCCTGTTTCGCCGGTCGCCTCGTAGAGCGGCTCGTCATTGATACGCAGCAGCTTTTCCCTGCCTGGCATCTGGCCGCTTCTGGAGTCTGACAGCCCGGCCATTGAGCCGGCGCTCGGGCGCAGGCATGGACGCGGGGCGCGTTGACGCCGCAAAAAATTGCCGATTGCTTCATTTGAAACGGAAAAGGCGGATTTCGAAATCCTCAGTTAGACACGCCTCCCCGATAAGCGCGTGGTGACGGAGACCAATCTCCCGACGGCTTATACAGGACGTGTGACAGGCGATGTTTATTGGAGTTTGGCCATTAGCTCGGCTCGGGCCTGATCGGAGGCTTGGCTGATGGGCAGCGCGACTCCTGTACCAGCCCTATGACCGAGCCGGTTTTGCAGTGCCTGCCGATCGATGACGAGGTTGTCGAGGTGCAGCCTGGCTGGCTGCCGGCTTTGCCCCAGTCGTCTGACCAGCGCCCTGGTGCCGTCAAGCACAAAGACGCCGCAATCATAGCCGTTCTGCTGCTGGGWKATRCGGGCSGGCTCSAGGCGGGCTCCCAGCCGTTKTGCGAGCTGTGCCGCGGGCTGGKCGTTGWRCCGCCCGGCGGAGTCGTAATGATAGGCAACCGGCCTTKCCCGCTCGCGTCGATCWACCAGAAGCAGCGACCAGTGGCTGCCGCGGCGTTGGGGATCGGTAGCGCTGGCATCGTTGACAKGCAGGAACAGGAAGTCGGCAGTGTCGTTGCCATTGCGATCGTAGACGATGYGCTGGAAAGCCCTGAGGGCGGCATTGTCCGAGCCCAGGCGCAGATGATAATGGGCTATCAGCGGGTCGACGAGC
>NZ_MDDT01000056.1:0-29321 GCF_001854815.1 Mesorhizobium sp. LCM 4576
GGGGCCTGCGTTCTTCTTGTATTCGTCAACCGCCCGGCTCAGAACCGCGGGTTCAATCTGGGCAATGCCCTTGCCGAAGTTCTGGCTAAGCCAGCTGTTGAAACGACCCAAAGTACTCCGATAGCTATTTAGCGTGTCTTTTCCGTACCTGCCTGTAGCTGCCCGWCATGCATCTTCGATCACCTGGTTCTCTTCGCTGACCGGGCGCGCTCTAGCTGTTGTGACAGTCTGTCCGGCATCGGCTTGCYGGAGCCTTCCMAATGCCACGTTGATGTCGCTCAGTAGTACGGCATCGTTGCCCGCAAAGTTCTTCGCCAGGCCGTCCAGCTGCCGATCATCTAGCCGGCCGGCGATCTGGGTCCGGTGGTTCTCGTCAAGCCATTTGCTGAACTTGCGCAGCGCCGTTATATCGCCCCTTACGGTTGTTTCTTTGAGGCTGCCCACGRCTTCTGCCCGGTATTGGGCGAAGAGTTCCTCATCGTCCTTCGTGCCGGGTCGAATAGTCAAAGCAGCCGTCACAGGCTGTCCGGCAGAATGTTGCCGGAGCCTTCCCAACGCCATCTTAAGTTGACCGAGTAGTACGGCATCGTTGCCCACAAAGTTCTTCGCCAGCGCGTCCAACCCCGGGTCCTCAATCCGGCCGTCGATTTGGCTCCGGTGGTTCTCGTCAAGCCATGTGCTGAACTTGCGCAGCGCCGTTATGTCGCGCGCGATCGACTTCTTGYTCACCTTTGTCGTAGCCTGGGCACCGTAGGCGGCAAAAAGCGCCTCGTCCGGGTGCTCGAGGCCGCGCTTGCGGCTACGCGTTTGCTGAACCAGGGAAGTCTGGTGTGGCGCCGCGGCCGGCATTGTATGGCGCGCGCCGGTCAAATCGCCTCCCATGGTCCCTTCTTCGAGGCCGGCAGCCTGGGCAAAGAGTTTCTCATCATCCTTGGTGACAGGTCGAACATTCGAAGCGGCCGTCCCAGGYTGTGTGACAGAAAGCTCCCGGAGCCTCTTCAGCGCCGGATTGATACGCGTGCTCTCGCGCTCCGCGAAGTCCTTCGCCAGCGCGTCCAATCCCGGGTCCGCAATTCGGCCGGCGATCTGCGTYCGATGGTTCTCGTCAAGCCATCTGCTGAACTTGCGCAGCGCCGCTAGATCGCCCCTCACGGTTGGTGCTTTGACGACGGCTTTTGCCCGGTATTGGGCGAAGAGTTCCTCATCGTCCTTCGTGCCGGGTCGAAAATTCGAAGCAGCCGTCACAGGCTGTCCGGCAAAATGCTGCCGGAGCCTTCCCAACGCCACGTTGGTGTCGCCCAGTAGTTTGGCATCGTTGCCCGCGAAGTCTTTCACCAGACCATCCAGCTGCTCGTCTTCGACCCGACCGTGGATTTGGCTCCGGTGGTTCTCGTCTAGCCATGTGCTGAACTTGCGCAGCGCCGTTATACCGCGAGCAATCGAGCCGTCACTCACCTTGGCTGTTTTATCCGCCTTGGCACGGTAGGCGGCAAAAAGCGCCTCGTCCGGGTGCTCGCGGCCGCGCTTGCGACTGCGCGTTTGCTGAACGACGGCAGCCTGGTGCGGCGCCGCGGTCGGCATTGTATGGCTTGCGCCGGTCAAATCGCCCTGTTGATTGGCCGCAGGCCGATATGCGTCCGCGATGACGTGAGGGAGGCTCACGCCATCGGGTGCGCTTCCAAAGCCCGTGGCGGGCAGGTTGACCCGCGGCGGCGGGATGGAACTCGAAGCTTCGCAACCGACCCCAATCGCTGCGCGGCTCCGCGGCTGATCGCCACTTTGCGCCGGTGAGTGGGCCACCCGCTCCGCATCCTGCCAGAACTGCGAAGCGAAACTTGCAGCCGCAAACGGCCCGGCGCGATCGGCGGCGGCAAAGAGCTCGTCCTGGTCAAAACTCTGCGCAGGTGAGTGAGCTGGTGGAGCAAAGGGCAACTGCGAACCGCTTTCCGCGTCCTCCTCTTGCAGCATGCTCGGTCCAACCGCATTTGCATTTGAGCCGGTCCGCCGCCTGGCGAGACGGCTGTTTGGAACGGCTGGCCGATGCTGGCCCGGCTGCAACGCGTTTAGATGCTCCTGAAAACCTGCCTGGTCGGTCTGCTGCTGCGAGCCTGCATCGTGTGTGCGGGCGAGATCTGAGACGCGGGATGGATTGACGTTGTTAAAGGGATCCATGCTATCTCCTTTTGCCTGTTCCGAGCAGCTCAAGCTGACCCCGGTGGCTGGAAACGTTTAGTTCGCGCATAAAGCCGCGGATAGGCCGCGAGATGATCCGTGAAACGATTGCGCGACCTGAGCCGCCCGGCTGAGTCGGAGCGTAGCTTGGCTGACCTGACAACAAGCTGACGCGCTATGAGAGCTCARCATCATCTGAGCGATGCTGAATCAGAAGTTGCGCCGGTCCGTGACATCATAATGTTTCACGATCCCCAGACGAGCTTAGTCATTCAGGCGAACTTGACGGCTACGGCTACGGAGCCCAGCCCGCGGCACAGCTCGCACAACGGCTGGGAGCCCGCCTGCAGCCGGYCCGCGTAACCCAGCAGCAGAACGGCTATGATTGCGGCGTCTTTGTGCTTGACGGCACCAGGGCGCTGGTCGGACGACTGGGGCAAAGGCCGCAGCCARCCAGGCTGCACCTCGACAACCTCGTCATCGATCGGCAGRCACTCCAACACCGRMTCGGTCATAGGGCTGGTACAGGAGTCGCGCTGCCCATCAACCAAGCTCCCTATCAGGCCMGAGCCGAGCTAATGGCTTCCTTCAGAAGCAGAGAGCGATCTGACGCGGGGCGTTGAGTCTCAGTGGCTACCATCAAAGCAGATCAGTGCTAGACGTCGTGTTCCGAGGCGAAGATCGGTGGYCGCCCCGCACCGCACGTATGGATGGCGAGCCATGCGAGAGTATAGCGAAGCATTTGTTGCTTCGGATGTAGCCATYACCGCAACCGGCTCCGACGCTGCGCTATTTGGTGCTGCGCGTCTTAGCCGGTTGCTCAACCCACGCCACATGACGTAACAGAAACGGTCGAGGCTCTAATCGCCACTGGATGACAACTCAGTGGCAGGTCAAGTGATCGCAAGCTTGCACCGAGCGAGTGCCCAGCCTACTTCACCTCCTCAAAAGCAGAACTCTATTCTTCGCGGAATGCGTGATTGATCTGATCAGACAGGGGCTTGAGAAAATAGGAAAGCGCTGTCCGCTGGCCCGCCTGGATCATCGCTTCGGCCGGCATGCCTGGGATCAATGTCAGATCCTTGATCTTCGTCAGTTCAAAACGCGGAACTGACRGGCGCACCAGATAGTAAGAAGTGCCGTTTTTTTCATTCGTCGTCAGATCGGCCGCTATCCAGCTTACATATCCGTTCAACTCCGGTGTGGTTCTCAAGTTGAAGGCCGACATCCGCAACACGGCTCGTTGACCAAGGCGTATCTGGTCGATGTCTTTCGGAGAGATCTGTACTTCTAGAAGAAGATCGTCGCCATCAGGCACAATCAGCATGATCGGATCGGCGGGTCTGATCACACCACCAACCGTATGGGCAGCAAGCTGTTCGATGATCCCTGAGTGCGGCGCGACGATATCGGTTCGCCKAAGCTCATCCTCAGCAGCTACCTTGYGTTCTAGGAATTCCTCCACTTGGGCCTGGACTTGTATGAGTTCCTTGCCGGCTTCCGTCTTGAGATCTTGATCAATCTGCAGGATTTGCAGACGAGTTTCGGCAATACGGCCCGCCGTCTGTGCCTGGTTCGCGATCATTTCACCGCGTTGACCGCTTAAGGTGGCAGCCTGCGACTTGAGGCTATTTATGCGTTGGTCCGGGACAATGCCTTGTTCGCGCAGCCTACTCAAAACAGCAATTTCATGTCCGAGAATGTCGATACCTTTCTCAAATGCAATCTGCTGCGCTTTGCGGCCCTCGATCTCATGCTTATATTGCGCGATCCGCTCGGCCAGCTGCGACTTTTCTCCTTCGCGGGATTGCCTGCGAAATTCGAATAACTTCCGCTCACTGAGTATTGCGGAGGCCGCCGACGAAATATCTCGACGCTTGAGCAGCCATTCCGGCAAGACGATCTCTGCCAGATCGTCACGCTCGGCTTCGAGCCGTGCTAGCCGGGATGCCAACTCATCGAGTCGCTTAATGATGATGGCTAGATTGGCGCGTGGCTGAGTGRCATCAAGTCGCATGACAACGTCGCCTGTCTTGACTCTATTGCCCTCACGCACGAGGATTTCTTTCACCACCCCACCGGTCGGGTGYTGCACTTTTTTTATGTATGAATCGACGACAAAGTGTCCGGACGCGACGACCGCACCAGACAGATTCGTCACTGAAGCCCAGGCTCCCGCTCCTCCGAGAACGGTGATGCTCAAAAAAAGTGCTGTCAGTAAGTTTCGGCGAATAGAACGGGAAGCGTCGGCTTTCGTGTCAATTTCAGACATCGCAATCCTCGAATCGGGGCAGCCTAGGTCTTTATGTGGACACAGCGCCCCTGGATGCAGACGCAATCCCCCGAGCAGATGCCTTCCCAACATCGGTCGCAGACACATCCTTGGATTCACTTCGTGGCGGCGTCRCTGCTCTTCTCTGCAAGACAGTGGAAAGCACTTCATCGCGCGGACCGAAGGCTCTTTGGCGCCCACCTTCGAGCAACAATATGCAATCGACGGCGGCGATGGCGCTGGGGCGATGTGCGACGACAACGGCAATGCCGTTGCGCACACGAACGGAATTGATCGCCTCGACCACGGYGATCTCGCCTTCCGCATCAAGATTGGCATTGGGTTCATCAAACACGACTAGGAAGGGATCGCGATAAAGAGCTCGGGCAAGACCGATACGCTGACGCTGCCCGGCGGAAAGTGCCGAGCCAGCTTCACCGATCTGAGTTTCATAGCCATGTTCAAATCTGAGGATCAGTTCGTGTGCACCCGCTGCCTTTGCCGCAGCCACGATAGCCTCAGAATCAGGATTGTCATCAAAACGACAGATGTTTTCGCCGATGGTTCCGTCAAACAATTCAACGCCCTGAGGCAAATAACCGAGATGGCGGCCCAATGCTTCTCGGTTCCATTGATCGAGGCTCGCGCCGTCGATGCAAACTTTTCCGGAGGAGGGCCCCCAGGCGCCGATGATGGCGCGCGCGAGAGTTGACTTGCCAGAACCCGATGGGCCGATAACCCCGAGTGCGCTTCCCGCTCGAACCGCAAACGCAACGCCTGCTACGGTGGGCTTCTTCTCGCCGGGTGGGACGATCATCACGCCTTCGACGCGCAGTTCGCGTTGAGGAGCGGGCAATGGCATGACCGAAGCGGTATGAGGCATCTTGGCCATGAGGTCCTTCAACCGTGCCCAACTTTGGTGCGCCAGAAGCAGAGTTTTCCAGCTTGAAATCGCCAAATCGACTGGAGCCAAGGCCCGGCCCATCATAATGGAGCTGGCAATCATCACCCCAGCGGTAGCTTCACGTGCGATGACGAGGTAGGCGGCAACGGCGAKGATCGCCGATTGCAGCATCATGCGTAGCGACTTTGAAATCCCGCCGAGCCCAGCTGCCACATCTCCGGCCTTACGATTGGCAGCAAGATATTTGGCATTCACCTTATGYCATCGGGCAGCGATCCGGCTTCCAAGGCCCAGAGCCTCTATGACCTCGGCATTGCGGCGCGCTGCTTCCAGTAGGCCGTTGCGGACCATGTTGTGGTTGACTGCATCACGTGTGGCCCGCCGGGAGCATGCGTTAGTTAGAGCCGTTAGGGAAACCAGGAGGACCGCCCCGACAAGCGCCGTCATACCGATCCAGAAGTGAAAAAGGAAGYAAATGCTGAGATAAAGCGGCATCCATGGCAGATCGAAGAACGCCGCGGGGCCGTTTCCGGCTAGAAACCCGCGAACGTTGTCGAGGTCGCGAAGCGGCTGCAAGCCATCGCCCGGTTTGTGTGTTAAGAGGGGCAAGCGAACAATTGCCTCATGAACGCGTCCGGAAAACTCCCCGTCGAAACGCTCGCCGATTCGCAGCAGTACGCGTGCGCGCAGAATGTCGAGCAGGGATTGGAATGCATAAAGTCCCGCAGTAAGCACGACGAGACCCAGCAACGTCGGTACGCTGCCGCTCGCCAGAACGCGGTCATACACCTGCAGCATGAACAGTGGCGAAGTCAGCGCAAGCAAGYTGATCACGCCACTGATTGAGAAAATTGCCCAAATGGTGGCCGTTAGGGCGAAAGGCCTCGAGGGCGACTGCTCTTTGCTCGCTGAGATTTTCAAGAAGAGACCCCTAAGAAAGGCCTTCGTTCATTAGCACCGTCGGGGCTCGGATCTGCCATTTTATAGGCACGTAGAACCGGCCTACGTCACGGCACTAACTCCTGACATACGGCGGATGCTCAGCGCGGGAATGCTTAGTCCTGGCGTCTTGGAGGAGACGAAAGTGAAGTAGGACCCAGTCAGATGCAACGCCTCGATGTCTGCCACACTGTTAACAGCGCTCAGTCGTCATCCTCCATGCGAGGTTTATTTCAACCGTAGCCGAAAAGATAATTAAGCCCTCTACGCCGAAGACTTTGTCGTTATCCGCCCCGCCGAAGGCTCGGTCGACGCCCMGACCGGCCGAGATGGAGTTTGAGCCAGCACGGTTGTCGATCCGAGCATTACCTTGGACAAATCTAAGATTAATTCGTCACCGCTACTGCCGTACGGGGTATTGGCTGCGGGCCTAGCTTCGATAGGCTTTGCCACCGCATATGCTCCTCGCGATTGGTTTCATAGCACTCTTGTGTCGCTGCTCGAATTTGTAAAATCGATTGATTGGATATCATGCATTCACTCCTTGGATGTCTTGGGTAGCGCGCCACATCACACCCTCGAAGCTGGATTGGCTCTACGCCCCGCTGCCCCGCAGGCTGACTGGAAACGAGTCGCAGTGCYTCAAGGGGTCGACCCGGATGCAACTGCGRYCAACCAGCGCGATCTCGATTCATGCCATGCCGTGCCGTGCCGGCAGGCGTTTCCCAATCTGCTCCGACGCTGGCCTTACAGGCACCAACGGCAGCACGGCTGGCACCTCTCAGCGGGAAAGCTCTACGCCAGCGAGACAGCTGATTCGTATGATCTGCGGCCCGCGCAACTTCCCTAACCGTCACGCTAGCGGGCCAATCAGCCATTGAACATTTCAATCGGTGACAGCAGCGTAATGCGTGCGCTTTGGGCCAAATCGGGTTGTCCGGGCCCCTTCTGTCGGATGGCTAAGCTTACCCTTGATCCTCCCAGATGCGTCCGCCGACGCCCCCGCTCGGCGCGATCTCGTCAATCCGCTTGAGATCAGTATCCGTCAGTATGAGTTCGGCAGCCGAAATGTTCTCCGCCACACGTTGCGGGTTGCGAGCCCCTGGGATCGGGACGATGTAGTCCTTTCGCGCTAGCAGCCAGGCCAAGGCAAGCTGAGAGAGGCTGATGCCTTTGGCYGTAGCGAGTGAGGTGAGCTCCTCCGCGATCTCCATGTTCTTGCCGAAATTYCCTGGCGCCCACCATCCGAGATTCTGCYGGAAGTCGTCGGCGGCGTAGTGATCGCGCGATCTTACCTGGCCGGTGAGGAACCCACGCGCCAGCGGTGAATATGCAACCAGGCCAATGCCCAATTCTTGAAGGACCGGYAGCAGCGGCTCCACATCCCTGGCGAAGATGGAGTACTGGTATTGCTGCACCGAGATGGGCGCGACAGCGCTGGCACGACGGATGGTGTCCTCGTCCGAGTTGGAGAGGCCGAGATACCTCACCTTGCCCGCCTGGACGAACTCCTGCATCACGCCCACGACGTCTTCGATCGGGATATTGGGGTCGGGGATGTGYTGGTAAAGCAGATCGATGGTCTCGACGCCCAGATTCCTGAGGCTAGAGTCCACGACCTGGCGGATGGTCTCCGGCCGAGAGTCGGGAGCATAGCTTTCGGTCAGGCCGAACTTGGTGGCGATCGTCACCTGGTTGCGGATCGGCCGCAGGGCAATGCCGAGCAGCTTCTCGCCTTCACCCCAGCCATACATGCGGGCAGTGTCGAAGTGGGTGACGCCCAGTTCATGAGCGCGCCGGATGGCCGCGATCGATTCCTTGTCGTCGCTGGGGCCGTAGCCGATGGCGGTGCCCATGGCACCGTAACCAATGGCACCGACTATGAGGCCGTGGCGGCCAAGCTTGCGCTGCTGCATCGTGAATGTCCTTTCCTGCTATGTCCCAGTGTCGCTTCTCACACGCGACCGAGCGATGCCCGATCCTGCCGGTCCATTGCCTAATCCTGCCGATCGCTTGACGTTTCCAGGTGAACCCGAGCAGATGGTCTCATGACAGATCTCGCCCAACTCAAAGCCATTGCCCTGCGCCATGCCGGCAGGCCGCAGTCGAAAATGCCGCGGGTCAGCGTAAGCACCTTCGACCGGCCCTCGGAGCCCGGCTGGTTGGTCTACGACCCGGTGGTCTGCTTCGTGCTGCAAGGGTCCAAGCAGGTCTTCATCGGCGACCAGGTGCTGGAGTACGGCGCCGGCTACTGCATGGTGGTGGCGGCCGAACTGGCTGCCATGGGGCAGATTAGCGAGGCTTCATCCGACCAGCCTTATGTTGCCCTTAACCTCTATATCGATCCGGAGGTGATCTCGACGCTGCTTCTGGAGATGGGCGGCATGCCGGAACCGCCGATGGACAAAGGGTTCGGATATAGCCCGGCAGGGCCGGCACTCATCGAGGCCTGGCGACGCTTTGCGGAACTTCTGGACCGACCAAGCGAAATTGCGGTCATGGCGCGTCACAGGGAGCACGAGCTCATGTTCCGCCTCCTCATGGGACCACAGGGGGCGCTGCTCCGACAGCTGGCCGGCACCGGCAGCCGCCTGTCGCATATCCGACGGGCAATGGCATGGATTCGCGAGCACTACGCGCAGCATCTGAGCATAGAGGCCATGGCGACCGTAGCCGGCATGAGCGTGTCGGCTTTCCATCGCCGCTTCAAGGCCATTACTGGATTGAGCCCGCTGCAGTACCAGAAGCACATCCGCCTGCATGACGCACGTCGRCGCCTGATAACGAAGCGCTCGGAAGCCGCGACGGTGGCCTACGCGGTCGGCTACGAAAGCGTCTCGCAGTTCAGCCGCGAGTACAAGCGRCTATTCGGCGCCCCACCCCGGCAGGATGCCGGGAGGCAAATCATCGTTGCTCCAGCGCCATAGATCCGGCCGAGCACAAGCAGGAACCCTCGTGGGGCGAGCGGAAAAGCTCACGGCGAGTTGTGCAGTTGCTTTGCCTTCTCCTCATGTAGCGCATGATGGGCGCCCAGATGATCCAGATCCTGGCCGCGCRCGAACGCGGAACGCAATATCGGCTCGCAGTCGCAATCAGCAAGGTCCTTTCCTCGATGCGAAATATYGCCGCCGTCGACGTGCTGATCGACATCGCGACATGCTGTGGATTCGATCCGGCCGAAGCCCGCGCGATTGCTCTGCGCGCGCCAAGATGAAGCCGCTCCGCCAACGCGCGGTGATCGACAAGTTTCCGGGCTAACCGCGAGTGTGGGACGCGCCGACGAAGAACCGCAGCAAAATGGCTACGCTCGTTTATCGATACCGCGCAAGAAATCGGCCGGGCATCCATACGGACACCCGACCGAGCTGCCTGAGCTGATAAGCCCATTCGCAATCCAGGAAGCGCCAAGCACYTTTCCGGATCTGCTCTCCAGGCTATTTCTTGATCGCTGCCGCGAGTTTTGCTCCACGATCCGGGCAGGGACGACGACCCACTTCACGATTGCCCGCAACCAATATCGTCATGGATCGAAACAATCACGCCGCCTTGATGGCTAGCACCGCATTGGTGCCCGCGAACGCAAAACTATTGGATAGGGTCACCTTGACTTTCCGCTCCCGTGCCACGTTGGGGGTAACGTCTAGATCGCAATCTGGATCTGGTTCCTCATAGTTAACGGTAGGCGGTACGATGCCATCCCGAATTGCCATCACGCAGGCGATCAGCTCCAGTGCACCCGAGGCCCCGAGGCAGTGGGCATGCACCGATTTGGTCGAGGATACCGACATTCGATAGGCGTGGTCGCCGAACGCTCGTTTGATTGCTGCGGTCTCTATCTGATCGTTTCGCTTAGTGYCGGTGCCGTGAGCGTTCAGGTAATCGACCTCCTCCGGKACCAGAGCCGCGTCGGCTAGACAAGCGCGGATCGCAGCCTCGGGACCGTCAATGGTCTGTGCCGCGATGTCGAAAGCGTCGGCCGAAAGGCCCGCACCGGCCAATTCCGCCAATATTTCAGCGCCTCTGGCGCGGGCATGGTCGTAACTTTCCAAGACTATCATGCCTGCGCCTTCGCCGAGAACAGCGCCCTGCCTGTTCGCGGAAAAAGGCCGGCAAGTGTCAGGCGATAGCACTCGCATAGCCTCCCACGATTTCACTACTCCCCAAATCAATGGCGCATCGGCGCCACCTGCCACCATCACATCAGCGCGGCCACACCTGATCTGGTCGACGGCGGAGGCAATGGCATGGTTAGAGGAGGAACAAGCCGAAGTGACGCCGTAGACGGGACCGCGCAGTCCAAGGTCCATGCTGACATGTCCAGCAGCAGCGCCCGGCATGACCTTGGGCGCGGTGAAGGCCCCGGTCCTCTTTCTGCCGTGGAGCAGCATAGCCCGGTAATCTTGCTCAATCGCCTCCCATCCGCAGACGCCCACGCCGACCGTCGCACCAAGGCGATAGCGGTTTGTGTCAGACGCGGTCAGCCCTGATTGCTGGACTGCTTCGCGAGCGGCAAGCACAGCAAGCACGCTGAACCGATCCATCGAAAGAATTTGCTTACGGTCGATCTCATGCTGAGGAAGATTGCGGATCGCGCATCCCGTGCGAGCGGTGATGTCGTGCAGGGAGGGACTGCTCAACACGCCGATTGCTGAACGGCCCTCGCACATGGCGGCCCAAATATCGGCAGCACAGCTGCCGAGCCCACAAATCCCGCCTATGCCGGTGATAACAACGCGCTTGTTCATCGTCAGTGCTCATCAAGCGCACGGACGGCCTCGACCACGCTGCCCACATTCTGCAAATTGCTCCAGGCGTCAGTGGTGTCCGATTCGATCTGGATCCCGTGTTTCTTCCCAAGATCAAACAGGATATCCGCCATTTCCAGCGAATGGATGCCCAAATCAGTCAGCTTTGTCTCAAGAGTGATCGGATTCGCATCCAGTTCRGCGTGCTCGAGGATCTCCGCCAGGATTTCATTCGTAAGCTGGTCAGTCATGCCTTTTAAGCTCCCGTCTGGCGGCTGACATGAATCTCGGTGACGCGAAAGAGATCAGCATTGTTGTGATGCAAAATTCGGCGCTATTAGGGAAATTGATATTTTGGATAAGAAGCATTCAAGAAATGGATGGGGGGGCGCATGCCCGAGGCGGACTCCGAACGATTTGTTTGCGACCGGCGTCAGGTTGGAATAGCCGTCCAGCGTCACCGGAATAYGCATTTCGAAGGGCGTCGTTCACAAATCCGTTTTCCTGTACATTGTGAGTGCTGGAATTTCAGGACGCCGGAAATAGTATCGCTAGTCGATCAGGGTACACGCAGTCATGTTCCGCTCTCGCTTGAGCCGCCTTTTCACCGGTCAGCGTAGCCTTATCGACGTCGTGATCGACCCGAATGCGCAGTGACCGACCAGCTTGCTCTCGATWCCGGCCATGCCGCGCAGGCAGGCGAGCCGWCCATCCCCGATACTGCTCCGTCGCTGGCCTCATAGGCACCGACGGCAGCAGGGATGGCTCCACTCAGCGGGGAGGCTTCTACGTCAGCGAAACGACTGGCTCGTATTGATCTGCGGCCCGCGCCGGGCAGGGAACCGGCAAGTGTCCAGTTGCGCCTCCTGGCGGAGATGACAGGCGGCCACTCGCGACAAAGAACGCCGCTGAAACGCTGAGCAGATCCAAAGTTGTGCAAATCATACCGCAGCCTTCGGCTATGTCGCCAGTCGAGACGCCTCCTCCAGCAAAATCTTCCGCATCCAGATGCTTGCCGGATCGCCATTCTGAAGCGCAGGCCACTGCAACGCCAGAGTGAACACCGGCAACGAGAGCGGAAGTTCGACGACGCGCAGCGGTAGCGTTTTTGCGAAGTGCTCAACCAGCCTCAAGGGCATTGTCCCAATGCGACTGGTGCCCGGTAGCATCAAAGGGATCATGCTGAATCCTTGCACGACCACCTCGGCCCGCCTCTTGAGGCCATGCTCGATCAAAAACCACTCGTCWATGGACGGCTTTTGCGAACGCCCAAATCTGGCCATTACGTGCCCCATCGACATATATTTCTCGAACGTGAACTTTCCCGACAGTTCCTTGTTTGTCCGACAGCCCACACAGGYGAGTGTATCGTCGAAAAGCCTCGCTTTTGGGTGCCCGTTTAACAGAAACAATTCAGGCAGTATCACAAAATCGGCGTCGCCGCGCCGGAAAAGTTCTTCCAGATCGTCAACGAGAGGCAGGAGTTCGAAGCTGACGAAAGGGGCTTCTCGTGCAACACGGTCAATGACCCTCTGAAAGAAAATGATCGTCATGTAATCGGAAAGCATGACCCTAAAACAGCGATCGGATTTCTGCGGGTTAAATTCCTCCCAGGAAATAATCGAGAGCTGTACATGCAGCAGCGCCTCGCGGACCGGCGAGGCGAGGGCCTCGGCTCGGGGTGTCGGGATGAGTTCACGGCCTCTCATTGTAAAAAGCTCATCACCAAAATAGCCGCGCAGCCGGGCGACAGCCGCGCTCATGGCTGGTTGGCTAAGGTGGATACTGCGAGCAGCCGCTGTGAGGTTACGCTCGGCCATCAAAGCGTCGAGCGCGACGAGGAGATTCAGATCAAGGCCCTTAAACCGCATTCCAATTCCAATCTGGCGCATGGATGCATGTCATCCAAGCAATAGATTTCACCAATGTCACGAGACGCCATATGTGAAAAGTGCCTTTATATGCAAATCAAATCGGGGAGGCAAAGTGAAGCAGCCGGGGAAGCTCATTAGCTCCGGAGATGTGCTGCAAGAGTCCTGCGCCATCCGGTGACTTTTCGTCGGCGCTTGATGGATTCGGGGCGGGTTCTCGACCAGATTTTGAGGGCGAAAGTGACGAACGACGCCATGTTGTGTGCGCCATGGCCTCTTTGGAGCCGCGATTGGTCGTCGTTGACAGACTACGCACCGCCGAGGCGACCTGCTTGGGCTCAGACGGGCTGAAGAGGTGAAGTATCTGGTGTCGTGGCGGCAGCGATCGTTAATTTCGGTGGGGTTTTRCACGCGTTGGGAGGTTCACTCGCCAGTTTCCGGCGACCGTTCTCGCGGGCACTCGCCTGCGCTCCCCCTTTCCGTATGGCGCCTCGACAAACCTCCCTCCCGCACAGAAGGCGCCTGGTTCCGACAGGGTCAGCCACCATTGGGCGCATAGTCAACGGCAATGGGCACACCGCCAGTAGGCGGCGCGAACCCCGACTAAGGTAATTGACGAAAATTATCGCTGCGCGGACAACCGGCACGAGTGCCCTCGTAGATAGCAGCGGCCAAAGCGCGGAGTTGGCCGGCGGTGCGTTTCAATCAAAATGAGGAAGCGAGCGGATTTGGAATCCGCGCTCAAGTAGAGCTGGGATTAGACGGGATACCGCCGTGACGGTCTGATCGCGCAGACCTGCACCAGATACGGCTACCAACTCGTCGGGAGGAAACCCGTCGTGCAAGCGGACGATTGCGCCGGGCTTCGCCGATTCCAGCACCGCATCGACGATCGTGTCCACCCCGGGGCAAGACCAGTCGCGCGGATCAACCGACCATTTGATAGCTGCCAGTTCAGCGATGGCGGACGCGGCAAAGACCTCTTCGGTCCAGCTCCCGTATGGGGCGCGCAAGTGCCGAACTGATGCTTGCGGGCAAGCCATCATAATAGCCGCATTAGCGTCAAATATTTCACGCTGCACTTCGTCGAACCCGCATCTAGACAGGTCCGGATGAGTCATCGTGTGGTTGCCTACCTCGTGCCCTTCCGCGACCATTCTTTGAATTAGCTCCGGCTGGCCCAAGGCATAGGTGCCAATGACGAAGAACGTCGCCGGGACCCGATGTTCGGCGAGCAGATTCAAGATCTGCGGTGTACAAAGCGGGTGAGGACCGTCGTCAAAAGTCAAATATATACTGCGGTGGCCGATGCAGGCGTCGCACTCACTGCGCACATCCCACAACCAGTCGGAATGTTTCATTGGCTCTGGTCCGTTCCGGTCGATTGTCGCTCCGGCCGGCCAATCGGACGTTGAACATTCAACCGGTGTGTCAGCGACAGCTGCRTTTTCCGTGCGCTTTGGGGCAAATCGGGCAGCGCGTTTTGAAGGGTTGACCCGACGTCGAATTGAGGCGCCAGCTTGTTCCAAACGCACCTGCTGAGGTGCGACTATAATTCGGTCACCAGCGGGTCGACGGCGCCAAACTTAGTGAAACGRCAAAGCCACGTGGTGCATGTTAGTTGTTGAGGTGATTGGACAAGAACTCGTTCAGAGCCGTTTTTCCCGGCCCCMGTTTGTACCTCGCTCAATCTGCGTTGAAGTCTGACCATGAATGCAGTTTTCAATCAGATCAGTCAAATTGATTGATTGGATAAATCCCATCCGTGCTGTGGATTCATATCCCCCTGGGGTCCAGTAAACCTCGGACCACAACGGGCGCTCCTGCGGCCCCGACACTCGAAGCCGCCTGTCGCATTTTCAGCGGGCAAGGCATGGATTCGCGAGCACAACGCACCATCGGCATCGTGGCTATGCCCTCGCTGCGGGRCTGAGCGTGTCGATTTCCACCGCCGGTTCAACGCGGTCTCGATCAAATCTGCTCTTCGCGCGCAGTCATATTGGCTGCGGGGAACCTGACGGCGCACAGCACCAACTTCGGCCAGCCGATCATGAGCGGTCAGGACCCTTGGAAGGCATAGCCCTGACATCCACCGAACGAATATTAGCGATCCAAACAATCGATTTTACCGATCAACGGCGGTGCTGCATTAGAAGCTCGAAATGAAGGGTATGGCTCAGGAAGGACGGCAAGTTTGAGAGAGCCCATCAGCGCTGGAACTCCGTCGTACGAGGTTCTGCCAGTTCAATTGGCTAGTATCGCGATCACCGACGGCCGCGTCTGAACTCGCACCAGATCACGCGGGCTCCAACGCGTGATGCGCGCCCTCGSGAAGTATCAGAAAAGGAGTCTTTGTATGCGCTCTCAGGTGCGGTGGAAGCTGTGCTGGGAAAACGAGTTGGAGCTTTCCGACCATGTCGAGCTCGCCGAATTCTTTCGAAGGACCTACGGACCGACCGGCGCCTTTAATGCCAAGCCGTTCGAAGGCAGCCGAAGTTGGGCCGGAGCTAGACCTGAGTTCCGTGCGATCGCGTATGACTCGAGCGGTATTGCGGCACACATAGGCTTGCTGCGCCGATTCATCAGAATCGATGGGGCTGATCTGCTAGTGGCYGAACTCGGATTGTACGGGATTCGTCGGGATCTCGAGGGGCTCGGACTCAGCAGTTCATTCCGCGTTCTGCTTCCCGTGTTGCGGGAACTCGGGGTTCCCTTCGGCTTTGGCACGGTTCGGCCAGCGTTKCATAAACACGTTGCAAGATTGGGACGAGGCGGTCTGCTGGTCGTCAAGTCGGGCATTCGCGTGCGCTCCACCCTTCACTTCGCGCTTCTCGACAAACCGCCCACGCGCATAGACGACGCACTCGTCGTTGTCGTGCCAGTTGGACGTCCGATCTCCGATTGGCCCGCCGGCGAGATGATTGATCGGAACGGAGCAGAGCTTTGAGCCACCTCGACTCTTTGTCCAAAGTGTACAGCGAGTGCGCAAACGGTGCCGGGCAACCTACCGTTTATTTGACGTTTGATGACGGCCCTCATCCGTTTTGCACACCGAAGGTGCTCGACGTGCTGGCGCAACACCGTGTGTCGGCGACTTTCTTCGTCATTGGCGCGTACGCGGCAGACCAGCCGGCACTAATCCAACGAATGATCACGGAAGGGCACGAGGTAGCTAACCATACGATGACTCACCCTGATCTGTCCGAGTGCGAACCCGGCGTAGTGCAGCGTGAGATCTTCGATGCGAACAGAGCCATCAAAGCGGCCTGCCCTCGAGCCTCGGTGCGGTACATGCGCGCTCCTTATGGCATCTGGACCGAACAAGTGATCGCCTCTGCGGCCAGCCTTGGGCTGTCGGCTGTTCACTGGTCGGCGGATCCGCGAGACTGGTTCAGTCCCGGTGTCGATGCAATCGTCGATGCAGTGCTGGCCTCCGTCCGGCCTGGCGCAATCGTGCTCTTGCACGACGGCTGCCCTCCTAGCGAGATGAAGCCGGGCAGTGACGCCGGGTTGCGAAGCCAAACCATCCTGGCCCTCTCGCGCATAATTCCAGCTTTGCACGACCGCGGCTTTGCAATGCGCTCRCTTTCCCAACAACACTAAACGAACCGAAGACCTCATGGACCTTCTTGGCACAGTCAGCACTGTCACCATCTCATGTTATGCGCTGCTCTCGACCACATATAAGAGCATGCAGGCCGCTTATGCCCGGCCGGCAAACGTTTCATCGGTCTCGGACAACTTAGCCAGTCCCCATCTTTGGCCGAGCGTGGACGTCATCATTCCTTGCTACAACGAGGACCCGCGCACACTCTTCGAGTGCCTCACGTCGGTTGCAAACCAGGACTACGCCGGAAAACTGCGAGTCTATGTTGTTGATGACGGTTCTGGGAATCGGGACGCCGTTCGTCCCGTTCACCAGAGCTTCTCGGGCCACCCGAACTTCATCTTCATTCTGCTCCCCAGAAATGCCGGAAAGCGCAAGGCACAGATCGCAGCGATACGCCGATCATCTGGAGATTTGGTGCTCAACGTCGACTCGGACACGATGCTAGCGTCCGATGTYGTCACAAAGCTTGCGCTGAAGATGCAGGATCCAGGGATCGGCGCAGCCATGGGTCAATTGACAGCCAGCAACCGGGGCGACACCTGGCTGACCCGGTTGATCGACATGGAGTACTGGCTGGCTTGCAACGAGGAACGCGCAGCGCAGGCTCGCTTCGGCGCCGTAATGTGCTGCTGCGGTCCGTGTGCCATGTACCGTCGATCCGCACTCCTTTTGCTGCTGGATCAGTATGAGACCCAAACATTTCGGGGAAAGCCAAGCGACTTCGGTGAAGATCGCCATCTTACGATCCTAATGCTGAAAGCAGGCCTTCGAACTGAGWACGTCCCGGACGCCATTGCGGCAACAGTCGTTCCAGATAGCCTGGGGGCTTATCTGCGCCAACAACTCCGGTGGGCACGCAGCACTTTCCGGGACACCTGGCTTGCACTGAATCTGCTACCGGGCCTCAACAGCTTTCTAACATTGGACGTGGTGGGACAGAATCTCGGGCCGCTACTACTCGCCATATCGGTGCTAACAGGCCTCGCGCAGTTCGTACTGATGGGCACCRTGCCCTGGTGGACAATCCTTATGATTGTATTCATGAGCATCGTTCGCTGCAGCGTGGTGGCGCTTCGTGCTCGCCAACTTCGATTTATAGGCTTCTCTGTCCACACATTCATCAACGTCTTTCTCTTGCTCCCCCTGAAAGCCTATGCGTTGTGTACGTTGAGCAACAGCGATTGGCTGTCGCGCAGCTTCGCTGCCACCGTGGCAGTTAAGGATGAGAAACAGGCTCCCGTCCAGAACCTGACCACTGAATCAAGCACTACAAAATTGTCGGCAGATGCGGTGCAGAATCGTATGCGCCATCTTGCACAGGATTGTTCGGTGCTGGTGACTTCCGACGAGTGATGGTTGCGCATCGAGGTAGACGATTTTGAAGTTGGACAATAATCATCGATTGTTGGATCGGGAATTGGCCGCAGACGATCCGTGGCTGCTCGATGCCAATCCGTTCGAGCGGGAGCGTCACACGCAAATGCTGCGGCTGTCGCTTTTGCAGGGATCCATCACAAATGCACTTGAAGTCGGGTGTGCGGGAGGCGCGTTCACGGAAAGGCTAGCGCCCCATTGCCAACGGCTTACAGTAATYGACGTCGTGCCGCGCGCGATTGATCGAACGCGCAGCCGGATGAAGGACCTACCGCACATCACCTGGGTAGTCTCCGATGTTCAACAGTTCTCGACTGAGGAACCGTTCGATCTGATCGTCGTGGCGGAGGTTCTCTATTACCTAAACGGCATAGCCGAGATGCGCGCTGCCATCAGCAACCTTGCGCGGATGCTTGCGCCAGGGGGACACCTGGTATTCGGATCGGCGCGTGATGCCACTTGCCGGCGCTGGGGTCACGCCGCTGGTGCCGAGACTGTCATGGCAATGCTGAACGAGACGTTGATCGCTGTCGACCACCTGCAGTGCCAGGGTGAGACCCCCAACCAAGACTGCTTGCTCGCCCGTTTTCGGAGTCCGGTTCGGCCTCCGGATCTGTCGAATTGCCTGCGTTAGACGAGGAAGCATTATGCGCATTTGTGGTATCAAGCTGACGCATGACGGCCCGGTCGCCCTTGTCGAGGACGGACAACTCGTCTTTTGCATTGAACAGGAGGAGCGGGACAATAACCGACGATATCTTGAGGACCGCGCGCCGGAAATATTCAGCCCCGGAACGCCGGATCCTTACATGTTGTTCGACCATCAGACATGGGCGGAATGGCGGGACAAGGTCCCCGCTGTCGTGCATCCCGAAGGTTCCGCCCGACTGCAGACCGTTTCCAGAACCTCTGAGCACAAGGTGGCCGAGCTACTCATCGAATATGAAAAACTCACGGGCATTCCGCTGCTTTGCAATACGAGTGCCGACCATGAACGTGGGTCCTTTCCGGGTGCTGCCGCAGCCTGCCGCTGGGGACAAATTGAACACATATGGTCCGATGGTATGCTGTTGACCAAAATTCCCGAAACTGAACTATCRCCGGTCGACGGCGCCCTTACGCTGGTTTGAGTGYGCGACCATGGTGGCAATCGACTTTGTCGGCGTGACGAAATCATATGGCAAAAGGGTCGTTGTCGACGGCATGTCATTCACCGTTGCACCGRGAGAGTGCTTAGGGCTGCTGGGGCCGAACGGCGCGGGCAAAAGCACGATTACACGGCTGCTCCTCGGTATGGCAACGCCTGACGCAGGCGAGATCACGGTGTTTGGCGTGCCAGTGCCGGCACGTGCCCGTTTGGYACGTGGACGCATCGGGGTGGTCCCGCAGTTCGACAACCTTGATCATAGRTTCACGGTACGTGAAAACTTGCTGGTGTTCGGGCGATACTTTGGCATGAGCAAACGCGAGGTTGAAGCGGTCAGCCCATCGCTGCTCGAGTTCGCCCGCCTCGAGAACAAGGCGGATGCGCGCGTCGCCGAACTGTCCGGCGGCATGAAGCGACGCCTGACGCTAGCCCGTGCGCTGATTAATGATCCGCAACTCTTGGTCATGGACGAGCCGACCACTGGCCTCGATCCACAGGCGCGCCACCTGATCTGGGAACGCCTGCGTTCCTTGTTGGCGCGGGGCAAAACGATACTTTTGACCACTCACTTCATGGAGGAAGCCGAGCGGTTGTGCGACCGGCTGTGTGTGCTCGAGCAGGGGCGCAAGATCGCCGAAGGGCGACCACACGCGTTGATCGACGAGCAGATCGGCTGCCAGGTGGTCGAAGTCTATGGCGGCAATCCACATGAACTGAGATCGCTGGTCAAGCCGTACGCGCAACGCATCGAGCTGAGCGGCGAAACCCTCTTTTGCTATGCGCCCGATCCCGAGCAGGTGCTCACGCAGCTGCGTGGGGTTGCTGGTCTGCGCCTTTTGMAGCGTCCGCCGAATCTCGAGGATGTCTTCTTGCGGCTGACCGGGCGCGAGATGAAGGACTGAACAATGACCGAAGGTTATTTGGCCGTTATGCCCGCCAATGCCTGGAATTGGGTTGCAGTGTGGCGCCGCAATTTTTTGGCTTGGAAGAAAATTGCCCTTGCGGCGGTTCTCGGAAACCTCGCTGAGCCGATGATCTCGTTGTTCGCTCTCGGCTTTGGCCTCGGGATAATGATAGGTCGTGTTGAAGGCACTTCGTACGTAGCTTTTCTGGCGGCTGGCATGGCCGCGGTAAGTGCGATGACCTCGGCGACCTACGAAACGATCTACTCGACTTTTGCTCGCATGGGAGGCGAACGCACCTGGGAAGCGATGCTGTGCACTCAGCTCACGCTCGGCGACATCGTACTTGGTGAACTAGCCTGGGCCGGCACCAAGTCTCTTCTGGCCGGTACGGCGATTACGCTAGTTGCTGCCACGCTCGGCTATGCCGCGTGGCCATCCCTTCTCTACGCGCTGCCAATCATCGCCCTAACCGGGCTTGCTTTCGCAAGTCTAGCCATGATCGTCGCGGCGCTTGCGCCCAACTACGACTGTCTCGTATTTTATCAAACGCTTGTTCTCACACCTATGCTGTTCCTGTCCGGGGCCGTCTTTCCGGTCAGCCAAATGCCAAGCGCATTTCAGCAGATATCGTCCCTCTTGCCTCTGGCACACTCGGTCGACCTGATCCGGTCAGTCATGCTTGGCCGTCCGGCTGAAAGCCTCGGCCTGCATGTTACGACACTTTGCATCTACGCGGTTTTGCCGTTCTTCTTGTCGGCGGCGCTGTTGCGACGGCGCCTGATGCGCTGATGCGGCTGCGTCGGTGCCGAGGCTTGGGCACTCGCCCCTGTCAGCGCAGACCATGGTGCTATCCCTCCGATTGTACGGTTTGCTTGAGTTCGAGCTAGTCCGACCGGTTGCGAAACGTCCTTGAGCGAGGCAGTCTCGAAGATCGCAATCAGGCATCTCGTCCGAAGCGCCACCCGAACTGCCGCGACTAATGCTGGTTAGGAACACACGCAATGACTGATAGCCACATACCGCCGCCTGCGCCATTCGTAATCCTGGCGATGCCAAGAACTGGCACGCATTACCTGGAAGAATTGCTGAATGCGCATCCGAGTGTGTTGAGCAACGGTGAACTGCTTAATCCATATGCCACGACTTGGCCTGATAAGCATCGTCTGCTTCRCAGCGATCGAGAGCTGCTTGAGCTTGCCTACTCGTRCTRTCCCGCGCAGAGCGACAAGAAGGCGACGCATGTGGGCTGCAAGGTCAACGAACCTCAAGTTCATGATCGCCCGGGTTTTTTTGCAGAGCTGACACGCTGGCCGGGCCTCAGAGTCATCCTGGTGGTCCGCGAAAATACCTTGGAATCGCTGCGGTCACTGGCACAGGCGAGACAAACGCGTCAATGGCTGAAGTTCAGGTCGGACAATGATGCTCCGCCGCCGCAAGTTAGATTATCGACCGCCGACTGCGAGGCATACTTCAAGGCTGCCGACGATTTTCACGCTCGGGTCGCGCGATCCTTCACGAAGAGCAATATGCTTGAAATCGAGTACGAGCGCCTTCTGCGCGAACCTGCCACATGCTTGGCAGCGATTTGGGACTTCCTAGGCGTTCCGGCGCTGCGATTTTCCAGTACGGCGACGCTTCAGCGCCAGGAAAAGCGACCGCTAGAGCAAACGATCGAGAATTTTCATGAGTTGCGCCGCCACTTCTCGCACGGGCCTTACGCGAGATTCTTTGACGTCGGCGAGAGGGGAAGGACAGTGGCGATCGACTGACAGTTTTATCGACAGATAAGAAACTCGCGCGAACACCGAAGGCCACCTATGCTGGGGACGGATGGAGCTATGACCGGACCGGCATCGGCGTCCACGTCAGACGTATCGCCGACGTTTCCTGGCGCGCCTTCCCCGGCGCCCRCTCTTCGATGTGCGGCTCCATGTAAGTCCGAAATCATTTTGCCGGCTATTCACCGCCTCTGGCGCCAGTGCTTTCAGGCATACGCACTGGCTCGGCCATCCAGTCGCGGTCTAACCAGCTGAGCTTGGGAACCCCCAGCCCAAGACTGCCTGCGATGCTGACGGCGAAATCAGGTATGATTGGGTAGGCCGCGACACAGAGTCCGACAAGTGCGAAGGTCACTGCGCGGGCCGCGGTCCGGTTAAGCGCCTCGTTTTCCTTCGCTGCAGCTGGAACGTGCAGCACTGAACATGAATAGCGGCCGATTGCATCGACGAACGCCTCGATTGCACGCGTCAGCTGACGCACGTCCGGGTAATCCGCTTCGAAACGCGCTCGCACTTCCGCGTTGAAGCGTCTGYACTCCGCCAGGAACGCAATGTCGGTGGCTGACCACTGGCCAGGACAAGGGAGCTCATCGGTTGCGACCCGCTCGATGACCTGGTTAGCCTTCGCGGTCGATCTTAACAGCCGTTCGTCCCAGAAATTCCGTTTCCATCTTTCGTAAGAACTCAGGGAGAAGTCCTCAACACAACCGTCCGGGCGCCGGCGACACAAGTAGAAGCGAAGCGGCTCGCCGGATCCTTTTGCAATGATATCGTTCACCCAGATTGYGTGATTTCGTGATGTTGAGAACTTCTTCCCATCGAGAGTGAGCATCTGATTTACGAAAATCCGTCGAGGGAGCAWCTCGTGCAGATCAAGCGCCGAAAGTACGCCGGGAATGACCAACAAACGTCCGAAGGCGTTGTCCGYGCCGAAAAGAATGTTCAGCTCCGGCATCTCGTCCCGCGGAATTTGGTACCACAAGGCAGGGCATCCGCTCTTTTCCCTTATCATTTCTAAGGCAAGCAAGTGCCGAGGCACGTGTTCGATGGTGATGTTGAACCGCTGACACTCAAATCCTGGGATTGGAAGCCGGATTCCCTCTCGGGTTGGATTAGAGATGCAGACTTCCGGAAGCCCCMGCCTCAGCCAGGATTCGATATAGTGCTTGGCGTAAATGGGCAGGAAGGACCGCGAGGCGAAGGATTCGAGGGCGTCATGCATTGGAGCGAGGTTCAGGAAAAGGCGCTTCAGCGGGCGACGTTCCAGGGAACGCCCCTCGAGATCAACCGGATCCTGAAGTTCGGCATCGAGGACCAGCGCGCCGCAATCCTCGCATTCATGGCCGGAAGCATAGCCGCCGCAATAGGGACATTTGCCGTGGACAAAGGCGTCAACCCTGAACCGCCCGCTTTCCACGTCATATGGGACCAAATGCTCTCTTTCAGCGATCAGGCCCTTGCTACAAAGTCGCTTGAAGACCTCGAGAACGACCGCCTTGCCGCGGCGGTCAGGCTCTGTCTTAAGGAAGATATCCGGGACTGCGTTGAGCCGATCCAGAGCCTCCTGGAAAGAAGCTCTATTTTTCTCCGCGAGCTGGTAGTATTCCAGTCCTGCAGCGTCGGCCGCAATTGCAATGTGCTCAAGATGACCGTGCGTGCCCTGCAGCACGAAGACCTCTCGGTCGCCGGTCTCAGCAATTCGGCGCAACACATCCGCGTGGAGGAACGGTCCTGAGGCATGACCTATGTGYATGTGCCCATTCGGGGTAAGCATGGCGGGAACCAGCAACAACGGTCTGTCTTTTGCCGTCGCTTCCTTCGTGGAAATCGCCTCTTCGAACGCTGCGCGGCTGTGCCACCACATCGTCTGCATGACTGCACCGCTGTCCAACGCCTCAATTCTATGCCTGCGCAGCGGGTCGACCCTAATGCTCTCTCCGCCAAGCAGCAGGAAGGCCTCTTCATCCAGGTGAATTCGAACGCCGCCAGAGATCACTGTCCAAAATTCGACTTCCCCGTGGTTGTGACGGCAAGTGGTTGCGCCCGAACTGAACTTCAACAGCCGTACCGAAACGTTACCCCCTTCTGGGAAGGGATCATGCCTGACGATGCCGCCATCAATCGAGACAGCGACCGCACGTGCGTCATTTTTGAGATCTATTATTTTTGGATAGATCATTTCGTTCCACTCTCGATTTTCGGGGGGCATTCAGCTGGCAACATATCCGGGCGGTCCGCAGGGGGTTGAAAGCACGCGCCATTCTGCAACGCCTTCGCCACGACCGCTGCGCGCTCGGCCAGACCGCCGAGTGTGTGCTCCGTTGGGCCCCGAAGGCCAAAAGAGTGGTTCATGAGGAAAACGCGAGGTCGCGGACCGGAGCGGYGCAATGCCGTCTGACCGAGATCCACTTCAAACGACTCGTCGATAACGAGAGCGGCGTCTTCGATGACTGGTTGCAGCGTTTGGAGGAAGGATAAATGGCGACGGTTCGAAAAGCCCGTCGCGCAAACCAGAAGGTCAATTTCAAGCGTTGTCAGGTCTTGGCTGCTTCCGATTCCGCGAAGGTGAAGACGAAAGCTATCCTCAACACGCTCCGCCGCCGTGATTTCCGTATACGGAAACAGTCTGAGCCGATCGCGTCYACACACTTGGTCTTCGAAGCGAAGATCGTAGATGCTTTTTAGGACGTCTTTGGTGACGGTGGAGAAGTTCGTATTCCTCGTGTCGGTAAGAAACCTATTGCGATCTTCGGGTGGCAGCTTCGCGAGCTTTAGCGAGTGTGGATAGGTGTAGAAGTCATTTACAAACGGGTTGTCATCCGTCTGTTCAAAGAGGTGGCGCCGGCCAACGACGATAACTTCCGATACTTCCCGATCCTGAAGCAGGAATCTGACTATCTCGCCGGCGCTTTGCCCGGACCCGACGACTGCAACGCGAGCGTTCGCGTTGATCTTTCCCTCGTTCGCAGGGGACAGGAAGAAGTTTGAATGCACCACGCGGCCGGGATCCACGGCCAGTTCTTCGGGAACGTATGGTTCATGCCCAAGGCTTACGACCAAGTCGTCAGCTTCGGTTTCCGAAACGTCCCCGCTCGACACATCCCGGACAGTGACCACAAGCGTTGGGGTTCCCRATGGCTTCTCGCCGAACCTGACTTCCACCGCCTCCTTGCCGAAACAAATCTCATTCGTAAAAAACCCGCTTACCCAGACCAGATAGTCGGAGAACAGCTTCCTTGAAGGATATAGTTCGTTCGTATGAATAAAGTGGTAGAGAAGCTCTCTGTCGTGCAAGAACGATAAAAAAGTGAATGGGCTTGCCGGATTCCTCATGAACGCCAGGTCCTTGAACAAGGAGACTTGGAGCCTTGAATCCTCGAAAGCAATGCCTGGGTGCCATTCTGCACTGCCGCGGCGCTCAAGGACTTCCAGCGAATCCAGAACCGAGGAAMCCCATTCTTTCAGGCACGTCAGCAGTGCAAGGTTTGCTGGTCCGCTGCCCACGAGCAGTGTTTTCCGCTTTTGCATGACCGGCTCCAAAAATCATGGTTGTTTCCAACAGCCCAGTTGCGCGCTCGGCTAAGACAGCCATCCGGCTTCCCCTCATTTTTCCGAGGGCCATCGAGGCGACTTCGGCGAGAGTGGCTTCACCGGGGTGTATGGCGCCCCGCAACTGTTTGCGCGTGACGCATTCCACGGCTGCGGCCACTGGAACCGCGGTCGCGATAGCCATGCTTGAGAAGCCTCGTTCCTGAAGTGCGGAGCGAAGGATGCACGTCCAGCGGCCAGGTTTGCGATGGCGATCCTCAATGGCCACATCAAGGATGACCTGGTCGCCATGTTCCTTTGGGCTCCGGCGAGTTAAAAGCGCTTCCGTGACGTGCTTGACCCGCAGGCGGGTGCTCCCGATCTCAATCTCCTCGTCGGACAGCAGCCCGAGGCGATGCAACATCCGAACGCCATCCGCAAAGCCCGGCCATMGCACAGTCAATTGTCGGAGGGTCGGAATGCTGAGATGAGTGYTTGCGGCAGTCGACGGAACCATTGCGTCATCGTATGCCTCAAGAAGTCCGACACCCTCCACGAACAGCGAAGACACGCTTTCAAATCGATTTCGTGTTACGGCTCGCCCATTGACTCGAGCCAACGCGGGCCTCTGCTCTATGGGCAGCCGACGTCCAAAGGCGAGAGCATAGTTCAGTGGAGGTTCTGGAATTTTGGGAATCCCTCCGCAATGAGTTACGATGCTCTCTAAGCCGTCTAGTTCAGCTGCTGCCAGTGAGATTAACGATTCAACCAATCCTGGTTCGAGACCCGCTCCCAAGACTACCGGCGGACCGTTAGGCGGCATCCGGGCGATGTCAGGATCCTCGGGGTCTGGCCTGCCGACGCAAATAATAGGGGTGTGTAGACCTGCCTCGTGCATTTGTTGCGCGAGTTTGCCGACCAGATTTCGGCAGTCGTTCCAAGACGTAGCCATGATCAGCGATCGTGCTTGAATTGAGTGCGCGCATGGACCAAATGACCCGTCGAAGCGGACGTTTTTGAGGTCGCCCAGAAGCCCTTGCGCCGTAGCAAGCACAGAATGGCTCCTGTCAATCAGGACAACCGACGTGTCCGGCTGGCCCGCAAGTTGAAGGGCCACCGCCCGACCGACTGGCCCGGCTCCGATGACGACGTGTGACCTCCCGCACATCGTGGTTTAGCCTTTGTTGCTCGCTACGGTCGAGACCGGCTTGCGGCGCGTCGTGCGATAGCCAACAAGAGCAATAGCCGTTTGCAGCAGGGCCAAGCCGGCAATTAACAACGTCAGTGTATTGTACCCCAGGTGAACCGAGACGATGCCGGCAGCGAAAGGGAAGAAATACAAGCCAAGGAAATAGGAAAGACTGAAGATGATCTGCACCAAGGTTCGGGACTGCGGCGCAGTCACGCGGACAGCTTCTGCCTGCATCAGGGGATACGATAGCCCGTAGGTTATGCCGGTCGCCAGCGATCCCACCGCGTAAATAACAGGATGGCCCGGAGAGTAGTGGAAACCGAGAAGCGAAATAACCATCCCGCCCAGGAGTAGCGGCAAGATCCGATCGGCCGCACCGCGGCTCACGCGCGGACCAATTGCAAACCTGGAGCCGACTACGGCTATCGCCCAAGAGCCAAAAAATATTTCATACCGAAGACCGGAATTGTTCGCAAATRGAGCTTGGAAGTTTATCAACGTGGTGTAAATGCTTGCCGACAGCAGTACGAGTACAAAAAACATTGCGGAATTGCTGAAGAGAAGAGTGAAAAGCTCCCGTGCAAGCGAGGCGTGGTTGGGAATATCGGCGTCGCGGATGTTCGCCGCACGCTGCGCTGCCCACGATGACAATGCGGAAGCTGCCGTCGCCGCAAGCATTGCCAGAATGAACATGTCCAGCGTGCCCAAGCCGGTGAACCGGGCAAGCAGGCTGCTTAGCAGAGGTCCGCAGGTTACCCCTAAGGTTGAGAATGCAGAGTAGGCCATGAAACTCGATGACCGGTCTGCATCGCTTGAGAGGGCGGCAATGCAGATCGAGCCCACGGTGAAGTGCAGCGCCCATCCACCCGATTGCAGCATGTAGCTCAGGAAGTAGGGGAGGGTCGCGCGCACCCCCGAAAACTCGTTTAGGAGGATGGTCGCGCACCCCGCTGCATAGAGGAGGCCGCCGATAGGTGCAAGCCTTCGCACGCTAAAGTGCCGGGTGAGCGAAGGACTGATCAAGACGATTAAGATGGCGGTCGCCATGCCTGCTGCCGAGATCGAGCCAAAGAAGATCTCGTCTCGCCCAATCGACAACAGGTAAACTGGAAGCAGCGCAAAGATGCCCATCGCGAAGGAAATCAGGCATCTTTCAGCGATGAACATACGCCTATACCACAGAATGCGAGTACTGGCGGTTGAAATAGTGTGGCGGTTCATTCTGAATCCATGAAGTTGTGCGCTGTGTCGCCCAGAGCGATGTTGTATTGCAGGGCTATTCGGACGTTCCGTGCACGCATATCTTGCCGTGCTAAGAGCACGCGTGCGCAAGCCCTAAGTATCGCTTTGCTCCAACCCTCCATCTTGGCTGCCCGTGCCATGAACCACGACAGTCAGCCTGCTGCCCGCCTGACAAAAGAGATGGTCAAGATTCATGCCAGTTTGACCGATCGAGCCGTAGAAGGAGTTTTGTGGTTTCTTTTCAGTCGATTAGCCTGGAGAAGAGCTAGAGATCGGCTAAAGAGGCCCCTATCGTGAACTCGACAAACCCGACAGAACATGTCGGGCGCCGCCTTTGAGGCGGCTATGCCTGGCTTCGGTGAGTCACAACTACCATAAGGAGTTGAGAGACGGGGAGGGGCTCAGACAGGCCGCCGCGAGATGCGGTACGACACGATGCCGATGCTGCCGCGCGGAACGCGCCTGCGACCACGCATTATCCCGGTGGGGCGCAACAGCGATCGAACTTCGAGGCTAAATGCGGTCGGACGATACGCGCGCCTCAACGGCCGATCCCGAAGAGGGCCTCCACCGAAAAGCCAACGGCGCTGAGACTGGGCGCTGCCGCATCTGGGATCGGTGGGGACCTGTAGCAGTGGGTCCATGCCGACCCGGTTTATATTAGCCCGGGGCTCCCATCGCGGACGTGGCGGTGCCTTAACCAATAGAGCCTCGCCCTATGGGCAGGCGATCATGCCCGGAGCCGGAAGTCTGCGGTCCGAAAATTTTTCTGGACGAAATGTGCTCGGTGCCGATTACACATCGCTGGCGCGTTAGCAAGCCGGCCTGCATTGCGATTATATCGGCMGCGATGGTCCGGTCACTTTCATCTTCGTCGGATGGGCAACAAAGGCGGTCCCCTTTCGCGTTCTGCGGCCGCCTCCTCTGCCGGTCAACGTTCCTTATTGCCGCATTCCAAGGCCTCAATTGATGTCTAGGATGAAGCGCCGATTAGGTGAACGGATAGGCCGAGCGTTGTGGGGATAGAGCGAGACAAATCGAGCAATATCCGCAGCGTCGACCTCTACCGGTTCTTTTGCCAACATCCATTCAACGCTCTCGGTGCAGGGCGGCGTCGTCAATGATCCCTCATAGGTCCAGTAGCTGAGCGAGGCCGGGAGAAGCCCGCTGGGATCGATATCGGCGRCCATTGACGCGCCTGGCCGCGCAGGAAAAACTGCTGCCAGGCTTGCAAAGCTGGCATTTGTCGCGCCTGGTCTCAGAAAGACTCCCAGGACGCCAAAGCTGTCGCTCTTTGTGTCCTTGTGAACGAAATGCGCTTCCATCGGGAAACTCTTGCCAGCTATGCGATGCTCGCTTGGCGTATGAAAATGGAATTGGATCAATTCGAAAGTACGATCCCCGCGGGTGAGCGTGCTGCCTCCCGGCGTATTGATTTGAATGGTATGCCCGTTATTCACCAACTTGCAGGGGCCCTTGTGCCAATCTACTGAGATACGCGGCATGTCGGCCTTGACGGCGTCGGTAATATCAATAGGTGACTGCTGCGTACCCGCCGAACAGACGAAATTCTTCCTGTCCAGATCGGCCCAGTGCTCGGGCCCCACCTGACCAGTGTATCCCCAATGGGCCCCATCCGCCC